>JAVVPD010000012.1:0-34191 GCA_036655975.1 Desulfovibrionaceae bacterium | reverse complement strand
GGGTTTATTGTGCGGTATAGGTTTTGCCGTAGCAGGCATTAAGCAGCCCGCATTCTGGGCTTTGCTTGCCACCTTTGTGGCTCCTATCCCTGTTGTGGGTACGGCGCTGGTCTGGTTGCCACTGTGTCTCATGCTCTGGTTTACCGGTTCCACCTTTGCCGCTGTGGGGCTGGCCCTATGGGGAGTCTTCGCGGTAGCCGGTGTGGACAATATTTTACGCCCTTTATTTTTGAAACAAGGCATCAGTGCCCCACTGTTTGTTTTAGTGCTCTCTATCTTGTGCGGCATGGCCTCCTTTGGGCCGGTGGGGCTGATCTTTGGCCCCGTGCTGGTGGCCTTTGCCCTGCAGGCGGTAAAAGAAGGCGAAAAGCTTTTACCCAAAACCCCAGAAAGTTTGGATTCCTAGTGCCCTTTTTTTCTGTCAGAATTGTCTTCGTGTGCTTGTTAGCACTGTGTTTTTGCGCCGCGCCATTTGAGGCCAGTGCTAAACTCAATGCGCGTTCTGCCCTTTTATATAATGCCAGTACGGGGCGCATTTTGTATTCACAAAATCCCCACACTTCCATAGCTCCAGCGTCACTCACTAAATTGATGACACTGCACATTGCCATGGACATGATCAAAAGCGGACGCATAAAACGGCAGAATACGGTGCGTATCAGCCGCTATGCAGCCACTACAGGGGGCTCTTCCATGGGCTTACGCCGCAGTCAGCGTGTGCCTTTTATGGATTTGCTGGAAGGCATGGCTATCGCTTCCGGCAACGATGCCGCCACCGCCGTGGCAGAGCACTGTGGCAAGGGTGTGCCCGCCTTTATCCGTAAAATGAATACCAAAGCCCAACAATTGGGTATGAAAAATACCGTATTTAAAACGCCCCATGGCCTGCCCGCTGTCGGTCAATTGACAACAGCAACAGACATGCTGACACTTTCCAAAAATTACATCAAAGCACACAGAAATATGCTGCGTGTGCATAACACCACTGCCCTCCGCTTTAATGGAAATATTTTATATAATACAAATGGTTTAGTAAAAAATGTCCGAGGTGCTGACGGGCTTAAAACCGGTTTCGTGTGCGAAAGCGGGTATAATATTGTATTAACCGCCCAACGCGGCAATACACGCCTTATTGCCGTATTGCTTGGGGCGCAAAGCCGTCAAATCCGAGATTCTGAAGCTCGCCGTCTGATCGAAGCCGGGTTTTCCTCCCCCAAAAATGCCAAGAGCGTTGCCAAAAAATTGCGATAAGCCGTGACATATAGCTTGGCAATTTTCATCCCTAGCCTTCACAGATAAAAAACACGCCTTATCTTAACTATGCACGAGAACTTGCTTTTGGCTTGCTCTCTGCTTTTATATGTATTAATGCGTTAAAATAAAGGAGATTACATGCTTATAAAAAAATCAATGGTCGCGTTGATGACCATTACTTGGCTGATATCAGCAGGGCTTGCCCAAGCTGAGACTTTGCCGAATTTTACCGTTCTGGCAAAAAACTGTGGGCCAGCCGTGGTGAATATCGGCACGGAAAGAATGGCGAAGGGAGGCAATGATGACCCCTTCGGCGGTGTTTTCCGTGGTGCTCCTCCCGGATTTGAGAAATTTTTTGAACAGTTTGAACGATTTCAGGGGCAAAAGCCACGGCCTCAAAAACAGCGTTCCTTAGGCTCGGGTTTCATCATTTCCGCTGACGGGTATATTGTTACCAATAACCATGTGGTTGCTGACGCTGATGTGATTCGTATTAATCTTGACGGTGCCAATGGCAAGTCCGAATCTATCACCGCAACCCTCATCGGGGCGGATGAAGAAACCGACTTGGCCCTACTCAAAATTGACGCCAAAAAACCTTTACCCTTTTTACGTTTCGGTGATTCTGACAAAGCCCAAGTGGGCGAATGGCTTTTAGCCATCGGTAACCCTTTTGGCCTTGATCACACCGTAACAGCAGGTATTCTTTCGGCAAAAGGTCGAGATATTCGCTCCGGCCCCTTTGATAACTTTTTGCAGACTGACGCTTCCATCAATCCCGGTAACAGCGGCGGCCCCCTCATTAATATGAATGGCGAAGTTATCGGCATCAACACGGCTATTATCGCCAGCGGGCAAGGGATTGGCTTTGCCATTCCCAGTAATATGGCCGCAAAAATTACCAATCAGATTAAGGACGGCAAAAAAGTTCAACGGGGTTGGATTGGTGTAACTATTCAAGAAGTAGACGAAAATACGGCAAAAGCCTTGGGCTTGAATAAAGCCAAGGGCGCGCTTATTGGGAGCGTCATGCCTGACGAACCCGCCGCTAAGGGGGGCATGCTGGCTGGTGATGTGGTTTTGTCCGTCGACGGTAAGGACGTGGAAGATCCAAGCGCCCTCCTCCGTGCCATTGCGGATAAAAGCCCCGGTAGCACTGTCAAGCTGCTTGTGTGGCGCGATGGCGCGAACAAAACCTTGCAATTAACCTTGGGCGAACGTTCTGCGGATCAATTGTCGGCGCAACGTGGTGGTCCTTTGAAGCAGGGCAAGGCTGAAAAGGCCGCTACCCTTGGCATGTCGGTGCGCCCCCTCACTGCCGAAGAAGCTAAAGCCTTAAAGCTGAAGGGGGGCCTGTTGATTACGGATGTTATTGCTGACAAGCCCGCCTATGAGGCTGACCTGCGTGATGGAGATATAATCCTGACCGCAAACATGAAACCTGTCCACACAGTGACAGCGTTGTCTAAAATTGTAAAAGAAGAGGCTGTGACCCGTGGTGCGGTTCTTCTGCAAGTGCAACGTCGCAATGAAGTTTCATTCAAAACCTTAGTGTTAAGTAAATAGGTATACGGCTTTCAAAAGCCGTATTATATAAAAAAGGGGCCACAAGGCCCCTTTTTTATATATCTACAATAGAGCTTTCTACCATTTAACCTTGCGGTATTCTTCAAGAGCCTTAGCGTGTGCGTCGTAGCTATTGAAGCCTGCCTGACGCATAGCGTCAAACACCGTTGTGCCCCAATCCCACGTAGCGTACAAGACGGGTTTGTGGAAGGCAGAACGAAAAGCCTGAAGCTCTGCCCGATAGAAGGATTCCTTAGGGGTATCCAGATGTTCACGCAATTGTTCATGACGGCGCTGCAATTCGCCTTCATACCATTCGCTGATATCCGCTGGTTGGGTATATTTTTTCAAAATATGCCCATAGCCGTGCTTTTCCATCAACGATTCGAGGCGTTCATGATGTTGTTCAATGAGCCAATCCCCCAAACCTTCGGTGGGGATCTTTTCAGCTTCCACAGCGGCGATGTCAAAGCGGGTTTGATAGAAGGTATCAGGTACAACCGAAGCTGAGGCAATACCCGCAATGGCGACAAGGCCGCGCAGGATAAGACTATTGGAAACACCCTGTCCGCAGAAACCCACCTTTTTGCAATATCGCTGTCCGGTAAAAATGGTCACTAAAATGGCCCAGACCACGGCGGGATCTTCTTCATCATAGATATGAGCAAGACTAGCATTGTCACGGTCTGTCGCCAGAACCATTTGGGTCATATCATTAGAACCAATAGAGAAACCATCGAATTCTTCAATAAACTGTTTGGCAAGAATAGCGTTGGCGGGAATTTCCGACATAAGGATAATTTTAAGACCATCCTGACCGGGTTTCAGCTTATGCACCTGTTCAAGGTAACGGCGCATGGAGCGGGCTTCCTCAAGGGTACGCACAAAGGGCAGCATCATTTGCAGGTTACTGCCACCGTACATACCACGAGCCAATTTAAAGGCTTCAATTTCCCAATCATGGATGTGGCGGGAAACACCGCGATAGCCGAGCATAGGATTGGCTTCAACCTGTTCAAACAGATTACCGCCCAGCAGATTACAATACTCGTTACTTTTAAAGTCTGTCGTGCGGTACACAATGGATTTGCCGTAGAAAGCCATGGCAAATAAGGCCAAGCTTTGTGCCAAGGTTTGCACATAATGTTCTTTACCCGTACGGAAACCGCGTGACTTGATGATTTTACGGATCTTATCAATAAGCCCCCGTACTTCATCCATTTCTTTCTTTACCCCGGTGCGTAAGCCCACTTCTTCACGCAGACGGCTGATATTTTCCAGTAAACGGCTTACTTGCGGTAAATCTTTTACCCGTGCAACATGTGCGTCTACAGTAGCTTCAATTTCCGCACGGCGCTTTGCGTCTTCGGGATCAGAATGGGACAACAAAGTCAATTCGTCTTCAAATCCCATGATAACCCGTACATGATCAGCAATATCCACAGAACTCTTGAGTACGTCTAAGCGGCGGGTTGCCATTTCCATGTGCTGGTCAAGTTTATGGTCCAGTTCACGCAATTTGCGATGCTGTAACAGAACTTCTTCAGCCCCAAGGGTTTTATCAGCAGAAGCCAGTTTGTCGATTTCCTCGGCAAGGCCCGTGATTTCACCAACATATTCACGAATTTTAAAATTGAAGACAATAAGTCCAGCCGCCATCTGTTCGCGCAACACCTTGGAAAGACGGTTTTCCATCTCTTTCAATTTGGTGTGGACAATACTTTCAAGAGTGCCGTTGTCAAAGGCTTCCAATGCGGCAGGGTGAATACTGATATTCCCCAGCATAAACTCAGCACGCAGCAGCCCCACTTCAAATTCTGGGAGACGCCGCAGGCGCGACAAGAATAAAGCCTGCCCCACGTCTGCAAGCACAAGGCCCACCTTGGTTTTGGTGGGAGGCAGTTTGGACAAATCCATTTCGCCGCCCACTTCATGCAGGGGAAGCAAGCCGCGATAGACACGCCCGCGTGTACCATCAACGGTGACTTCCGCTCCGTCCAGCGCTCGTAAAATATCAACACGCTGAATGCCAATAACGGCTGCAATACCCAATTCACGCGAGGTAATGGCCGCATGGCTGGTGTCACCGCCCACGTCCGCCATGATAGCGGAAGCAACCCGCATGCCCGGCACCATATCCGGATCCGTACGGTCAGCGGCAAGCACATCACCCTTGGATATTTTATTCAATTCAAGGGCCGAACGCAAAAACTTAACCTTGCCTTGCCCGGCACCACGGGAAGCGCCATTGCCTTCCACCAAAATTTCGGCCTGAGCAGCGGCTTTTTCGTCCACCTCGCGCCGCCGCATAAAGATGGTATGCGGGTGCAATTCCAGTTCTTCATTCCAGCGGGTTTCGGGACGGGCCTGTACAAACCACAATTCGTCTTTGGAATCGATACAGAATTCTGTATCCATAATCATGCCGCCATAGGCAGCACTGACCGCACGAACGCCCTTGGCAACACGTTCGGCTTGTTGCAACGACAAGGCCCAGCGCAAGGCTTCCAATTCTGGAACGGGAACTTCCTTTGTGCCGCCCTTCTCGTCATAAACAATTTTCATGTCTTTGCAGCCCATCTGACGGATAACCACTTCGGCACCGTCATCACGCTGGAAGACATAAAGCTTGTCGGGGGTCACTTTCCCGCCCACAACGGCTTCACCCAGACCATAACTCACGTCAATGCTGACAAGATCTTTACGGTCTGTGCCACGGCATCCTGTAGCGGTATCGGCAGAAAAGGCCGTGCCTGAAATAACAGGATTGATCATACGCATCATACACACCGATAAAGAGGTGTTTTCGATGGCCCATTCCTGTTTGGCAGTAATGGCGATAGATTCATCGCCCGTTTCTTCAGCCTTGATCAAGGCATCCAAAATGGCTTCACGGCGATAGGTCATGGAGCGTAAATTATAGGCCGAAGCGCAATCCCAATGATAGGCTTGCACAACTTTATCGTCACCTACCATATTCAGATAGGTATCTTGCAAACCTGCGAAGGCTTTTTTGCGGGAATCTTCCCCCGCTGCCGAAGAACGCACAGCCACAGCCACACCTTCTTCCTGAGCATCTTTACAAATACCCAGATAAGCACTACGCACGGCATCCATGACATCCTTGGGCAAAATTACTGATAAAATAGCAGCTTGTACAAGGATGGATCTTTTCCGTAATTGGTCAATACCCTCAGGCGAAGTGGCAAAGCCTTCAACAACATTGTTCACGAAGGTGCGAAGGCGTATTTGTTGCTGGTCACTTTGTAACGCGGCAGCTTCTTGAATCTGCTTACCCAAGACTCTGACAAATTTTTGTAAAAAATCGGGATCTTGGTTAATTTCAGAATCATTCCAATCGATACGTTTATATTCTTTATCAACAATTGAGCGTACCAGCTTGGCAATAACCGTAGTTTCATCAAGAACGCGGTTAAAGGCAATGGAGGAAATTGCTCTAAAATGCGGGGCCTGAATACCCTTAATCTCGCTGATTAAGGCTGTATTATAGTTTTTCCCGCCAACGAGCAATTCCGCATCAGTGCCAATGCCCACGATGTCAGCGCCAGTAAGCACCAGCTTCTTGGTAATGTCTTCCACAGATGTTTCACCCTTACGCTTAGTGGTTACAGGCTTGGTGGCTGACTGGTTTTTGACCATGACATCCTCCCGGATTGAGACCAGATGAAAGAGTATATACCATTCTTACAGAGATGGTTTATCCTCTTCTAAAAATACCCCATTTGCAACAAAAAAGTTCCGTATCCTCTATTTTTGTAAACGGTCACCGCAATAGGGACAATACTCAATATCTTCCATGATAATGGGTCTTCCACAGGCTTCATTGTGACAAACGCGCGGCACAGGCCCGAGTTCAACAATAAGTTCACCTTCACGAACCGAAACCATTTGTTTGCTTTCCCGATAGTCTGCCGTTTTTAAAACACGTTTCACAATGCCGTCCATCGGCGCCAAAACGGCTTTTTCCTGCTTCATGATGGACACGTTGAACAGTTCTTCACCTTTTGTAACAATATCCCCCGGATGTACGTACATTACCCACAAATCTCCGTTGCTGGGGGCGCCAATCTGCTGCGGATTGGCAGGATCAGCCTTCACCAGCCCCTTGCTTGCCGAGGTTTCGGGCTGGTTGACCTGCACTTCGCAGCTCATAATTTCCGAATCCAGCACGTAGCGGCACACCGACACGCCCAAAACATTAGGGCGCGAAATGCTCAACAGAGAGAGATGATGAGGTTTACCACGGGATTCGTTAAAATACAAATCCTGTCCGGGCTTCATGCCTTCAAACCACACGTGTAAAGGCAAATTATTGGGATCACCGAAAGTGGCTTTAAACTGAATGGTTTTGAGCGCATCCCCCGGATGGTTCAAGTACAGCACAAATTCTTCTTCCGTAGGTTTGCGCTTAATAACATCGATGATGGATTGTTCTTCCGCCGCAAGGTTGATATCCCGCAGCGTTGCCAGTGGTGAATCCTCCGTGCGCGAGGCAATAGCGTTTTTCCAGCCATTGCCAAAAGCGCTTTGGTACACCCAATCGGCCGGGAAACCCAAGGGCAGCTTGCCAAATTTACCTAAAAGCAGATTACGGAAAGCATCATTACAATCCTGATAAATACTCAGGCGGGCTTCGCGTATTTCAGGGCTCAAATCCGCTTCACTGATGCGGGTCACCTCGTTCAGCACTCCCAAAAGGTATTTTACTTCTTCTTCACCGCCCCGCTTCCACGCGCCTGTCACCGCCAAAAATGCGGTATTCCAGGTGATTTGTGAGCCGGGAGTCACATCATGGTAGCGTACCACCTTGCGGGTACCCGCAAGGAATTTCAGCATGTACGGCAACAGATGGATATACCCCTGTTTGAGCGCCCCTTCTTGTGACGAGGAGGTAGCTCCGCCGGGCATGGCGTGTTCTACCACGTCATAATCAAGGCCCTGAAAATAGGGAGAACAATAACGGTCATAATAAGGCATAATCTGTTTACACACAAAATTAGCGTTACGGATGGCATCTTTGTTGATTTTGGTACTCAGGCCCAGCTCATCTTCCAGATAGGCCGCCATGGACAGCACATCACCCTGCCCATACGAACGAACCGCCGCCCCCAAACCCACGTCCAAAATATGTGCGCCAGCTTTAGCCGCGGCCGCACAAGCCGGCACAAACAAGCCGTCAGTATAGTGGCGGTGGTAGTGCAGCACAAGCTCCGGCCACGCACGACGCAAAGCGCTAACGAGTTCTGTCATAAAACGTGGGGGACAAACGCCCGCCATATCTTTGAGCCCCAAAATAATCTGCCGCGAGGCTTCTGCCTTGCTGACTCCCATAATCTGTCCAGCCATATGCAGAATATGTTCAACAACGCCCAAATAATGCGGTACATCAAAGCCCTTAGCCCATGACAAGGAAATTGCAGGCTCAAAAACGACATCATTGCGGTTGAGAACTACTTCCGCTAAGGGGCGCATGTTTTCAATGTGATTCAAAAAATCAAAACAGCGGATAACATGATTATGTTCGCAAATCATTTCACCGGTAAGCCGCATAAGATTACGGGGTTGCGGCGTGTAACCCAGCACATTCGTGGACCGCACAAGAATCTGCTTCAACGTTTTTGGCGCAAAGCGGTTCCATTCCCGAGCTTCCGTGAAGGGATAGGTCATGTTTGCCAGCATAGCCACATGAAAATGCGCCCCCCCACCGCTTTCAATGGAGAAATAGCCCGCATTATCTAAATAAGGCCCCAGCAACATATCTTCGGCAAGGCGGAAACGATTGCCACTGTTGGACTGGGTAAAGTCACGCGGGGTGGTATCGGTAAAATGCACATAGTTTGAGTCGCGCACATACGCCAGCAAAGCTTTGCGGTCTCCGTGCGGGTAGGGTGAAGGGGTGCGCCGCAGCTCCGCCCGGATAGTGGGCAGCACAGGTTCAAAATTAGGCATACGCGGCGTATCTACGGTGCGGTACTGCCCCAATTGCACATAGGGATTAAAGCCTTTGGCAGAAATTTCCGCCACCAGTCGGGCTAAACGCTCACCTTCAGGGGCAAGATCGGTGTAGCACATCAATTCTGGGGTGTTGGCAATAAAATTGGTATCAAAGTTGCCCGAAATAAAGCGGGGGTGCCGCAATACTTGACGGTAGAAAGGAATAGTCGTTTTCAGCCCACCGACAATATATTCGCTGAGGGCACGCTTCATAATACCGATGGTTTTGTCCCAATCCTGAGCATAGGTAATCAGCAGGGAGCCAGCCGAGTCGTAATTGGGCGGAAAATCATACCCTGCGGACATGTTAGAGTCCAAACGGACACCCGGCCCACCGGGGGACACATAGCGCGTAACCAGACCAGAATTGGGCGTGAAATGCGCTTGCGGGTCTTCACAATTGATTCGCACCTGCATGGCAAAATGCATGGGAGGATTACTTTTTTCGCTGATACGCAAATGGGCCCCAAAGGCAATGGCTATTTGTTCTTCCACCAAATCTATGCCGTAACGGCATTCGGTGATGCCGTGTTCCACCTGCAGACGGGTGTTGACTTCGATCATGTAGGGTACGCCATCGGTGGTGACCAAAAACTCTACCGTTGCCAACGAATGATAGCCCACTTCCAAAATCAAACGGCGCGCATAGTCTTTAAGGCGCTCGCGCAATTCAGGGGTGATACCACTCCACGGGGAAGGTGTGATTTCAATAAGTTTTTGATGATTGCGCTGTACTGTGCAGTCGCGTTCGTCAAAAGCAAACACATTACCGTGCTTGTCGGCGATGACTTGAATTTCAATATGGCGCACGGATTGCAGATATTTTTCCACAAAAAGACGCGGGTTGCCAAAAGAAGCCTGAGCCATGGTCGAAGCTTTAAAAAAAGCATCTTCCAGTTCCGCTTCATTATGAATGGCAAAAATACCCCGACCGCCGCCCCCGCCTTCGGCCTTCAGCATAATGGGCAAGCCAATTTCGTGAATCAATTTGCGGGCTGTTGCTACATCCACCGCGCCGTCTGAGCCGGGAACAACAGGAATATTAAGTTTTTTTGCAATATTACGTGCTTGAACCTTATTCCCCAGCAGATTCATGGCTTCAGCAGTGGCACCGATAAAAATCAGCCCTGCGTTGGCACATTTGCGCGGAAATTGTTCGTCTTCCGAAGCAAAGCCCCAACCGGGGTGAATGGCGATAATACCCCGCTGTTTGGCAAGATGAATAATTCTGTCAACATCAAGATACGCTCGCGGATCTTCACCTAAGAGTAATAATTCTTGTGCAGCACCCGCCGCAGGAGCGGTTTTGTCCACATCAGTGGCGGTCATAACGGCGATAGCCTCAAAACGCTCACGGATAGAACGACAGATGCGCCGCCCCCAAATACCCCGGTTCGCCACCAGAATAGCATTTCCCTTAAGTTCTTCTTGAACCTCACCAAAAGTCTTGATGCTCATGAATCTCTGCCTTCAGAGGCTTTGTTCTGCCTCAAAAATGTTTCAATATCATCAAATGAACCTAACAAAGACGCAAACTTCCACTGAAAAACTCTTCAACCACGCCATGGCGTTCAAGACATACACCACCCGAAGGCCCGATACCTGCCAAGCGAGCGTAAATATGCAGCGGATCATCATACAAGTTGACCATGCTTCCCCGCCACAACAACAGCTCGCTAGCAGCCTCGCACCAGCTGTCATGTGCAAGCACTCTAGTTTCGTAACAAGAAAAAGCTTCTTTCACAAGGTGCAACCAAAATTTGATAATATTGTGAAATTCTTCACTACATGTGTGTGATGGCAGCAAAGCAGAAAGGTGACTGGCCGGCAAAGCGTATGCGGGCCGCAGCCGCGATTCTGGGGGTGAGTGCAGAATATTTATCCCGATTCCCGCCCAAATACCGTGCTGATGCTCTTCAACCAGAATCCCCCCCACTTTGTACGCTTTCTGTCCGTGCCACAAAACAATATCGTTGGGCCATTTCAAGCACACCTCAAGCCCCATCCGCCGTAAGGCCTGAACCACCAGAAAACCCACCGCCGGCGCACACGCACTGGTCGAAAAAGGCTGGACACAGGGCAAGCACAAAGCCGCATACACATTGCCCACAGGAGATTCCCATTGCCGGCGCAATTGCCCCCGCCCGCCGCTCTGGCTGCGGGCCACGATTGAGGTCCACGGCGGCAAGGAATGTTCTTTCGCCAAGGTGTGCACCACATCCAGCGTTGAACACAGGTCGGCATACACATACACCGGCGCAGGAAGTGCCATATCGTGGAGAACTTCTGGCATAGTTGCGGTAAAAAGTTCTCTTTGCGTTTGACCATGGCTATGCAATACTTATTCTCCATTGTATATATAAGGAGTAGGCAATGACGGAATACCTTGTGGGGGGAGCCGTGCGTGATCTCGTCTTGGGCTGCACGCCCTCTGAATTCGACCTTACCTTCACCGGTACGGGCGAAGAATTTTTAAGCACCCATCCTGAAGCCTGCAAGGTAGGCCGAAGCACGGCTGTTTTTCTGTACCAAGGCAGGGAACACATGCCCCTACGTGGCAATAACATTCAAGAAGACCTTCTCGCCCGCGATCTTACCATTAACGCTCTGGCCCTTGAGGTCAACGGAACCGTACACTGCCACCCTTTGGCTCTGCACGATCTGCAGCACAAAATCCTACGCCCAGCCTCGGCTAAAGCCTTGGCAGATGATCCCGGTCGTGCTTTCCGTTTGGCCCGCTTTGCGGCGCATTTTCACGATTTTACCGTGGATGCGGAAGCCTATACCCAAATGCGGAGTCCGCAGGTACAGGAGGCGCAAATTTTTCTCCCTGCGGAACGTGTCGGTCGTGAGCTACTGAAAGCCCTTGGCAGCCCAAAACCGTCACGCTTTTTGCACGTACTGGATCAAGGCAAGATGCTTGAACCGTGGTTTAGCGAACTTACAGACGCGGACAATTTACCTGCCGGCCCACCCCAATGGCACAGGGGAAGTGTCTTAGAGCACATTAGCCACGTAATGGACACGGTGGCGGGTGACCCACTGGCCGTATGGATGGCATTATGCCACGATCTTGGCAAAATTTCCACCCCTACTGACATTCTCCCCCACCATTATGGACATGAAAAACGCGGCATGCCAGCGGCAACTCAGCTTGGCACACGTTTGGCCCTGCCCACCCGCTACATCATGGCCGGAGCACTGGCAGCCCGTGAACACATGAAGGGCGGCACCTATGAACAGCTGCGCGTGGGTACCCGCCGAGATTTGCTCATCAGTGTACACAATGCAGGGTTGGACAAGCCCTTTTGGGCTTTGGTCAACGCTGATAGCCACAAAGACCTGGCTTCACTCGCCCGTCAAGACTTACACACGCTGCTTCAGGTGCAATTACCGCTCGAATGGCATAATCGGGGCAAAGCCTCGGCCGACAAATTGCGGGCCATGCACTGCGCGGCCCTATTGCAATAATCCAAGCTCCTGCCTCGCCGCAGCATAGAAACGGGCACACACTGTGTCCATAGCCACACCGTGGTCATAGCCCAACAGGTGCCCCATCCCGTGAGCGAGTAGCCAAACGGTATACTCTTCCAGATCCTGCCCGTACAAAAACGCTTCACGCCGAGCAGTATCCGCAGAAAGAATAAGTGTGGCAGCGTCCGCCGGCACAGACAATGCGCTGCGCTGCGAGCCAAAGCGTAATGCAGCACACGCGGGGAAGGACAAAATATTTGTAGGCCCTGCACAGCCCATGTGGCGATAATTATACCTTGCCATGGCTCCGTCACGAACAATATAGACATCTATAGCCAACTCTGGACACGGGCTGGATAGCAGCATGGTACGCACAAGCCGCGCCACGACAGAAGGGGCTAAAGCCAGCAACCACGCGCAACGCATATGGACGCTGATCCGCCCTCGTTCCCCCATGTCCGCCATGCCCTAGCGCCTATCTATGGCTTGCAGCACGACCGGATCATCTTTTTTGTCCGACACAGGCGGCATCTCAGCCGAACTTGGGCTTCCTTCGGCAGGTGGTTTGGGCTTGTATTCCTGTTCCGCCACCTTGGCCTTACCGTCAGGATAGGCAATGCGCTGGTGAAAAATGCCCGTAAGAATGCGTAAAAAGTTTTCGCTCAGGCGGTGCAAATCTTTAAAGGTCAATTCCGATTCGTCCAACTGCCCTTCCGAAAAAATGCCCTTGATGATGGTGTCAATGTGGCTTTGAATGCGCGCCGGCGTGGGGTCTGTCAAGGTGCGACTGGACGCTTCCACTGCATCCGCCAGCATAACAATGGCGGCTTCCTTGGTTTGGGGGCGAGGACCGGGATAGCAATAATCGGATTCCCGAGGATTTTCCCCCAAAGCCAGAGCCTTCTGATAAAAATAACGGATAACGCGGGTACCGTGATGTTGACGGATAATATCCTGAATTTCTTGACCTAAATTGTGGCTTTCTGCCAATTCCGTGCCTTTTTTTACGTGCGAGGTTAAAATCAGCGCGCTCATGGATGGAGAAAGCTTATCGTGTTTATTCTTACAGTTAAATTGATTTTCAATAAAATATTCCGGGTGCGACAATTTGCCGGCATCGTGATACAGAGCGGCAACTTTACACAATAAGCTATTGGCTCCTATGGCCTTAGCCCCCGCTTCTACCATATTCGCCACCACCAAGGAATGGTGATAGGTGCCGGGCATGGTCACCATAATGTCTTGCATCAGGGCTTGTTCAAGGCTCATCAATTCCATCAACCTAAAACGGGTGGTGTAGCCGAAGGTCAATTCCAAGACGGGGCTGAAGGCAAAGAGCAACAATAACGACACCACGCTGTTGCCAATGGCGGCACACGCCAAATAGGGCAATTCCGCAAGAGGCGTTTGTGCCAACATACCCGCCGCAAAAGCCAAGATTAATTGTCCCATGGTCATGGGAATAATACTCCAGACAACATCTTGACGATTCTGGGCCTTGGTAACCAGCCAGGTGGTGAGCATACCACCAAGAAAGTAATAAAAAAACAACGCCATATCTGCCTTAAACATAAGCGCACACGCAAAAGCCAGCAATAAACCCATGGTGCAATAACGGCGCGCGGCAAAAACCATGGCGACAAGACCCACCGCACCGGCAACAGGATAACCATAGGCCAATGAGTTTATCAGACTCAAATCACCCGTGCGTAAACCCAGAATATAGGTTCCCTTGGCCCCCACGGCGAACAGCAGCAGCACCAAAGAAATAAGGACAAAATCCTTGCACCGCAAAGGCGTACCGGGTTTGCCGCTGGGCGCAATGAACAAACCCAAAGACAGCATCAACATAATGCCAAAAACGCCTATTAGTGTATGGCCTTGTATTCTTTTACCAATATGATTATAAATAGCCTGCAGCTTAATCTGTTGTTCCCGCCCTACCCGCTCACCCTTACGCACAACCAGCTCGCCACGCTGTAAATGATAGAACACGGGATCAACATTCTGGGCAATTTCATACCCACGGCCTTGCGATGCTTCTCGATTAAAGGTCAGCGAGGGACTAATCATGGTGCTGACCAGCAGATTCATCGCCCGCCGTGTTGCCGGAGAAAATAACTTTTCTTTGCGAATATGCGCCGAAATTTCTGCGGACACCGATTGCAGATCAGGAAAAAACGTTATATCCGAGCGGAGCACTTCTTCATTGGTATCAAGATTATGAATAATCACGCCCGAACGCCCCAACCGGGACGAACGCATGTCACCCACAATGCCGTCCTGAACCTTACCCAACACAAAGGGTAAAAGATTATTCAGCACATAGGTTTGTACCTCTGGGCTTGCCAGCGAGCGCATGACCTCCGCAGCCACATCAGGACTGAGGTCGTCAATAAGCTGCTGCACAATGGTGGGCACGGGCTTTTCTGGGCTGTCTCCGTTAATTTCGTGAAACAGTTCCACAACGCGTTTGTGTAACAGGGTATAAGGTTCTAAGCTCAAATCGTAAACAGGCGGTTGCAACAACATGACCTGTGCCTGACGGGCTTTGGTGGCTTGGGAATCTTCCACCAGCATGTCACGATCGGCAATAATATCATGCTCTGCCACTTCGCCCGCGACATAGACTTTCATCCGGCGTTCCAGATTCAAGCCGGCCAAAATGGATAAACACAATAATGTTAGCACCAATACCAGCAGACCACGCCCGCAATGGTGCGTACTTTTGATCAATAGCGTGGTAGAGGCGAGGCTTATGGGTCTAGTCTGTGTGTTTTTTGTACGTATCATACGCGGCTACAATGGCTCCTACCAAGGGGTGTCGAACAACATCGGCTTCTGTAAAATGGGCAAAATATATTCCTTGCACAGTTTCTAACACTTTCAAGGCATGCACAAGCCCTGAACGGGTTTGAGAATCAGCACCCCACACGACGGGGAGGTCAATCTGGGTTACATCCCCCGTGATGACTGCCCGCGACCCATAGCCAAGGCGGGTCAAAAACATTTTCATTTGTTCTGGGGTAGTATTCTGGGCTTCATCAAGAATAACAAAGGCATCACTCAGAGTACGCCCGCGCATAAAAGCCAAAGGGGCAACTTCGATACAGGAATTTTCCATCATCGAAGCCACCTTGGACATGGGCAACATGTCGTGCAAAGCATCGTACAGGGGGCGCAAATAGGGGTTAACCTTTTCCGCCAAATCCCCCGGTAAAAAGCCCAATCGTTCCCCCGCTTCCACAGCCGGACGGGTAAGAATAATTCTTTTTACCTTATTCTGCTGCAACATGGCAAGGCCCATGGCGACAGCAAGATAGGTTTTCCCCGTCCCCGCTGGGCCTACGGCAAAAACCATTTCATTGTGCCGCAAGGCGTCACAATACGCTTTTTGGGCCAAATTGCGCGCAATAACTGTTTTTTTCTGCGCTTCCACAAAAATAGTATTTTTATAGACGCTGGCAATATCTAGGGTGGGATCTGCTTCAAGCATCCGGTACGCGCGCAAAATATCCTGCTGTGAAAGGCTCTGCCCTTGCTCAATCAAAGCGTACACCTGCGTAAAAACACTGCATAAATTCTGCAAAACATCCGCATTCTGGCTTTGCAACAACAGACTGCTGCCTCGGGAAGAAATATTTGCTCCGCTGGCATGCGCCAATAAATCTAAATGCGCGTTGCGGGGGCCAAAGAGTTGATTGGCTAGAGCAGAATCATGAAACATCAAGGTGTGCATGGCGGGGGATTGTGCGTGCATAATTTTAAAATTAACGTATTTTGCAGGTTCTGTCTATTGGCAAGGCCAAGCCTTTTAACGCTTAGGCATAATGTTTGGGATTAATGCCGTACTTGGTAATTTTGTAATGAATAATCCGGTAACTTGTGGACAACAGGCGTGCCGCTTCCACAATATTGCCCTTGGCCCTGCTCAAGGCTTCAATCAATAATTGCTGTTCAAAATGTGCCACTGCATCCACAAAATTACGGGGCAAGGTGGAATTTTGTTCGTCTTTTTGCAAGGACGGGGGAAGGTCAGCCACCTCAAGTTTTTCCCCCGCACACTGTGCCACCGCCCGCGCCATACAATTTTTTAGTTCACGCGTATTGCCTAGCCACGCATGACGCAGCAGCAGGCTAATGGTGTCCGCCGCCATGCGTCGCACTGCTTTGGCCTGTTGATGCGCCGCTTCCAACAAAAAATGTTCGGCTAATGGTAAAATATCTTCCGGGTGCTCACGCAAAGGCGGTATGAATATTTCCACGCTCGACAAAGCCTGCAACAATTCTTTGGGTAAAAGCCCGCTCTCACGCAAGGCGCCAACACTTTTTTGGGTGGAACAAATCAAACGCACATTGACCGCCAAAGGCTGGCTCGCCCCCAAACGCAGCACTTCCTGCTCACGCACAGCCTTGAGCAGATTTTCGTGTAAAACTGACGGTAAATATTCAATACCATTTAAGAATAATGTACCATGATGCGATTGTTCAAGTATCCCTTTATGGCTTTGTACCGCCCAAGAAAACGCGCCCTTTTGTACGCCAAAAAAGAACAGCTCCAGCTTGTCTGGAGCCAAAGTGGCGCAATTCACCCTTTGCAGGGGCATATGGCGGCGCGCACTGTGCACATGTGCCAATTCGGCCAACAGTTCCTTACCCGTACCTGTTTCACCGTAGAGCAACACATTAGAGCGCGTGGCTCCGGCCCGCGCAACCTGCTCAAGTGTTTGCTGCATAACTTTAGACATATAGATAAAGCCCAAAGAATTTGCTGCTGTAGCCAGCTCCCCTTCCTTGGGGCCTGTGCCTACCCTACCCAGTTGCAGCACTTCTTGCTGAAAATACGCCACCTGATTACCAATCAGGCGGGCAACCACCTCCAAAAAGCAGCAGGCTTCCTCCAGTTCCGCCCGTGGGCGACGGGGCATATCCACACTCAGTGTACCGAGCACTTCCGTGGCGTCCGCCGGTTCATCTTTGGGGGCAAAAACCGGCACGCACAAAAAGGCTAATTCAGCCATTTCTTGTTCCGTGCGGGTAAAAAATTTATTCTGAAAAGCACCGCTGCCCTTGATGCGTTCCACAATGACCGCCTGCCCCATGGTGAACACCTGCCCCGTGACCCCCACCCCAGGTTCATAAACAATGCCTTCGGTGGCGGGTGGGGTGCCCGCTACGCACAAACGCAAAGTGCGCGCTTCTGGATCATAAATGACCATATGCGGGCGGATAAAGGGGTGTCTTTGAGCTAGAATCGCCAAAATACGGCGCAAGGAGGCGTGAAAAGAACGCTGCGGCCCCAGTTCTGCAACTATGTACCGCAGCGTTTCAAAATACTGATCAAGTGCGCTGCCGGAAAGCTGATGAATCACAAGGAACCCATAGCTTCCACTCCCAAATGTAAAGCTTTGATATTGCCTTCCACTAATTTGGCGGGCAAATGCTTCCGAATACCAGCTTCCAGCGCGTCAAGGCCGAAAGGCAACAAAGCCGAAGCGCACAAAGTCCCAAGCAAAACAGTATTGCCGCATTGTACAGACCCCGCTTGCAAGCCCAGTTCACGACAAGGCATAAAGAAAGACTGACGCGCTACGGCAGCCACGGCGGCCTTGACTTCATCCAGTGAAGGCAGAACATCCTTCCCCAGTGAAACATTGAGCGGCGGCAAAAAGTCGGTACTGGAAAAAACGACACCTTCCGGTGCCAAGTATGGCAAGCCGCGCAAGGTTTCCAGAGGTTCAAAACCGAGCAAAATATCCGCTTCGCCGTGATCCAGCTTGGGAGACTGCCAGCCCCCCAGCAACACCACCGACTCCACCACTCCGCCGCGCTGGGCCATGCCGTGCACTTCCCCAGCAACAACACTCAGGCCCTGATCCAGAGCCACACGGGCCAGCAAGGTAGTTGCTGTCAGGGTACCCTGCCCGCCTACTCCCGTCATATATATACGAATACGTTTTTCTGGCATGGATAACTCCTAAAGTTATGCTTTAAGGGCCTGGGCTTTAAAAGCCTTAGGCGCAACCTGCAAACAGACCATACAGCCCGTGCACAAGGTAGGATCAACCGTCAGCCCTTCCGCCTGACGGCTGAATGCGGGGCAAGCCAATTCCTCAAGGCAACGCTGTGCATCAGCCCCTTGCTGTACCACCACCGCCACTTGGGTTTGACGTTTTTTCAAAGTCCGGCGGGCGTACAAAACGCACGGTTCCTCCGTCAGAATAACACGAACGCCTGTTTTGGCCTTCATGCTTTCCACGGCCTGCATCACCGACCGAACATTATAGGCTTTGACACGGGCAAATTCCTGCACGCCCAAGGCGCGCACGATGGCCTCGATATCCAAATGGGCGGCACTTTCCCCCAAAATATCCTGCCGCATCCCCGGATTAGGTTGATGCCCCGTCATGGCGGTGGTGCCGTTGTCCAAAATAACAACCAACACATTGTGACGGTTAAATACCGCATTGGCGAGTCCCGTGATGCCCGAATGAAAAAACGTCGAATCGCCGATAAAGGCTACAACAGGATCAGGCGAAGCAATGGCAAAGCCACTGCCCGCCGAAATAGACGAGCCCATGCACACCAAAAAATCCGCCATACGCAAAGGTGGCACCATCCCCAAGGTATAACAACCAATATCGCTAGAATAGACAGCAGTATCACCATATATCTGGCGTACGGCATAATACACAGCGCGATGCGAACACCCGGGGCACAAGTTGGGGGGACGCATGGGCAGCGTTTTTGCAGGCATAACGCTCACTGGCGGCTGTTCGTGCCCCAAAAAGGTTGCCACAGCCGCCATGACCAAAGAATTGGAATATTCGCCAAAAATCGTCAGGCCCGCCCCTTTGCCAACAATGGAGACAGGAATGGCCCTTTGCTGCGCCAAAGCGCAAACATCGTGTTCCAACAATGCCGCGCCTTCTTCCACAACCAGTACCCGGTCACAAGACGAAAGAAAATCGCACAACATTTTTTCTGGCAAGGGCCACGTCATACCCAATTGCAAAACTTTGACTTCATTTTCCCACTGGCCTGCATGAAGAGCGTCAGCCAGATAGGCACGGGCAATGCCCGAAGTAATAATACCCAAGCGGCATTTGCTTCCCGCTTCACTGTGCACCGTGTTCCACGGCGATTCTTCCGCAATGGCTCGGGCTGTTCCAAGATTTTTTTCCAGTACCGTATGGCGATTACGGGCCACGGCAGGCACGGGCACATTACGCATGGGCTGGCGGGTATAGGTGGCCGCCGGTGCGGCCTTGTCCGGCAAGGGCCCAAAGTTTACAGGGCCACGCAAGTGGTTCAAACGGGTGCAGGTACGCAACAGCACGGGCTGCTCAAGGTTGCGGGCCAAGCGCAATGCGTCTCGCGTCATATCCTTGGCTTCCTGCGCTGTGGCAGGCTCAAAACAGGGCAGACCGGCAAAACGGGCATACTGGCGATTGTCCTGCTCATTCTGGCTAGAATGGCATCCGGGATCATCGGCCGAAAGCAGTACCAGCCCTCCGACAGCGCCAATGTAGGCAAGGGTAAACAAGGGGTCAGCGGCAACATTGACGCCCACATGCTTCATGGTTACCAGCGTCATCGCACCGCTAATGGCCGCCCCTGCTCCCACTTCCATGGCAACTTTCTCGTTTACAGAATACTCAATCCGGTAGCGTCCTTCGCCCCCCATGCGCTGGAAGGTGTCCGGCACTTCAGAAGAGGGGGTTCCCGGATAGCAGGTGATAACATTGATCCCCGCCTCCAGTGCCCCACGGACAATAGCCTCATTGCCAAGCAACAGATGCCGCTCACCTGAAGCAGCGCTCAGGAGCAGATGACTCATAAATAACTCCTTAAAAAATTATTTTCCGGTTGACTGTGCACTTTTTAAAGCTTGGGCACGAAAACGGAAAAACTCCGCTTCAGGCCCTGTACCGCTGGCGGCCAATTGTTCATAGGCGGTAATGGCACGCGCTGTTTGTCCGGCAGCTTGAGCGGATTCCGCGAGAATAGTCATGACAAGAATACGGTTTTCTTCAGAAACAGCATTCTGCATTTTTTCCAGAACCACAAGAGCCGCGTCAAACTTGCCTACCCTCATCAGCGTTTGGGCCTCATTGATGGCGGCAATTTCGCCCAAAGGCTGTGTGGCATCACTCGCATACAATTTTGCATAGGCATCTGCGGCCTTATCGTATTGCTGAATGCTCAGTGCGGCATTGGCAAGTTCCAACAGAGCTGCCAAGCGAACTTTTTCGGGAGCGGTGCTGACAAAGTTTTCCAGAGCCGCAAATTTTTCCTGCCCAGCAGGCAACATGGTTAAGCTGGCAAGTTGGCTTTGGGCCTGAGTGGCGGCGCGCGCTGTGTACCAACGGTAGGTAGCACCCCCCGCCAGCAATAAGGCAAAAAGCCCCAGAGCGGTCATAATCAGACCGGCATGTTTGAGAATAAACTGCAACAAGGGGGCGGCTTCTACAGAAACTTCTGATTGCAATTCGTTGAGGATAACTTGAGATTCCTGTGGATTCAGGGGGGGGCGTTGTACGGGAATGGACATGAAAGCTCCTTACTAGATAGAGTGCTGTATCCGCATACACAAACCTTTCTTCTAGAAAGAATACGTTCTCTTGTCAAAACAAACCTCAATCTTTGTATGACATGACCACTGCCCTTGCACTTGAAGGGCGCTAAGGATATGGTTGTTCACTATATTTTTCCCAACGCCTACACTTTTTTGTGACGGGCTTATCCACGAGGAGTGCCGCGTGTCCCTTGCCACTTACATCCAAAATATTGGTCAGCAAGCCAAAAAGGCTTCACGGCTCATCGCAGCCGCCTCACCCGCTGCCAAAAATAATGCGCTGTTATATCTTGCAGATTTACTTGACCAACGCCGCCCTGAAATACAGGCCGCCAATGCCC
The DNA here is from genome assembly GCA_036655975.1 of Desulfovibrionaceae bacterium. GTDB lineage: Bacteria > Desulfobacterota > Desulfovibrionia > Desulfovibrionales > Desulfovibrionaceae > CASQEL01. The sequence continues at coordinate 12,963 of JAVVPD010000012.1, read as the reverse complement.
GCGATGTCAAAGCCGCACTGGCAGGTGGCATGGACAAGGCCCGTTGTGACCGCCTGACCATCACGCCCGCAATAATTTCGGAAATGATCCACGCCTGTAGACATATAGCTGCTTTACCCGATCCTGTGGGGGCCATGGAAAAACAGTGGCAACAGCCCAACGGCCTCCTTGTCGGACGGATGCGCGTGCCTTTGGGGGTTATCGCCATGATTTATGAAGCACGCCCCAATGTCACCATTGACGCTGCCATTTTGTGTCTCAAGGCAGGCAATGCCGTAATTTTGCGCGGGGGTTCTGAAGCACTGCACTCCAACCTTGCCTTGGCTAGCCTCCTGCATGAGGCCTTAATCCACGCAAATCTGACTCCAGAAGCGGCTCAGGTTCTGGATATTACAGACCGCAATGCCGTGACCGCCCTGTGTAAACTGGATACCTGCATCGATGTCATTATCCCCCGAGGGGGCGAAAACTTGGTGCGCGTTGTGTGCGAGGCCGCCACCATGCCCGTGCTTAAACATTATAAAGGGGTTTGCCATCTGTTTGTCGATGCGGACGCGCCGCTGGTTGAGGCCGTTGACATCGCTTTTAACAGCAAAGTGCAACGCCCTGCCGCATGTAATGCTTTAGAATGTATACTTGTCCATGTTGACAGTGCCGATGCTTTTTTACCTTTGCTGCTGAAAAAACTTGGCCCGGCGGGAGTGCAATTCAAGGCTTGCCCACGCGCGTTCCCCCTTTTGCAGCATGCAGCCCTACTGGGCGCTTCCGCACCACTAAAGCCTTACATTCACATGCAAGAACCCACTGATCTTGGTATGGAATTTCATGATCTTACCCTAGCTATCTGTGTTGTTGATAGTCTAGATACGGCTCTGGATCATATTGCGGCGCACGGTTCACGCCATACAGAAGTCATCTGCACCAATAGCTATTCCCACGCACAGCGTTTTTTACGCGAGGCTGATGCCTCAATGGTGGCGGTCAATGCCTCTACCCGTTTTAACGATGGCGGACAATTGGGTTTGGGGGCGGAAATCGGTATTTCCACATCTAAATTGCATGCCTATGGCCCCATGGGTGTGGAAGAATTAACCACGACAAAATTTGTTGTTACAGGACAAGGGCAGGTACGCATTTAGCATGGCCGCACAATGTATTGGCATTTTGGGGGGAAGCTTTAATCCTATACATGTAGGTCACTTGCGGCTTGCCATTGAGGTATATGAGGCTCTATCCCCCCGAGTAGACTATATTGATTTTGTGCCGTGTGCACAGCCACCCCACAAAAACAACGCAAGTTTACTTCCCTTTGACCTACGTGCGCGATTAGTGCAGGCTGCTGTAGTGGGAATGCCTTTTCTGCGGGTCAACACCATTGAAAGTCAACGCCAAGGCCCCTCATATACCTATGATACTCTGCTCGCATACAAGCAACAATTTCCCGCAGCTTCATACATGTTTTTACTGGGTGGCGAAGATTTTGCCACTATCAATCAATGGCATAAAGGAGCGGAATTGCCCCGCCTGACCAACATTGTGGTTGTGCCAAGGGCTGGGGCCCACAGTTCAAGCTTTTGCCAAACCGTAAATACCTTATGGCCTGAGGCCGTGCTAGAGCCTACACCCGCGGGGGGATACCACGCGCAAACCCAATGGGGAACACAATTATTATACCTGCCATTGCCTCGGCTGGATGTCAGCGCATCGTTAGTGCGATCACGATGGATTGACGGTAAGCGTATCGAGTATTTTTTACCGCAAGCAGCTTTGGAGGTATTACAAAAGCACCAGCAACAAAGCATTGAAATATGGAGTTATTCCTTATAAACTTCTACTAATACTTTATACTATTATGAATGCAGCGCCCAAAGAAGTTCGTGAAAATATTGCCCGCGCCAAAGGTTATTTACGCAGGAATGAAATCCCGCGCGCCTTAAAAACGATGAGCAGCGCCATACGCGGTTTTGCTGATGTCACCTTGCCCAAGGCTAGCCATGCTGAATTAGTTATGCAATGTACCGTATTTTTGTCTGAATTGAATCGACATCCCTACATGCAAAGGGTACTCGATCCTGAATGTACGGGAAAACCGCGTTACCTTGCGTTTCAGTACGGTAAAGCAAAAATTTTAGCCACAGTGCTAGAAGCATTATCAAAAATGCTTATCAATGCGGCTGCACAAAACCACAGGGCTACACAGGAAGCGCAACAACACCGAAAAGTCGAACTCATTGAAACCGGAAAAGCTCGCTTTCAATCTGGGGAAATAGCCTCGGCTCGTTCTTTTCTCAAAAGGGCTGCCGCTGAATTTGGGCAAGAAGTAGGCACACTTCTCGAAATTGGGCACCTCTTCAATGATATGAAGCAATTTCAGGATGCTGCCGAAATTTTTGAAAGCGCTCTTGCTGCCTTTCCCAAAGAAGCGGAGGCCTATGCCGAAGCCATTGAGGCCAACACAACAGCACTGGAATTTGCCAAAGCAGAAAAAATTTATTTTAAAATATTCCGACAATTTGGAGGACACCCCAAAACCTACGGTCGCTTGGCAAAACTGTATCTTGTTTGGAACAAAAACCAACAGGCGGATGAATTCGCCCGCCAAGCTCTACAACTGGATTCTCAACAAACAGAGTCGCTTGAAGTTTTAAGCACTTTGAAATCCCAAAATACCTGAGGTTTTCATGCACCCCCACTCGTCTAAAACCGCACAGCAATATATTTTTTGTGGCGAAACTTGCCGTCTGTTATATAAGGAAATGGGGTTTCAGTCGGCACTAAGCTATTTTTTTGCATATTTACGGCAATACTACCCTCTTAGCCGTATTTTTTCTGGTTTTCGACATTATAAAACAACAAGATATGTTCCTGTGGGTGACACGCAAGAAGGCTTGTCCAGCACTATTTTAACCCTTGCCACCAGTTCACTCACCTCAGAGCAAATTCAAATGCTTATGGGTACAGATGCTTTTGAGCCCTATTTGGTGCGGTCGCCTTCGCTCACGGATAGTTCCCAGTGGATGAGCGGGCAGGAAGATTTAATCTGTTATCTGCGGGTACCTCTTTTTACGCAAGGCGAGTCCGTATTGCAGATGGCCTTTTGCTCGCGGGTATCCGATGCGTTTACTGAAGAAGATGGTGAACTGTTTTTTCGCATTACTCGCCCTTTGGCACAGGCCATGAGCGAAGACTTTAACAGCCTGCAGCCGCCGCCATTAGTGCAGTCTGGTGCTAAAGAACGGTGTGATTTATTGCTTATGTGCCGTGGTTTGACGGATTTATGCCATGAGGTCAAGAAAATTGCCCCCACCGAATGTATGATACTGGTATACGGCCCTACCGGTGCGGGGAAGGAGGTACTGGTGGACGCCTTACACGCTTTTTCGCGGCGCAGCACAGGCCCCTTGATTAAAGTAAATTGCGGGGCTATTGCGGAATCATTGCTGGAAAGCGAACTGTTCGGGTACGAAAAAGGCGCCTTTACGGGAGCCCTCCAAAGCAGAGCCGGTTTTTTTGAGGCAGCTAACGGCGGAACCTTGTTCTTGGATGAGGTGGGCGAACTGCCCCCGCGCGTGCAAGTGGGGCTGTTGCGTGTGTTGGACAATCATGAAGTTACTCGCGTGGGCAGCACCCAAAGTATTCCGCTCAACGTGCGTATCCTCGCCGCCACACATCGTGATCTGCGCCAATTGGTTGCAGAGGGGAAATTTCGTGAAGATCTGTGGTATCGGCTCAATGCCTATACTTTGCACATGCCGTCACTGAAAGAGCATCGGGTGGATATTCCCGTATTGGCGAATTATTTTGTCAATAAAATGAGCAACGATATCAGCCTAGCACAGCCGCCTTATATTTCCGCTTCGCAGATTGAAGCCCTGTGCGCCTATGATTGGCCAGGAAATATTCGTGAATTGCGGCATGTGGCGGAACGTGCTGTGCTTTGTGCACGCCAGGGCAACATGTGTGCGCCACTGGATTTTGTAGCCGCCATTGGTAATTTAAAAGCCTTGCGCCCTGCTTTGTACCATAAATCGACATATTTGCCACAAACAAACTTGCCCCTTTTGCCCACAGAAGGGCCGTACCCGACTTTGGGGGAATGGACGGATGAATATATACACTGGATGTTGGAAAAAACAGGGGGCAAAATTACGGGGCCGCATGGAGCAGCCACACTGCTGGCTGTTCACCCCAATACCTTAAGGGCCAAACGCGATCGCTCTTTGCATGCAAAAGAGGGGTCTCCGCATTGTCACAGAGACCCCTCAAGTAAGGCAAGAACAGACTAATCAATAAAGACCGAGCAGTCTCCCAATGAAGAGTACGGATGCTACGGTGATTGCCGTCCAAAAAATAGCCACCGACATACCCGCCTTGAGATAATCCAGCATAGAATAATACCGGTACTGGAATGTTACAAGCTGTACGGAGTCGATAACCAGTACCAATGAAGCCGATGACATGAAGCCTAAGGGGAGAGCCACAAGGGCAGGGTTGATGCCCGTTTCTTGCGCCATGGCGATGACCGTGGGCATGAATACTGCAATAATAGCAGTGCTGTTAGGCACAAGCGCATGTACGAGCACGGCAAAAATACCAATCCCCCCCATGAGCATCCATACGGGTAATCCCACCAAACCGACAAGGCAAATCTTGCCAATCCACGCGGCGGCCCCAGTTTGCCACAAGGCCATACTTAGGGAACATGCGCCGCCTGTCAGCATGGTAATTTCCCACCCCATGCGCGGAGCAGAATATTCCCAGTCTATAAGGTCTACGCCGGGGAAGAAGAGTAAGGCTCCGCCCACAACCGCCAGTACGGGAAGCGGGATACCATGGATGCGGTCGGTAGACCAAAGAATGACGTTAATAAGCATGAATATAACAAACTTAATTTCTTCACGACTCATAGGGCCGAGCTTGCGGTATTCCTCGGAAAGGTTTTCACTGCCTACAAGCGTATCCAATTCTAGGGGGAACAGGCGCATAAGCACTTGCCACACAATTGGCATGAGCAGAAGAGCAACGGGAACACCAATAGCCGACCATTCAAGATAATATATATCTACATGAGCGAGATCGTGCAAAAATTGCATGGTCAGCAAGTTCATGGAAGCGCCCGTGGGAGTGGCAATCCCCCCCATAAGCACCCCCATGGGCAAACCGATCAGGATGCAGCGCGCAAAATTACTGCTCATTTTTTTACAATTATTATTTTCCAGAACTTTAAGGGCAACGGGAGTGAGCATGATGACAACGGGCACATCCGCCATAAACATGGAAATAATAGTGCCCCCCATAATGAAGCACAACACCATGCGTGACGGGCTCCCCTTTGCCAATAACGAAATCCAGAGCGCCACACGTTCGGAAAAGCCCGTGCGGGTAAAAGCGAACGTGAAACAAAACATGCCCAACATGAAAAAGACGATAGGGTTGGCAAAATTTTGTAAAGCCACTGGCAAGGGCGCTACCCCTACGATAGGCTGCATTACAGTCATAAGCAGAGCGGCGAGGGTTAGGGGGAAAACTTCCCCTACCCAAACGATAACACCCGCCACCATAAGGCCTAGGGCCAATTGTCCTGTAGGTGTCAAGCCTTCCTGTGTAGGCATGACATAACCGATGAGGAAGAAGGCCGTCACAGCCACAATAAAAAGAATCAGGCGTTTTGGCGAAAATACGATTGACGGTAGCACTGCCTGTGTCATATGAAATCTCCATTCCTCTATACATACGCTGTTTGGGGATGAGGAGAGATAACTTACTCCTCGGAAAGGGGGAGGCTCGATCCCTCCCCCTCCACCTATCGACTCTGGGTTTACGATGTACGTAATTCGCCGATGACCAGCTTAAGTTGCTGGAGCATTTCGGTAGCCTTGTCAGGCTTTGCGTCAATAATATTTTTGAGCTGGAAGGGATCGTTGCGCCTGTCGTAAAGTTCATCGTGTTCGGGCAGCACTACCTTGGCGCCGGCAGTGCAAGTCCACATTTCTTCCTTCATTTCTTCAAAGGTTCCGACCCAATCGCGGATATCTGTATCTTGGGCATTGCTGCCCAACCAATGAATAAAAGTATAGTCTTCAGTGATTAATGACCACGATTTGCCGTAATAACCTGCAATGGCCCAATCGCGGATGGAATCTGTTTCACCGCGCATGAGTGGGAGCAAAGATTGGCCTTGAAAGTCTGAAGAATCAAAGGTGTCATAGCCATATTCTATTTTACCTGCCGCCAGTTCACCCAAGGCATCAAAGATGGTAGCGGTCACGTCCACGTTCTGCACTAAGGCCTTGACACGGCGGGGTTCCACACCGGGCATACGAATGATGAGCGGCACATGGGCCAATTCTTCATAGGGCCATGGGCGGCTTTTCCGCATGATGCCATGCCCATGTTCCCCCTTGCCCATGGGCTGTCCGTGGTCGGACATGAGCACGATGAGCGTGTCGTCCCAGAGACCTTGATCGCGGATGTTATCCAGTAATTTTCCCACCCACTTGTCCACAAGGGTAATTTTTTCTGCGTATAGGGCGCGAATATGTTCGCATTCTCGGTCGGTAATGCGCCCTTCTACCTCTGTCCACGGGGCTAGCATAAGTGGATTGCCTTGATAGTCCGGGTCATAGGGGCAGGGTTCGCCTTTCCATACTGACGGTGGTTCCCACGGTTCATGCGGATCAAAACAATCCACCCAGAGCAAAAAGGAACGATCTTTATCGCGGATATCGTTCATCCAGCGCATGCTTTCCCCCATAACCTGCCCCACAAAAGTATCGGATTCGTCGCGGCGATTTTGGGTTTGACGTAAAAAACAATCGATTTCGTTGAGTAAAGAGGTACTGTCTTCATCAATGAGTTCGCCCTGTTTTGTATAAAGCATGGTGGGAGAGGTAAAATCTTCGGCTTTCAAACCCGGGTCGAGAGGACGCTTAATAAAGGTTTTATGGTCCAGCTCGTGCCCTGGACAAAATTTTACATAATCAAAACCGCGTGAATAACCGTATTTGGGCAAACGCAGTGGTGGCGTGTCATAGACCAGAGCGGTCTGACAGTCGCGGCCCCAAAAAATATCAGCAACGGTGGTATCGTCGTCAGTCAGGGGCTGCCAGCCGGCGACAGGCAGTGTAAAACGCCCCGTCATGAGGGCGCGGCGCACGGGCACAGTGGGCAGCCCCTCGCTATAGGCGTTTTCAAAAAGTACACCGTTGCGGGCCAGACGATCGATGTTCGGTGTTTTAACCCAAGTATTGCCGTAGCAGCCCAAATAGTTGAACTGCAAGGTGTCCAGCATGATGAACACGGCATTTTTGACACTTTTTTGAGGATGAGACATGGGCAATTTCTCCTGTTGGCGCTGTTAGCGGCTTTTAAGCGCTCTTGTACAAAGCCAGAAGTTCTTTAGGATTCATAAGACCCACCTTTTTGGCGCAGGCCTTGCCGCCTTTGACAATGATAAGTGTGGGGGGCCGTTCTACGCCCAATGCAGCGGCAGAAGCCGGGTTTTCTTCTATATCCAGAGCCAGCAGGGTGCTTTGCGGAACGAGGCCGTGAAATTTTTCCATGACCTTTTCCATGTTTTTGCAATGCGGACACAATTTTTTGAAGAAAATAAGCACCCCGCCTTCTGTAGCCGCAAGGCGTGCTGCGTAGGTGGCATCGGTGAGTTGTTCCATTCTGCTGTTCTCCATATTGATGCAGCGCCGAAGCATTCCATACCTTCGGCGCTGCTCGTGCTTATTTACCGGGAGCGTTATCCAAAGAATATTCCGCAGCTACGGGCCAAGGGGCCTTGCGCGCTCTTTCAAGACCAGACTTCCAAGGTTCCATTTCCCATAAGCGGGCAATGGACGGGGAAATAGGTGTGGAGTGGGACAAATCCTTGCCGGCAAAAGCGGGGAATTCTTTGCCATAGCGATACACACGGTGGATCATATTTTTGTTGAACCCTTTATTAATGGCGGTAGAATTGTCGATAAAGGCGTCTGTATCGTCCAACAGGTTGGTAATACTGCCGTCCATGAGCCATGGGCAGACAAATTCCCACACCACGCGGGGTTCTGGGCCGCCGGTCACTTCAAAAATTTGCCCTTGGCCTGACGCACAGACCAGCACATTGCCGTTAGCCAGACGCTGACAGGAACTTTGATAGGACGAACAGAAGTTGTAGGGATGGTGGGACTTGTATTCCCAGACAATCTTGCCTGTCAGGGGATTCACTTCCAGAACACGAGAACGGTTACCCTGCGGGCGCATGCAGCCATTGTCGAAAATTTCTACATTGTCATTATCAAGGAAGTGCCCGTTGTGAGGGCCAAAGAGCTGTTCGTCGCCGTCTTCGCAATAACTGGGGGCCACGCCTTGATTGTAGGTTACCGGATTGCCCCAGCGGGAGGCAATCTTGCCACTTTTACGATCGATTATCACAAACTCGCCAAAATTGCGGCAAGTGACCACCACCTGATCTGTGCGGGGATTGTAGTCTACGGCATTAAAATGTACCCAGTCCACCGTGGAAAAATATCCGTGTGTTTTGGGCAGAATGTAATTGAGATTAAATTTACCTGGGCCATCGCCTACGTGATCCCACAAATGCCATTCCCAAACAACATTGTTATTTTTATCGATTTCCATGAGGTAATCGAGATACAAACCCTTGTGATATTTGCCTTCGAACAGTTCGCCTTTTTCGGGCAGTGTGCCGGGTTTGCGCCCCAGAGCATAGGCTTCTTCATTGGTTTTCTTTTCAAGACAAATAACAATGGTGTTGCCGTTGGGCATGGGGCAAAAGGCGTGGGACAAGCATTCGTCTGTTTCGTGATCGTTCTTGATATAGCGTTGGAGGAGATTGCCCTCCCAGTCAAAGCGTTCAAAGCCACCGGTGGTTCCGGCAAAGCGCACAGATTGATTGGGGACGCGAATGCCGCGCAGCAATGTTCCGTCGGGCATAAGATGGGCGAACAAGCCCGGCATATAGTCGCTTTTCCACGTATGAACAATTTCGCCTTCCATATTCAGCAGCAAGGTGTCCTTGGAAAAGTACAAGGGGAAAAGGTTGTACCCGTCGTAGCACAGGTCTTTAAAGTACCGATGTAGCCCTGTGGGGGTAGCGTGAATTCCTGCCATGATTGTCTCCTGAAATGTTGTGTTTGTTGGTCAATGTCGTCAATCGTAGTTCTGATCTGAATTTATTTGAACACCATAGACGCCTTTGCACATGCCACGCTAAAAGCACATTGTGTGCCAAAAAAAATGTCTGTATTTTGGGTATATTGTGAATTTTATCACCATTGAGGTGCTGCATTTTTCAATAGTCACGTGGATATTTTGTGTACATATTTTGTGCACTAATGGGAAATTTGCAAGACTTGCAACTCCTTATATGCACGCATAGGGGGGAAAATACTCCTATTTTTAGAATGCACACCTGCGGAAGGCAGTAGCCCTCATAGTGTTGAATTTATGTGCACTCTTTTTAGGGGGATAGTGCTGCAAAATACACGAGTAAAAGACAGTAATACCGTTAACATACTATAAAAATTACGTATAAATTTTGGCACACAATGTGCTTTCCCTCACAAGAAAATACAGAGGGAACACACATGCCGCACTTATTGGTCAACAGGCAGGCCTTGGAACACAATCTACGCACAGTCAGTGAGCGCTGCCGCACACTGGGGGCCGACTTTATGCTTGTCTTCAAAGAAGCAGGCATTAGGCCTGATTTATTGAAATTCATGCTTGATTGTGGATTTTGCAGTCGTGCGGGATTTTGTCATTTCCCCGGCGTGTCGTTGCACCTTCCTGTAGGAGTAGCTTCGCATCTGCTTTATCTTGTTCCGGATAGTGCCATTCCCGAAGTGGTGAGCGGATATGACGTACTCTATCAGACGGGCATCCGTTCTCTACAACGCATCGCGAAGGAAGCCCGCCGGCAGCAACGAATCTTGCGCGTGGTACTCCCGGTGGAGGTGGGTGACGGGCGTGACGGTGTACTGCCTGGCGAACTGGAATTGCTAGCTGTAGAAATGAGCGACCTGGCACCCCATGTGGAGCTGTGGGGGCTTGCAGCCAACTTTGCGTGCATCAGTGAGCAGCCCCCCAAAAAAGAAGACCTGCTCCGCCTTCTGGCTTTGCGTCATGCGGTGCAAGAGCGCACGGGCCGTCCGGTACCCCATATTTCTGTGGGGGGATCGGATATTCTCCTTTTAGGGGCGGAATCCGGTTTACCAAGCGGAATTACAGAAATACGTTGCGGCACGGCGGTGTATCTTGGGGTGTACCCTCTCAGCGGGCAAGCGGTACCAGGTTTGAGTCGCACGGCGGTGCGCTTGTGCGGACAAATCATAGAATGTTCTCGTAAAAATGGAATGTTACGCGCAGTTTTTGATTTTGGTACTAACGACACAAATCCTGAATTGGTTACGCCGCCCTACCCCGGCATGCTTTTTCAGGGAGCGTCATCAGGATATAGTATTTTTGACATTTCAGATTGTCCCGTCCACATGCACTGCGGGGACGAGCTCCTTTTTGAGCTGCATCACCGCAGTTTAGCCCGAGCGCTGGCAACACCGCGCGTCCCTTTGTGCTTGGAGTGAGCATGGAAATTCGTTCTGCAACGGCGGCTGATGTGGAGTCTGTGCTGAATTTGCAAGCGCGTGTGGTGGCTGGGCTTACGCATCCTGATATGCTCTACGCGGACGACGCAAATTTTTATCGGTCTATCATCGCGGGGCGGGGCCAAATAACGCTGGCCTGCCACGAAGAACGCCTTGTGGGCTGTTCGGTATTACGTTTTCCTGATGTCGCGGGAGCGGATAACCTGGGGCGGGATATCGGCTTATCCGTCAATGATCTCGGTCGGGTGGCGCATCTGGAAGCGGCGTATTTTTTGCCGGAATACCGAGGCCGAGGCCTGGGGCAGGTGCTGGGGCGCCGTAATCTGGATTCAGCCGCAGCACACGAGCGCCCCCTCGTATGCAGTACGGCATGGCCTGGCAACACCCCCAGTTTAAAAAATCTGTTTACCTTGGGTTTTCGTATTAGAGCTATTGCAGAAAAATACGACGGAAAATTGCGCTTTATTTTAATGCATACGGGTTTGACGGTCTCAAACATGGGCAAAGCAAGCATCCTTGTTAATGCTCTGGATTCCACGGGACACGAACAGGCTTTGAAGCGGGGATTACAGGGCACGGGCCTGAAACTGAACGGCAAAACCGTACAGGTGGTTTACACGTAATTTTTGACATATCCCCTGCCCCTAACCGTGTCCCCAGCGATACCACTTTCATAAGGAGAAGATAATGAGCACAATACGTTCTTATGACCTGATTATTCTCGGTGGTGGCCCCGCCGGAATGACGGCTGCCATATACGCAGCACGGGCAGCCCTCAAGACCATCGTTTTGGAAAGTAACATTACGGGTGGGCTGGTAAACTCTACCTTTATGGTCGAAAATTTCCCCTCCTATCCTTTTATCCACGGCATGGAGCTGATGCAAAAGATGCGCGAGCATGTGGACAGCCTTGGCGTGGAAGTGGAAGAAGTGTGCGAAGTGGAAGCGCTGGATCTGCACGGTACAGCAAAACAGGTATATACAGAAGATGTGGTGTTCACCGCACCTGCAATCATTTTAGCCACAGGGCGCCAACCTATTCCACTGGATACCCCTACCGAAGCTGATCAAGTACATTTTTGCGCTATTTGTGACGGCGCGGCCTACCTTGGCAAACGCGTCTTGGTAGTGGGCGGCGGCAACAGTGCTTTTGACGAAAGCTTGTATATGCTCAACCTCGGCGTGGAACATATCACGCTGGTGGAAAGTATGCCCCGCTATTTTGCAGCAGCAGGAACACAGCAACAACTATTCGCCACGGGTAAGGCTGAAGGGCTTACCTCCACCCGTGTGGCAGATCTTGAAGTGAATAACGGCAAGCTCTGTGGAGCGGTACTGGAAAATACCGACACCGGCGAAAAACGCCGTATTGCCGTAGAGGGCATATTTGTTTTTTTGGGGCAAAAACCCAACAACGCGCTGTTTGCGGAGATGCTGGAACTTTCTCCCCAAGGCTATATCAAGGCTGGTACGGATATGAGTACGAGCATTCCCGGTGTATTTTCCGCCGGTGACATCAATGACAAAGCCTTTCGACAAATCACCACGGCCATAGCTGACGGTACTGTAGCGAGCCTGTCCGCAGAACGCTATATCCGCACTTTGCGTAGCGGGAAATAACTATGCCTGAGCCAAGTTTGCATATCACTGTGCTGGATTTACAGGGAGATCGTCTCGCGCGGGCAGAACAGGAATTACGGCGAAATTTACGACACTACAAACTGCACGCCCATGTGGTCTGTCTTGCTTGTGGTTTGGAAATAGCGCGCAGTGGGTATTCGGGAATGACACCTGTGCTGCTGGTGGAAGAACACCCCTTTTCCATAGGACGGGAACTCAGCCCAGCATTACTCCAAGAACTTTGCCGCCGTTTGGCGCTACGGCAGACGGCTCAGTCTGAAAACGAGTCTTCATAACTGCGGAGAATATAAAGAGCACCCTACAGTGTGCCACTGTTGCGAAAAAACACCTAATAACCCTATTGAGGAGGCTATATGAAAAAAGTTCTGCTCTTGATATTGACTGCCGGGTTGATGTTCAGCGCGGTCAATAACGCACAGGCTATCGAGTTCAAAACAAAAGGGATGTGGATATTCGACTTTGACTATGTTAGTGGCGGTAACTTCATGAGCAAAACGCGGGCAGGACGCAATGTTAGCGGGCAGCAATGGAATTCCTTCCGCGTGCCGCGAGACAATTTTTGGTCTGCAGAGCGAGTCGTTTTGCAATTGGAAGCTATCGCTTCAGAAAATCTCAGCGGCACAGTGCGGCTAGAAATTGGAGACATGGCTTTCGGGGATGCACGCGTGGGGGGGGCTCTGGGCACAGATGGCACAAACATCATTAA
>JAVVPD010000011.1:0-35482 GCA_036655975.1 Desulfovibrionaceae bacterium | reverse complement strand
GCCCCTGATCGTCTGCCCCGTGCTGGGCGACATACGGTTGGGGGAATTTTTTCTTTTTGTCTGCGAGGTCTGCATGAGCGTTCAATCGTCTGTGCCTGTGGTGCGCCCAGAAGTGGCCCGCTGCAAGGCCTATGTGCCCGGTTTGTCTATCGACGAAATTCGCCAAAAATATCACCTTGATACGGTTATTAAAATGGCGAGCAACGAAAACCCCTTGGGGACATCGCCCTTGGTACAGGCCGCGTTGCAGCGTCACGCCGCCAAGGCTTTTCGGTATCCGCAAGGGGGCAATCCTCGTTTAGTGGCGGCCTTGGCGGCTTTCCACCGTGTGGATCCCGCGCGTATTGTGCTTGGCAATGGCTCGGACGAAATTATTGATATGTTGCTGCGGATGCGCGCCGCACCGCATGTTGATAATATGGTGTGCTTTCGCCCTTGTTTCAGTATTTATCCTTTGCAAGCCCAGCTGTGCGGCATTGAAGTGCGCCAGCAGAACCTTGCCGAAGATTTTTCTTTTTCGTGGCAGGCTTTGCGCGCTTTGGTGGACGAGCACACCGCGCTGGTATTTGTCACCACGCCGGACAATCCTTCGGGCTGGTGCCCCCCCCGTGACGAAGTGCTGGCCTTTGCCCGCAGCCTGCCCGCAGGTTGCCTGCTGGTGGTGGACGAAGCCTACATGGATTTTGCCGACGACGAACAGGCCCAAAGCCTGCTGCATGTTCCTGATTGCCCAGAGAATATCCTTTTTTTGCGTACTTTTTCTAAAAGCTTTGGCCTTGCGGGGCTGCGGCTTGGCTATGGCATTTTTAGCCCCGTGCTGGCGGAATATTTTTGGCGGGTGCGTTTGCCCTTCTCCGTCAATATTCTGGCTGAAGAAGCGGGGCTTGCCGCATTGGACGATGACGTTTTTCGTGCAGAAACCTTGCGGGTAGTGCGTGAAGGCCGTCACCTTGTGCACAAGACGCTCACCGCTATGGGCTGCACCGTTTACCCGAGTCAGGCAAATTTCTGCATGTTCGCCCCTCCGCCTTCCGGCCCCCCGGCTCTTGAGCTTTTTGAGCAGCTGTTGCGGCAGGGCATTATCATCCGTCCGCTGCAGAGTTACGCCCTGCCCCATCTTTTACGGGTCAGTGTGGGCAATACCGCCGAAAATGCCGCCTTTGTGCACGCCATGCACACCATTGTCGCGCGCCCATAATCTTTGTCCCAAGGAGAGTTTCTGATGTGTCAAGATTCTGCAATTGTTCCCGTAATTACTATTGACGGCCCTGCGGGGGTGGGTAAAACCACCTTGGCACGGCGTATGGCGGACAGCCTCAATGTGTCCTATATGGACACGGGGGCCATGTTCCGGTGCTGGGCCTTGAAATTAGGGGCAGGTGCGGAAAAACAGGACGAAGAATCGTTGCGCTGTCAGTGCGCGGCGTGGCAGTTTACTTTGTCAGGCTCGGGCGCAGGCACGACATTGTTGTGCGCGGGCCAGCCTGTGCGTAATGAAGTGCGTACCGAAACTGTGGGTATGCTGGCCTCGCGTTTAGCCACAGTTCCTGTGATTCGGGAGCTTCTTAAAGCAGCCCAGCAGCATATGGGCGCACATATGCCCTTGGTGGTAGAAGGGCGTGATATGGGGACGGTGGTGTTTCCACAGGCGCGGTTTAAGTTTTTTTTGGACGCGAGCCCTGAAGTGCGGGCCATGCGCCGTTTGCGCGAACTGGAAGAACGCGGGGAGCGCCCCCAATTGTCAGAATTGACCGAGCAAATCCGTAAGCGCGACAGCATGGACCGCACCCGAGCCGTTGCCCCTTTGCGCGCGGCTACTGACGCGGTGGTGGTGGATACTTCAAGCCTGGATATTGACGGTGTGCTCGGCGTGATGATGCACCACATCTCGGTACACGGCGGTTTACGCTAAGGCATTTTTTTGACACGCAGAACACAGTTCACAGGTATTTTGTATCTGCGGGCTGTGTTTACGTTTTTAACGGCAAAAATTGCCGTCAGACGCGCCTTGGGCGTGTCCGAAACGTCAAGGAAGTGGCAAAAAGGGGATATATTTTTCCGCCTGTTCCGGCGTGTTGTTTGTATCTATTTAAAAATATAGCCTATTTTTACGTTTGGCATACCCACTGCAATAGAGAGAGCACACCTGCACCGCACGCGGCCTCTGCCGCAACATATGGGAGTAGCGGAGCATAACGTGCCTTACCTATTGGGGGGGATGCCATGAGCAACCATCTTGATTATGAAATCAATAAAGAATTGGGCGAGTGTTATCTGTTTATGGGCGACCTTGATAAGGCGGAAGACTATTACCGCAAGGCAGCCTTGAGCAATGGCGAAAATGCCGCGCCTTTTTTGGGCCTAGCCACCATTGCTGTTCAGCGTGGTAAAATGGATGAAGCGCTGGTGCTGTACACCAAGGCTGCGTCCCTTGAGGAAAACGACAAAACACTCAGTGGTATTGGTCTTGTGTACATGGAACAGGGTAAACATCCTGAAGCCTTTGAATATTTTACCCGTGCCCTGACCTGTAACCCGCAAAACATGGTTGCCATGAATTGCCTAGTGCGCGAAGGCTATGCCTTGTCCTGTGTGGATAAAGTTGTGCCCTATCTGCAAGCCTGCCTTGACGTGGCCCCTGAAACGGAAACCGTGCGCGTAACCTTGGCTGGCTGCCTGATTACGCTGGGGCAAAACGATCAAGCCCGTGCAGAATTGGAGTCGGTGCTTGGCACGAACCCTGCCAACACTGGTGCCCGCGAAATCTTTGAAACAATGGCTGCGTAACGCGCCCGTAGATACTCCCCTCCCCACTCGATTTTCCGGCCCCTTGCGGGTGCTTGGGGCTGGGAAATCATTCTTCGGAGGAAAAACGTAAAAAAGCAAAGTTGCTCGGCAACCTTGCTTTTTTGCGTTTTTGGGGATCCCGTATTGTTTACAGCGGTGTTGATTTTTCTGGTGTGGCGGGGCTTTGGGGTTGAGATTTGGGGGTATTGAGGGCGTAGTGCACGGCTTGTTCTTCCAAAATGGCTTGCCCAACAATCAGCCATGTGTCGTTGACTTTGCTTAAGGAGAGCCACGTAGCAATATTGGTGGGGGTGGTGATGCGGGCAACGGCGGCTTTGGGATTGAGTTCCTTAACCTTGGCGGCGCGCAGGGCCGAGGGTACCCATGGGCAGAGGGGGCTTGGCGATTCCCCACAGGCCAAGGCCAATTCGCCCGTGCTGACACCGCGCGTAAATTCGGCGGTGATGTTGCCTTGGGTATCCACGAGGCTGCCGAGTACATCGCCCATAGCGCCTAGGCCGAAGAGTTTGCTTACTGAGTCGAGGGTGCGTAGGGCGGGATTTTCCTGCGTAATGTTTTGTACTTGTGCGGCGGTGAAGCGCGGCATGTCAAATTGGGCCAAAAAGAGGGTACTGTCTTTTTGGGTCAAGGCGCTGGCGAGAGTATCGAGCGTTTTTTCTGGCCCGGTGGCTAGGCAGCCAGCCAAGAGAAACATTGTCAGACAACACAATACTTTTTTCATGGGGATGTCCTTTTTGAATACGAATTTGTGTACATGCTCAATGCTAGCCTGTTTGGAACTGTATGCAAAGTCTTGGTGGGGCTTCAGACTTTGGCAAGAGTCGCCAGCGCGTTGACCGTAGCGGCTGCGAGGTTGGAACCGCCTTTGCGCCCTTGCAGGGACAGCTGCAAGTAGGGGCTGCGGGCGAGCAGGGCTTTGGATTCCGCCGCATTCACAAAACCTACGGGCATGCCGATGATCAAGGCCGGAGGGGGTGCGCCCGCATCCAGACATTCCAGCAGGGCGAGCAGGGCCGTAGGGGCATTGCCAATGGCGATGATGGCTTTGTGCCATAGGGGGGCAATGCACAAAATGCCCGCGCGGGAGCGGGTGCACTGGTGAATGTGTGCCTGTTCTGCCACATGGGGTAAGGACAGGATGCAGGTGGTGCTGACATGGAGGGGGCCAAGATGGCGCGCTGTCATCCCGCAGCGGGCCATTTCGGTATCGGTAAACACGGTGCAGCCGCTACGCAGGGCGTCAATACCTGCCTGTACGGCGGCAGTGGACAGGGAAAGTTGCGGCAGAATGGTCGGGTCGCCGCTGGTATGGATGAGGCGGCGGGCAAGGTGCCACAAAGGCCCGTCAAAGGGGCGCGGTACGGGAATTTCGGCATCAATAATGGCGAAGGAACGTTGTTCGATGGAATCGGGCGTGGTGGCGGGGTCAAGGGGTGAGGCGTGACCGGAAGCAAAGGGGGGGGAAAGGCTCATGGCTGTAGTCCTTGGATGAAGCGGGTTAAAAGAGGGCGCGCGCCTTGAGGATACAGGTGGAGCCACGAACCTGCAAGGCGTCCTAGCTGGACACCTTCATCGGGGAGGGGGCGCAGGGCGGCGTCGCTCACTTGCCATAAGGGGGGAAGCTCAGGGCCGGGGAGTACGCGGGCGTAGTGGTATTCGTGTGTGCGGACGCACAGAGTGTCGTCCCCCCAAAAAGCGGCGCTGGCTGGGCGCGCGTGGCGATAGCCAAGGGCCGCGCGTTGGGTTTCGAGGCGGCAGGTCAAGGGGAGGCAGGCGGTCATGGGCCAAGTGCCAGCAGCGGTGGTGATGCTGTGCATCATATACATATATCCGCCGCATTCGCCGTAGATGGTGCCCCCACTTTGGGCATAGGCCAGAATGGCGGCCCGCAGTGCGGTATTGGCGCTGAGTTGCTCGGCGTGGAGTTCGGGGTAGCCGCCGGGAAGATACAGGGCCGCGCAAGGGGGGAGAACGGCATCGTGCAGGGGGGAGAAAAATATCGTGTTGGCCCCTTCTTGGCGCAATACTTCGGGAAAGTCGGGATAGAGAAAGCAAAAGGCCGCATCGTGGGCTATGGCGATGGTGGGGCGGGTTTTTTTGTGCCGGGGCAGGGCTGGTGAAGACGGGGCGCGTGTTAGGCTGGTGGTCACTGCCGGCGTGTTGACCCGTGCGGTTTTTTGCTGCCCGTGGGAGGGATTGAGGGGACACAGGCGGCGCAACAGGGTGTCGATGTCCATGTGGTTTTCTAGCCATGCGGCAAGGGGCGCGGCATGCAGGTGTAGCTCATGGGGCATGAGCAGGCCAAGATGACGGGAAGGCAAGTGCGGCGCGTCCGCGCGGGGCAGCAAGCCGAGTAAAGGGGCATCGCAGTGGGCTAGGGCTTGGCGCAATATGCTTTGATGACGCAGCCCGCCCACATGGGTGCAGACAATACCCACAAAGGAAATATCAGGGCGGTAGCGCAAAAAACCCTGCACGACGGCAGCGGCGGATTGGGCCATGCCCCGTACGTCTACCACCAAGAGCACGGGCAAGGCGCAAAGCCGCGCCACTGTTGCCGAAGAGCCTTCACCTTCACCCAAATTGTTGCCAGCACGGGGGGGGGGAGCGGCTCCGTCAAACAGTCCCATCACCCCTTCTACCAGTAACAGCCGTTGCAGGTGGGGGGCAATGTCGCGCGGGGCACGGATCATGGAGGGGCTTGCGGCTGGGCTGGCGTTCAGGCTGTCTATTGCCGCCGCGAAGGCGCGTTCCAAACCGTCCGTTCCGCCCATCCAGGCGTCCAGATTATATGAAGGCCGCCCTGTGAAAACGGCATGGTGGGCAGGATCAATGAAATCAGGCCCCGCCTTGCAGGCCTGCACCACCATATGGCGCGCGCGCAAGGCAGCCAGCAGGGCCAGTGTTAGCGTGGTTTTGC
The DNA here is from genome assembly GCA_036655975.1 of Desulfovibrionaceae bacterium. Classification (GTDB taxonomy): domain Bacteria; phylum Desulfobacterota; class Desulfovibrionia; order Desulfovibrionales; family Desulfovibrionaceae; genus CASQEL01. The sequence goes on along the minus strand of JAVVPD010000011.1, from coordinate 29,754 downwards.
CACAGCCACTGCACATCCCCCCCACCATCAGGGCAGGGGGGCACGGCACGGTAACCCGTGGGGCGGGGGGGGCGGTGACAGCGGGCATGGCTGTTAGCGGTGGCGCAGGGCCTCGCGGATAATCTCCACATCATCGTCACAGGCTTTGATGCCGAGCTCAGCGTTGCCGCCGGAGCAGTGCACCACCCCATCCACAAATTCTACAATCCCCCCAGACAGCGTTGTTCCGTAGGGCAATTGATCGCGCATATCCGCATGATCGACCCGTCGCGGGAAGATAAAGGGCACGGGTTGCCCCGAAAAATCTTCCATAATCAAATATTTCATATTTTCCCCTAGCTTTTGCTCACCAGTCCCAGCCGGTGTACGACGGCTTGCGCGGCGGCTTGAGTGTATTCTTGCTCGTTTAAGCGGGCTTTGCTGGCGGGATCAAGCAAGAGTTCCGGCTTGTTAGCAAGGCTGGCATCTGGCGTGATTCCGTATTCGGGCGGGAAGGTATTGCTGAAATACATATCCTGAAAGCCCGCAAATTTCATACTATGGGCGGTGGCGTCCAGCACGGCGTGTTCATCGGCACTGATAAGCCCAGAGGCCAGCGCTTTCACCATAGCGGCAAAACATTCACCGCCCTGCGTGCAGGTGATGTGCCCGTGACGGTTGGCGCGGATCATGGCATCCATGATTTCCTGTTCGGTCACTTGCAGTACGCAGAAGGCCTGTTCGCCCCCCAGAGCCGTGTACTGATCCACCAAGCGGGCTACGCGCGGAAAGGACACCGGATTGCCGATCATGGCGGCTTGCGCTACGCTCGGCTGCACGGTAACCGGATGCCAGGTGCGGCTGCTTGCCGGACTGTGATAATATTGGAATATCGGATCGGCATGGTGCGACTGTACCCCGATAATACGCGGCAGATCTGTAATAATGCCTAAGGCATGCAGTTTCAAAAAACCCGCCATGATGGCCGTAACATTGCCCGCATTGCCAATGGGAATAAAAATACATTGCCCGTGCATGTCCCATCCGTACCACTGGGCCACTTCAAAGGCGTAGGACTCCTGCCCCAGAATGCGCCAGCTATTTTTGGAATTGAGCAGGGCCACTCGATACTTTTCGGCGAGATATTCCACAACCTTCATGCAATCGTCAAAAACGCCCGGCAATTCCAGCACGGTGGCACCGCTGCCTAAAGGCTGCGAAAGTTGCTGGGGCGTTACCTTGCCGTGGGGGAGAAGCACCACGGATTTGAGGGGGGCCCCCACATAGGCCGCGTATAAAGCTGCCGCTGCAGAGGTGTCACCCGTGGACGCGCATACGGTGAGCACTTCATCCCAGCCAAATTTGCGGGTCAGGGCTTTTAAATAACTGAAGGCGCAGGCCATGCCGCGATCTTTAAACGACGCACTGGGATTTTGTCCGTCATTTTTATACCCAAAGCGCATGCCCACGCCGCGTTGCAGCGCCGGAGCCGCTTCGATAATGGGAGTGATGCCTTCGCCAAGATACACGATATCTTCGGCTTCCAGCACTGGGGCCATGAGTTCATAATAGCGGAAAATACCGCGCAAGGCCGTACAGCGGGAAGAAGCCCGCTGGTCAAAAATTTCCTGCCATTGCGCGCCTGAATGCGTTTTCAATGCGTCGAAATTGGTGTTTTCCAGCAAAAAAACGCCGCCGCATACCGGACAGGTGTACAATAATTGGTCCGCCGCATCTGTGGGATAACGCTTGCCGCAGCCAAGGCATACATATTCCATATGACCGCGATAGTGCGGAAATTCATGAACATTCATCACTCAAAACTCCTTATTTCGCCGTTTTACGTGTTAGCCAAGGTTTTTCCGTGCGGCAGATAAGACGTTGAATATTTGCACTGTGCTTCCAAATGACTAAGGCCATAATGCACAATGAAAGGACAATATATTTCCATAGACCAAAAATAAAAAGCAGTATGGGCAGCAGCACCACTAAGGTCAGCGAGCCCAGAGAAACAAAACCGCTGCGCCAGATAACCAGCATGCACAGACTACAGGCGAGCAATAAAGGGCAAAAAGCCACTGGCAGCATCACCCCGATGCTCGTCGCCACAGCCTTGCCCCCCTTGAAATTCATAAAACATGAAAAAATATGCCCCAGCACGGCAGCCATACCCACAAAGGTCAAAAATACGCCGTCAGTATTGATCCATAATGCCACCACCATGGGCAGGGTACCCTTCAAAATATCGCAAACCAGCGTGGCAATGCCCCACTTCAGGCCGCACAAGCGCGCCACATTGGTTGCGCCCACATTGTTGCTGCCCGCAAAGCGCGGGTCAATCCCGCAAAAACACCGCCCGAAGACCAAACCGTAGGGTACAGAGCCGATGACATAGGTCACGACAATCCACAGCAACTCAGCCATGTGTCACTCCTCCTTCTTCTTCTGCCACTTCCAAGAGATGAATTTCGTTGTATAAAGGGTTTACCTTACCAAGGCGCACCTGAATCCGCTGCCCGGGGCAGGCACGTTCGCCAAAGAGATTTCGGCGCGCGCGCACAAAAATTTGTTCTCGGGGGAGGGAGGCCGTGGCAAAATTGTCATTTTCTTCGGTAACAATGGCGTCCCACCACTGTTTATCGCCCTGCTGACGGATATACAGAAGTTTCCAATAGCGGGGGCGGAAGCGCTGCACTTGCCCCGCAGCGTCGAGGCGGGTGTTCAAGGGGGTGATCAGGGCGTCGAGTCCGGCTTGATCCCAGCGGGGAGTTCCCGTTTGCAAAAAGCTGATAATTTGGGCTTCGTTGATAAGGTCGGGATAGCGCCGTAGGGGCGAAGTTACGGGACTGTAGGCATGAACACCGAGCCCCGCGTGGGGGCGGGGGTGGCTGTCTAGGCTGGAGGAGGTCAGGGCGCGCATGATGCGGGCCATCTGGTGCGGTTCTGTCCAGATGCCGGCGTATTCTTTGGGGATAACCACGTCTTGGGTGCGAAAAAGTAGAGGGACATCGTGGCTAATGGCCCATTGGGCACAGGCGCTGCTGGCAAGGATCATCATTTCAGAAACAAGTAATTGCGCGCGCGGGGTGGGGGGCACTTCTTCGAGGCGCACCTTGATGGGCGCATTGGGGCCTTCGCCCTGTGCTTCAAGGATGAGCTTGGGGTCAGGCCGATCCATGATGACGGCCCCAGCAGCAATGCGAACGTGTTGGCGTAAGGTGGCGAGTTGTTCGCCTCTTTTGATTTGCTCGGCATAGGCGGTGGCGGGATTATCAGCATGGGCAACAAGCACAGCTTCGCAATCTTCATAGGTGAGGTTGGCGGCCAAACGCACATGCTGTAGGCTGGGGGTGCAGGAAAGTAGGGTGCCGCTGGCGTCTACCTGGCAGGCGATGCACAGGGCTGGGCGGCTTTGGGTGGCGGTCAGCGAGAGTAGGTCTGTGCCCAGAATTTCGGGCAGCATATGGTGGGTGGCTTCGGGCAGATAAATGCTGGTTCCCCGCCGGAATACGGCTTTATCCAAGGGGCTGTCAAAGGGCCAGTGCAGGGCGGGGCAGGCCAGAGCCAGATGCAGACACAGGCCGCCGTCTGGCAGGGCTTCGACATAAAAGGCGTCGTCCACATCACGGGTAGTGCTGCTGTCGATGCTGATAAAAGGCAGATCGCAGTCAGGGTTTGGGCCGGATTCCACCGCCTGACAGATGTCTGTAATGGCATCGTCAAAGGCTTGGGCCCAGTCATCACCGGGGGCATAGTCTGCACGGTCAAGCAAAAAATTGTGGTGCTCGGGAACAAGACCCCACGCAACAGCGAGATTAAGGGGTAAATGGGCGACATCGGGCAGGCTTTTGACGAGGCTGCGCCATAATAGATCGTCGTCGTGGCTTTCAGGGTCGGCCATGCGGTCTAGAACGAGTGTTTTGAGGCGTTCAAGGGTGTCTGGGGCCGGCCATTCCGTGGAATCGGGCAGGGGCAAAGTACGTTTTTTACAGTGTACGTCCCAAAGCATGTGGAAGAAGGCCCCCCCGTGCAGGCTGAGTGCTTCGCGCTGCTGCTGGGCCAGTTGATCGGCCAGACGGGTATTGACGCTTTCGGCAGAATAAATATCGAAATCGGGAGCATGAAATTTGAAATGCGTTTTGCAGGCCAAGAGGGCGCGTCCGTAAGCGGCAACGGTGTCGGCATCGGGGGTGGAGATGAACAGCTCGGCAAACCACTGCGCGGAGGCATGCTCCATTTCGCCTTGGGCCATTTCCCAGACTTCAAGAATATTAATGGCCTGCGCGGCGGCCTCACGTCTGGCGCGGTGCTCTTCCAAGTGTTTGACGGCAAGGTCACGGCCTTGGGTATCGGCAATCATGGGGCCAGACCACGGCAGCAGGCGATTGATGCCGAGGCGGGTTTCGCGTCTATTGGGTAGGAGCAAACGGAGACGCCCGCTTTGTTCTTCGGTCACCAGAGCAATCTGTGTGGCGTTGCCTTCCATATATTCCACAATACAGCCGGGGCCGGGGTAGCGCACGATGTCCGCCATGGGTACTCACTTTAGAAAAATTACACAACAAAAAAATACCTATATCAAATTCGTCCCGTATTGTCGAAGCAGTATAGGGGGGCGGGGCTTAGAGCTTCAAGAAGGTTCGCCAGCGGGGGAGGGCGGGATCAAGGGCGAGATATTCGGAAGCGAGGTGGGCATGCTGCGGGGCTTTGAGGGCGGCGGCCACGTGCTGGGCATTGGCGATGCGGGCCACCCCTTCAATCCCCTGCAAGGGGCACAAGTCCACATCATTCGCGGGCAATTGCACCATGACGGGCAGGCCGTGCAGGGCAGCTTCCAGCGCCACGGTGGTGGAATTGGAGGCCCAAACCATGGTGCCGGAGGTGAGCAAGTCACCAATGGGGGCAGTGGACAGCGTGAAAGTATGGTCGGGCATGAGCCGATGCAGATAGTCGTCCACGGCAAGGTAGGGGTGGGCTTTGAGCGTGACTTGCCAGTTTTTGAGCATACCCGCATGGTGAACATCGGCCAGCACCCGCATGTGGTCGGCCACTTCGTCAGCGAAAAAACTGGTCACAATAAGCAGGCGGCCCTGTACGGTTTGGGGGGGGCAGGGGCCTTCGGGGCGGTACAGATACATATAGCGCAGGGCTTCAATCATGCCCATACGCGCGGGGGGCAGCCCTGCGGCCCGCATTTCGTGGCAGGCACCTTGCCCGTTACCGCAGACGATATCGGGTTGAAACAAGGCGCAGTCGGGGCTGGTGAAGGTGCGGGGATCGTCAAAATACCGAAAGTCCGTGGGGCGCACGGTGGAATGCTGCGTTCCGTAGACGGGGCGCGAACCGTGGGGAGCTTCGTGCACGGCTTGGGTGAGCATGCGTTCCCACGGGCAATTTTCGAGCGGAAAGATGGTCCATTCTTGTGGGCCTGCCCACGCCACATAGCGGGTAAAAGCGATCTGGTGCAGGCAGCGTTCAAGACAGCGCCAGCCTCGGAAGGAGTCGGCAAAAGCAGGGCCGAGATAGGGCCAGATATTCATAGCGGAGCCGGGCAGCGTGCACTGCGCGCGTACGGCAGACTGTATGCGGGCGCTGGACAGGGCCAGACGCACATAACGCACACACGCGGCGACAAGATCCCGAGGATACAAAAATTCTTCCAGAAAATGAAAGCTGGCTCCGTCAATGGCGCAAGGGTCGGCGGTGGCTTCACTGTGCGCGGCAAAGCGTTCGCGCAGCGCACGGCATGCGGCAAAAGAATATTGCGGCGAGGGAAAAAGCATGAACAGCCAATGGATTTTGCGGGGGGGGCGGGGAGAGTGTTGCGGCGCGCGGTTCAGAAATTCGGCTGTGGGTTCCGGCTCGGGCAGGGCGCGCAGGGCTTCGTGCAGAGATTCCCAATAGCGGGAGCGAAAGCGGCCTTGCTCGGCCAATTTTGGGTCGATATTAGGGAAGTAGGTGGCGATAGTGGCTCCGGTAAAGCCTTCTGTTCCGGTGAGGCTTTCGGGGCAGGGGGCCGGACTGTGCGTGCGCGGCAGGTGGCGGCGTATTTTCCACCACCACACGAGGAAACGCCCCAGTGCTTTACACGGGCCCGGGAGGGCGTAGTAGGCGCGGTGGGCTTTTTCGCGCAGGGAGCTTGGGGCGGGTGCCTCTGGGGCAAGGCTCGGCACATGGCTGAAGGTGCGGCCCGTGCGCGCGCAGAAATCTGTCAACAGGGTGTGCAGTTTTTCGTCGTTACCCTCAAGGATAATACTCGTAAACCCTTGTTCTTGAATATATATTTCTAGAGCCCGCGCTTTAAGGGCGGGATAGACAGCGGGGAGAACCTTGGGATGCTTTTCAAATAACAGGGAGCACCACCACATGGACAGGCTGGCTCCGGCTTTGAGACGCTCCTGCACCTGACGCCCGTGCACGGGCAAACGACCAAGATCGTATACAAAGCGTATCAATTGCTGGCGGATTTCGGGCAGGCGTGCCGCCAGTAAGGCGGGAATGGACTGGACACCGGGCGCCGCATCGCTCTGATCCCAAAGGGCGCGGGTTTCGGTAGCCACGTCGGGGCTTTGGGGCTTTGCGCGGGTATTTCCTACCACTACTCGGAGCTGCGTCATGGTGCTAGGCCTCAAAAGCGTTCAGAATGCTGTCAGTATAGGGGGCGCGCAAAATGCCTTTTTCGGTGATGATTCCGCTGATAAGTTCCGCAGGGGTGACATCAAAGGCAAAGTTGAACACGGGCACGGCGTTGGGGGTCAATTGTGTGGGCCCGATATGGGTAACTTCACGCTCGGGGCGCACCTCAATGGGGATGTCCGCACCTTTGTCAGTGTCGCGGTCAATGGTGGACAGGGGCGCGGCAATATAGAAGGGAATAGCGTGGGCTTTTGCCAGCAGGGCTACGGAATAGGTGCCGATTTTATTGGCAGTGTCGCCGTTGGCGGCAATGCGGTCTGCGCCCACCACCACGCACTGCACAAGCCCCTTACGCATGAGCAAGCCACAGGCATTGTCGCAGGCGACACTGACGGGGATGCCCTCTTTGGCGAGTTCAAAGGCGGTGAGACGTGCCCCCTGTAAGAAGGGCCGCGTTTCATTGGCAATAACGTGTATTTTTTTACCTTCTTCCCATGCGGCGCGAATAACGCCCAAGGCGGTACCGTAGCCAGCGGTTGCGAGCGCCCCGGCATTACAATGGGTCATAATGCCGTCGCCATCCTTGATGCATGTGGCGCCAAAGGCTCCTAAAGCCTTGTTGATGGCGATATCTTCACGCTGCATACGGGCGGCCTCAGCCCGCCAGACGCGCAGCAGAATATCCGCGTCCATATCCCCCATCTGCCGCCATTCAAAGCGCATTTTATCCACGGCCCAGCGTAAATTGACCGCCGTGGGACGGGCCTCGGTCAAGTCGGCGAGCAGGGCTTCCAAACGCTCACGCCAATGTGCCATGTTCTGCACTTCCACCAAGGCCAGCACACAGCCCCAAGCCGCCGTGACCCCAATGGCGGGCGCACCGCGCACGACCATGGTTTGTAGGGCATTGATGACATCACGGCTGGTGTGGCAGGGTACAAAAATTTCTTGGGTGGGTAAGAGGCGCTGGTCGAGTAAATGGAGGATGTTTTCTTGCGAATCAAAGTTGATATGCGATTCCATGATACGTGTTCTCCTGAAAAGACGAATAAAGTAGGTCGTGTGGCGGGCAAACCTTAGCCGCTGGAAACAACCTTGCGTACCAAGAGTGTGTCCCCTGTGTAAATGCGTCTGTCCGGCGTTAGGAGTTCCCCCTCGCGGGCCACAAGGGCGGTTTCTTCGCGCAGATCCAAGGCGGCGAGCAATTGGCGCGCGGTTTTGGGGCGTTTGAGCACCAGTGTTTTTTCTTGCGGCTGCAAGAGTACGGTTACCGTGGCGGGCGCAAAGGGCTGTGCGTCTTTTGGGGGGGGCGGCGTACCTACCGTGTTTGCATTGCGGTATACTAGCGGTGATAGGGGGGCAATGGCAAGCCCCCCCACAACAAATATCTTGTTTTGTGCTCGGCTTCATGATAGCCGCAAAGAATGTTTGAAACTGATATTGCACTTTATTTGAAACGCTTTGCCATTGCCGCCGTCCCCGCTTTGCTCGGAATTATTCTGCACGAAGTGGCACACGGGTGGGTGGCGTCTAGGCGCGGTGATCCCACGGCGAGGCAATTGGGGCGTTTAACGCTCAACCCTGTGCCGCATATTGACCCTACGGGTTTATTGGTCTTTGCCTTGACCAGCTTAACGGGGTCTTTTGTCTTTGGCTGGGCCAAACCGGTGCCCGTGGATACGCGGTATTTCCGTAATCCGGTGCGGGATATGATGCTGGTGGCCTTGGCAGGCCCGCTGACCAATTTTGCGCTGGCCTTGGGCTTTGCGCTGCTGCTCCGTGGGGCAGTCGTGGCCCTACCGCCGAGCGTGTGGATGGACAACAGCAGCTATGTTTTTGGCCTACAGATGCTGCAAGCGGGTATTATCATTAATTGCGGCTTGGCGTGGTTGAATTTGTTGCCCATTCCTCCGCTGGACGGTAGTAAGGTTTTGGCGTATTTTTTGCCAACTGATTGGGCTTGGCGCTATATGGATGCCGGACGCTATGGTTTTGTGGTTTTACTCCTTTTGCTTATGTCTGGGGGGCTTGGCTATGTGCTCGGCCCGCTGGTGCGTTTGTCTGCTGAGGCTTTATTACTGGCAGTTGGTCTGTAAGTTTGTATTTTTTATGGAAATGGAGGAAGGATGAACACTGTACGGATTGTTTCAGGGATGCGCCCTACAGGGCCCTTGCATTTGGGCCATTATTTTGGGGTATTAAAAAACTGGGTAGCCATGCAGGACGAAATGGAAGCCTTGTTTTTTGTGGCAGACTGGCATGCCCTGACAAGTGATTTTGCCGATCCGTCGCAGATCAATTCCAACACGCTGGAAATGGTTAAGGACTGGATAGCCGCCGGCCTTGATCCCCAAAAATGCGTTATTTTTCGTCAGTCTGCGGTAAAAAGTACGGCGGAGCTTACCTTGCTTTTGTCTATGATTACCCCGGTGTCGTGGTTGGAGCGCAACCCCACCTACAAGGAACAGCAGCAGGAAATCACCACGAAGGACCTCGGCAATGCGGGTTTTATGTGTTATCCTGTGCTGATGGCTTCGGATATTTTGTTGTATCATACCCGTTGGGTGCCGGTGGGGCAGGATCAATTGCCCCATTTAGAAATGACCCGCGAAATTGCGCGCCGTTTTAACCATCTTTACGGGGATGTGTTTTTGGAACCGGAAGCCCGCCTGACCACCGCAGCCAAATGTCCCGGCCTTGACGGGCGCAAGATGTCAAAAAGTTATAATAACGGCATCTTTTTACGTGATGATCTGGACACGGTGGCGCAAAAGGTCAAGGGCATGTTTACCGACCCCGCGCGCTTACGCAAGTCCGATGCGGGCAACCCTGATGTGTGCAATCTTTTTCCCTATCATGTGTTGCTGGCTAGCGCGGAAGAACAGGCGGAGATCCGTAGCGGCTGCACCGGCGCACACTTGGGCTGTGTAGAGTGCAAGAAGATTTTTTTGAAAAATGTTGCCGGATTGCTAGAACCTTTGCAGTATCGCCGGGCTTTTTTAGACCACAATCCCGATATTGTGCGCGAGATTTTGCAAGCAGGCAATGCGAAGGCCCGCAAAGTGGCTGCCCGTACCATGAATGTGGTGCGTAAAAAAATGGGTGTGTAATTTTTGAAGTTTTTGGCGATTGATTATGGCCTTGCCCGCACGGGCATTGCTGTTACCGACGCGGGAGGGCGCATGGCCTTTCCGCGTTGTACGCTTTGTGTGCCTGCGGGCAGCCCGCGTGCGCTGTTTTTGGCGCAATTGGTGGCGTGTATTAGCCGTGAGCAGCCCGCCGCGCTGGTGGTGGGCCTGCCCGTGATGGAAAATGGTGAAGATTCGCTCACCACTCGGCAAGTGCGTAATTTTGTCGAACGCCTGAAGCGGCGGGTAGATCTGCCCGTGTATTTCATGCCGGAATTTCTCAGTTCCTACGCGGCGGAGGGTGACCTGCACCGTGCGGGGGTGTACGGTGCCCACAAAAAGGCTGTGTTGGATCAACAAGCAGCCGTGTGTATTTTGGAATCCTTTCTAGCAGAACCTGAAGCGCGTTGGAGACTGGCATGAAGTGGTTTATGAGGCTGTTTTTCCTCTTTGTGGTGGCCGGCGTGGTGGCAGGGGGGTACGGGTATTGGGAAGGCTCCCGTTTTTTAGCCACCCCGCCCAGTGCCGAAGGGCAGGAGGTGCTGTTTGATGTGGAGCCGGGTACCGCTTTTGGGCGGGTGGCCGAACAATTGCAGGCTAAAGGCTGTATCACCAATGCCCGGTATTTTGGCTGGCTGGCTCGGTATAAGCAGTGGGATTCCCGCCTACAGGCGGGGCGTTTTGCCCTGAATACGGGCTGGCAGCCTGAAAAAGTGCTGGATCAGCTGGTGAACGGGCATCCGGTTTTGTACCGCATCACCCTGCGTGAGGGATTGACGTGGTGGGAAGTGGGGCAAACTTTGAGTGAAGCGGGTTTTGTGCGCGCCGAAGATTTTCAAACAGTCATCACCGATCCCGCTTTTTTACGCCATTACGGTATCCCCTTTGCGAGTGCTGAGGGTTTTTTATTGCCGAATACCTATCTGTTAAAAAAACCTGATTCCCCAACTTTGGCAGACGCTCGGAGCATTGCGGGGCGTTTGGTGGACACCTTTTGGCAAAAAACCGCGCCCCTCTGGCCCGGCGGGCAAAAACCCAAGGGGGCGGAATTGCAAAGACTGGTGACCTTGGCCTCCATTGTGGAAAGGGAAACCGCTATCCCCGCAGAAAGGCCCAGAGTGGCTGGCGTTTATGCTAACAGATTGAAAGCCAATATGCTTTTGCAGGCTGATCCCACCGTGATTTATGGTATTGGCCCTGCCTTTGACGGTAATCTGCGCCGCAGTCAATTGGGCGATGCCAACAATTTGTACAATACCTACCAGCGCCCCGGTTTACCTCCCGGCCCCATTTGTTCGCCGGGGGTGGCCTCACTGCGGGCGGCATTACAGCCCGAAGTGCACGATTTTTATTATTTTGTCGCAAAAAGCGATGGTGGCGAGCATGCCTTCAGCGTTAATCTGTCTGAGCACAATAAAGCTGTACGGCAATATTTGGAAAGTCGCAAAAAAAACAGGTAAATATTATATTGTTAATAATATAGCATAAATAAGTATAAAATAATTTTTTTGCTTTGCACAAATACCTGTGTTATATGGCTACAGAGCATAACAGATTGTCATAAGCCCCTTGCAGATCAGCAAAAAAGCTGTTGTGCCGTCTGTTAGCTAGCTGTTTGCCGAGTATTTTAGGCAATAGGTGTTTTGAGGGTGTCAGTTGTTCTGGAACTGGCTGCATTCTATTTTTCAATCGTCATTGCACACAGGTGTGCAGGAGGGACTGTCTATGTCGTGGACACAGGTGTATGATCCATCGGGTAATGTTATTTTATCCGCAATAATGGCGGGTATTCCGCTTATCATGCTCTTTTATATGCTGGCGGTACGGCGTGCAAAGGGGCATCATGCCGCAGGCGTGGGCTTGCTCGTATCTTTGCTACTGGCGATTTTTGTATGGGGAATGCCGGCAAAAACCGCTGTAAGCTCAGTTGTTTACGGCGCTGCATACGGAATTTTTCCCATTATTTGGATCGTTATCACTGCTGTCTGGGTGTATAACATGACGGTTGAATCGGGAGAATTTGAGCATATCAAAGAATCCCTCGCGCGGCTTACGGACGATCGTCGTCTGCAAGCCATTTTTATTGCCTTTGCCTTCGGTTCGTTTATTGAAGGAACGGCAGGCTTCGGTACGCCGGTGGCTATTACCGCCGCTATGCTGGTGGGCTTGGGCTTCAACCCGCTGTATGCGGCGGGTTTGTGCTTGATCGCCAACACCGCCCCTGTGGCCTTTGGTGCCATTGGGGTTCCCATTATTGTGGCGGGTCAGGTGTCTGGTTTTGACGCCATGGTGATCAGTAAAATTGTGGGTCGCCAATTGCCCTTCCTGTCTATCGTTGTGCCACTGTGGTTGTGCGTAACCATGTGTGGTTTCAAGCGTTCTTTGGAAGTTATGCCCGCCATTGTCGTGGCTGGGGTGTGTTTTGCTGGTTCGCAATTTGTGTTTTCAAACTTCCACGGCCCGACCTTGCCGGATATTATGTCGGCCATTGTCGCGTTGGCAGGGCTGATTTTATTGCTGCGCGTGTGGAAGCCCTCGCAGATTTGGCGCTTTGAAGGTGAAGTGCCGGTGAACTTGACGGGTGCGGCCCCCAGCTTGGGCTTGGTCTTACGCGCTTGGGTTCCCTATATTATTCTTGCGGTTATGGTGTTTTTCTGGGGCCTGCCTGTGTTCAAGAATATGCTTGACACGCTCACCGGTGCCATTGCCACCAAGGGCTTTGCGTGGCCCGCTTTGGACGGTATGGTCAACCGCACCGCCCCCATTGTGGCTACCGACGCCCCTTATGCCGCGTACTTCAAGTTTAACTGGCTTTCCGCTGGTGGTACGGCTATTCTGCTCTCCGGTCTGATTGCGGTGCCCTTTATGCCGAAATATACCTTCGGTCAGGCTTTCTCCTGTTTGTTCCGCACCATTCAGCAATTGCGCTTCCCCATCCTGACCATTGCCATGATCTTGGGCTTGGCCTTCTTGATGAACTATTCGGGGATGAGCTCTTCCTTGGGTATCGGCTTCACCAAGACCGGTGGCCTGTTCCCCTTCTTTGCGCCTTTGTTGGGTTGGCTTGGCGTGTTCCTGACAGGTTCGGACACTTCGTCCAACGCCCTGTTCTGCGGCATGCAGCGCTCCACGGCTGAAGTGGTGGGTATGCCTCCGGAATTGGCGGTTGCTGCCAACTCCTCGGGTGGTGTGACCGGGAAGATGATTTCGCCCCAGTCCATCAGCGTGGCTACCGCCGCTACAAATATGGTCGGGCAGGAAGGCAATCTCTTCCGCTTTACGCTGGGCCATAGCTTGGCGATGACGCTGTTTATCTGTGTGTTAACCTATCTGCAATCTGGGCCTTTGCGCTGGATGTTGCCTTGAGCTAAAGAACATATATGGATATAACCCTCTTAATAACTTAAAAATATTATGGGGTTAGGTTTTAAAAACTGGCATACCCCCAAAGTATGCCAGTTTTTTTTATACCAAACCTAAACCCTGGGTTTGAATTGCCGATTACTGTGAGCAAGAGACTATTTTAGAAACTATAGGAAATCTGCCATGACTATTAAAAAAGCGACTACGGGAATTAGCACTGCTATTGTCTTGATTGTCTGTGTCATTAGCGTACTCGTATTTCAGTTATATACATCTGTTGAAGAAAATATGCGCGCGACTGCACAGCAGAAAGTGTTAAGCAATCTGGCCTTGGAATTGCAACGATCGTCTGAAGAATTAACGCGCTTGGTGCGTACCTATGCTGCCACCGGCAAGCCCGAGATGGAAAAGGCCTATCTGGCGGTGGTGGATGAGCGGGCGGGCCGTATCCCCCGGAGTCAAGATCGGCTGGTAGCTCCTGGCGAAAAAGTGCCCCTGCTGGATTTGCTGCAGAGCAATGGTATAAGCGCGGCGGAACTGGCGCTTATTAAACAGGCCAACAGTCTGTCCGACGCGCTGATCGCTTTGGAAACCGAAGCCATGGAAGCCGTGAAAGGGAATTTTAAGGATAGCTCGGGGCAGTTTACTGTTAAGCGCGCACCGGATAAAGACTATGCCCTAGGGCTGGTGTTCAGCGACGCGTATACGCAGGAAGTGACGAAAATTATGGCACCGCTGTCGAGTTTTTTTGATATGCTTGATGATCGTATCTATGTCGTTGCTGGTGGTTTAGCGCTCATGCTGGTGCTTTGCATTGTCTCCTGTGCGTACAATCACTATTCTGTGTGTATCCCGCTGGAACGTACCATGACCTATGCCCAGAAGGTGATCGAAGATTCGAACACGCCGCCTCTGATCATGGATACGGGGAATGAGGTGGGGGTGCTGGCACGGGTTCTGAACGAATTGCTGGCTAAACTCCAGAAAGAGCTTGCTTTTTCGCATGGAGTTTTTGATGCCTTGCCCGTGGCCTGCGCTATTTTTGATGCTCATAATACCCTGACATATACCAACAAAGACATGCTGACCTTGCTGGGGCATGAGGGTACACAGGATAAATATCTGGGCAGCACGTCGGGTGAGTTTATGTACGGGAAGGCCAACTTTGAAACCGCTACCGTAGCCTGCCTGCGCGATAAGGTTTCCAGCCGGCTGGAACGAGAATACACGAATTTTACGGGCAAAACATTTTATATTGAAGCGTTGGCAACGCCTTTGTGTGATCCGCAAGGGCATTTGGAGCATGTGCTTTCCCTGTGGATTAATAATACTGAGATTGTCAGCCAGAAAATGGCCATAGAAAAAAGTCAAAAAACCATCTTGGAAGTGGCAGACAATACCCGACAGGTGGTGGATGAAGCCCAAAAAATTAGCAGCACTTTAACCTTGCAAATTTCCCGTTCGGATCAGGCCACGGCCGAAACCGCCCGCAGAATGCAGAATACGGTTATCGCCATGGATCAGATGAACGAAACGGTGCTTGATGTGGCAAAAAATGCGGGTGATGCTGCCAAAAGTGCGGAAGAAATGCGTAACAGGGCGCGTGACGGTTCTGCTATTGTTTCCCAAATGGTCAACAGCATGAACAATGTGCAGCATGATGCGAATAGTCTTAAAACAGATATGCAGCATTTGAATGAATTGGCGCAGGGAATTAATAAAATTTTGGTTGTTATTTCAGATATCGCCGATCAAACAAATCTGCTGGCATTGAATGCCGCTATTGAAGCGGCCCGAGCGGGTGAAGCGGGGCGGGGCTTTGCCGTGGTGGCTGACGAAGTGCGTAAATTGGCAGAAAAAACGATGTCCGCCACAACCGAAGTCAGCTCTGTCATTAATGATATTCAGCATGATACGCATCGAAATGTGGATAATGTCGTCGGCGCGGTGAAGGCCATTGAAGAGGTCACTGCCCTTGCCTCCACCTCGGGAACAACTCTGGAAGAAATTGTGCACTTGGCAATGTGTGCTGCTGATATGGTGCGCGCTATTGCCACCGCCGCAGAAGAACAATCGGCCTCCTCAGCGCAGATGAATGAATCTATCAGCGTTGTGAGCGACTCGGCCTCAGAAATTGCTACCGCTATGAATGAAGCCAACCAAGGCATGGAAGCGCTGGATCAACAGATGCAAAGGTTGCTAACATTGGTTAATCAGCTGAAGTCATAAGTAAGTCAAGTGGTTTACGGTTTCTTGGCTCGTGTACTCGCGGTGGGTGAGTGTGCTCTTGTAGGGTAGCCATGCCGGTGTGGAAGGCATGGCTACCCTGTGCGGCTTTGTAAAATGCCACTGCTTATAATGCATGCCAAGCCCGCAAAGGTTGCGGGGGCAATGCTTTCGTGTAAAATAAGGTTAATCCAGAAAAGCGACAGCACGGGTACGAAAAAGGCGCACACGCTCAGCCGCGCGGCTGAAGGGGAAAGTTTGAGGGCCGTAACCCACATCCAATAGCCGAGGCCCATTTCAAACAGCCCCACATGCACGGCAGCCGCCAAAGCCATGGCGTGGTGGCTGATAAAGGCCGCGCTGAAAGGCCATGTGGAAAACAGCAGAGTAGCCCCCACAACCCATGGCAGACTGCATAAAAAACTGGCAAAAAGGGCTATAACCGGTGAAAGACTGGCACGCGCCGTGGCAATCCAATAACTTGCCAGAAAAAAAGTGCTCCCGAAAGCCAGCAGCATGCCTTTGAGATTGCCGCTGCATAAGGTGTCCAGTTTACCTCCGCTGGCGACGATCAGCACCCCACCGTAACCCAGAAGCATGCACAAGCAATCGCGCGGGCGCAATTTTTGTCCCAGAAATGGCACGGATAAAAGCGCGAGCATAATCGCCCAAGTGCTATTGATGGATTGGGCCACTTGCGCGGGCAATACGGCATAAGCCTGAAACAGCAGCACATAATAAGCAAAAGGATTGAGAAGCCCCAGTCCTGCGCTGCGTAGCCACTGCTGGCGGGTGAGGCAGCGCAACTCGTGCAGTCGGCCCTGCAGGGCGATGACCAAGAGGAGTATCAGGGTAGAGGCGAGCGCTGCCGTAAGTACCAGTTGCAGGGGGTCTAGTTCGCGCAAGGCCAATTTAAAAGCCGTAGCCACTGTGGACCATAGGGCAATGGTGATACCCGCATAGATATACGCAGAGGTAGAGGCTTTCATTGTGGCTTATAATCCTGCATAATCCATGACATTGTTGAGGGGGACGGCGCTAACGTGCAGGCGGGTTCCCTCAACACTGTGGCGGGTTAAGGTCCACGCTTCAAGATCAATATAATCGATTTTGCCTTGCATGTCGGGCTGTAGTAAAGGGACAAGCACTTCCAAAACATTGTCCAAGGGGAAGAAGACGCCTTCATAGCTGACACACAGTAGATCACCGTTAAGGCTTATCACGGGGACATCGTTGTTCTCTTGGATACAGCCGGCGCGGCAGGCTTCCTGTAGGGCGCAGAACAGTTTTTGAGAGGCGGGATAGAGGTTGCCGTAAACTTTTACTAATATGTTATGGCGCGACATGGGGAACCTCCAGAGGGGCGGGCGGAAGTTCCGAAGCTGAGGCAGGTGCGGCGGTTTTTTCCGTTGTGGGGGGGGAATTTGTTGCTGGTTCTGCGGATTCTGCGGGCTCGGGCTGGCATAAGTCGCGCTTGCGGGCGGTGATCAGGCCATCGCAGTCGCCTTGAGCACAAGCTTCGGTAAAATCTTCGCACATGGGGCCGTAGTCTTCGCGCACCATGCGTACGGCTCCGCGTGCCCGCAGCCAAGTGACGGTGTGGGGGCGTAATGCGAGCGCGGCGCTCAGATCGCTTTCTGCCAAGGCGCTTTGCTGCATCCGTAAATGGGCTAAACCTCGCGCGTACAAGGCCCGTGCGAATTCTGGGCCGTAACGCACAGCACAGTCGAGGCTTTCAATGGCTTGTTGGGGGAAGTCCAATTGCAATTGTACTTCCCCTAAGGCGCACCATAATAACGGATTTTGGGGGGCCAGCGTCAGGGCGCGTTGGAGCTGCCCTTGGACATCCGCAGGCTTTTCCCACGTATTGCGTAAATGGGGCAAGAGCTGGAGATACATCCACAAGGCATCTAATTGATCCGCCAGATAGGTGGTGCGCTGCATGAAAATTTCGTCCGTGTGCGCGCCGCGATCTTGGCGTAGATTGGCGGCCCTTTGCACTAAGTCGCGCCCTTCGGCCACATGCTGGTGCATGAGGGCAAGGCTTTCTTCATACAGGGCCCATGTATCGGGGTGCTGCATGGTTTCACGGATTCGCGTGTTGAGGCGTTCTAAGGGAGATTCCAGCTTCACCATGACGGTCAACAATTCTTGTCCGATAAAGGGCGCGGGAGCATCGGTAATCGAAATACTCACGCTGGCTTCCTGAGCGGCTGCGGCTAAGGCGGTGCGGCGGGGCAAAGCAAAAGCGCCGATATGGGCGGCAGTGTGCCCGCTGAGGCTGAGGGCAGATTCGCGTGCGGCCTGCAAAAAAGCGGCGGCGCGTATAATGCCGTAGGTGGTGTCTTTATGGATAAGCCCGCCAAAAGGCAGGCTAGCTGTGGCGACTGCGGAAAAAATATTTTTTTCCACCGTGAGGGTTGCGGAACTGTCGATGGGGGCGGCATAGGCGCTATTGTCAGCCGCAGCAAAGGACGGCGTGTCCAGATTGCCCACAAAACACGCAATTCCCCATCCTATGGCCCCTATAACAGAGGAACAGCGCCGAAGTATACGCAGGGCCCCCCGCAGGAGGCCCACAGTGCTGCTCGGCATAGTTGTGTTATTTTGCCAGAATGGCCTGTTGCGCTTTTTGTGCGGCTGGCGTGACCAATTCTTGCAAGGTGTCAGACAACAGTTCTTCCGCCGTATTGGACGAGGGGAGGGCTTTGCGTGTTTGGCCCGCCGAAAGATTGTCGGTCAAAATGCGGCCCTTGCGGTTGGACAGGGTCATGACCGCACGGATGGTGGCGGAAAGTTCGGTGCTGGAGCTTTCTTTCAGCCACATTTCTTCGATCACCCCAGTCACAACGTAGTCTGGATTGCCGCTACGGGCTTGATCAATGGTGGTGGCGTATGAAACCTGCAAGCCAAGGCGGGCCAATTCGTCGGCGATGGAACGGCTGAGCCATTCGGCCACTGGGGCGTTAGCCACAAAGGAAGAATTGTCACGGCGAACGCCCAATTGCGTATTTGCTCTTTTATCGGTGAATTGTACCACGGTGACGCGCGGCGCACCAGGTGCCGGTAACACGCTGCTATCCGTGGGTTTATATACTAGACGCACGGTGTTGCTGGGCCCGCACGCGCTCAGCGTGGTAAAAGCCAGCAACAGGAGTAGGGCAAGGCTAAGAGTGGAAAAACGTTTCATGGGGGGAGCCTCCAGAAAAGATGGATAAAGGTCACGCACGGATATAGGCCAACATCGACAAAATTCTATACCATTTCTAGACTATACGCAATTCTTTAGTGGGCCGCAAAGTCGGCTCGGCTAGAATCAGGGCTCCATGGGGCTGAGGGGGGTGGCATCTGTAGTTGACGCTACGGCATTGCCAAGGCTATTGAGTAGGCAAGAAAGGTAAGGAGTACTCCATGATTGATCTGAAAGTGATCCAAAAAAATCCCGAACTTGTTCGTGCCGCTCTGGCGGCTCGTCACTCCACCGTTGATGTGGACGAATTTTTACAGCTTGATGCCAAGCGCCGCGCCTTATTGGGTGAAGTGGAAAAGCTGAAGGGCGAACGCAATGTCGCCTCTGGTGAAGTGGCGGCCTTGAAGCGCGCCGGTGAATCTGCCGAGCACCGTATGGAAGCTTTATCCGCCTTGTCAGACCGGATTAAGACCTTGAACGGGGAAACCGAAGACGCCAAGGCCCAAGTGGAAATGTGGCTGCTCAATGTGCCTAATATTCCTCACGATACGGTGCCTCAAGGCCAGGATGAGCATGACAATGTGCAAGTGCACCGCTACGGTCAACCCCCGCATTTTGACTTTACGCCTAAAGAGCACTGGGAATTGGGCACCAGCTTGGGGGGCCTAGATTTTGAGCGCGCCAGTCGGCTGGCGGGCAGCCGTTTTACGGTATACTGGCGATGGGCGGCGCGTTTGGAACGCGCTTTGGCGACCTTTTTTTTGGACGTGCACACCCAGCACAATGGCTACACCGAAGTTATTCCCCCGCTGATGGTGAACCGCGCTACAATGACCGGAACGGGGCAATTGCCCAAATTTGAAGAAGACCTCTTCAAATTGCAAAATTGGGAATATTATTTGATTCCCACCGCCGAAGTTCCCTTGACAAACCTGCATGCCACTGAAGTGCTTGAAGAACGCGATTTGCCCTTTGGCTATTGCGCGTGGACGCCCTGTTTCCGCTCGGAAGCAGGCTCTGCGGGGAAAGATACCAAAGGCCTTATCCGCCAGCACCAGTTCAGCAAGGTGGAAATGGTACGTTTTGCCCATCCCGAGGATTCCTATACTCAGCTGGAATTGATGCGCGGGCATGCACAAGATTTGTTGGAACGCCTAGAATTGCCCTACCGTACCATTGTGCTGTGTACGGGGGATATGGGCTTTGGGGCGGCTAAAACCTATGATTTAGAGGTGTGGTTGCCCGGACAACATGCCTATCGGGAAATTTCGTCCTGCTCCAATTGTGCGGATTTCCAAGCCCGCCGTGCGGATATCCGTTTTCGGCCTCAGGGCGGCGGTAAACCGCAATTTGTCCACACGCTCAACGGGTCGGGGCTGGCAGTAGGCCGCACGCTGGTGGCGGTGCTGGAAAATGGTCAACAAAAAGACGGCAGCGTGGTGTTGCCCAAGGCTTTGCACCCCTACATGGGGGGCTTGGAAGTGATCACGCCCCTTTAGGGCGAAAGTACATTTCGCCTACGCCTACGGGGCGGGCGACGGTTCTCGTCGCCAGAGCATAATAGCAACATGCTCTAAGGCTTACTCTTTCTCGCCGTGGAAAAAACGTGGTGTCGCGCGTAAGGATAGGCCCTAGGCTTTGCGCTTGAAAAGTTTTTCCAGATCGCGGGCGTCCCAGCGTAATACGCAGGGGCGTCCGTGGGGGCAAAAATCTCGATCGGGGAGGTTCTGCCATTGGGCAATCAGGCCCAGCGCCTCGTCAGCGCTCAATTGCTGACCAGCCTTGATAGCCGCTTTACAGGCCATGGAAATAAACAGGGCCGATAAATCTTCTTTACGCCCTGCGAGCGCTTCCCGTAAAAATTCTACAGCGGCAGCCTTTTCTAAAATGGGCGGTGTGGCCCGTACCTGTAAGTGCTGACCGCTCAACTCACAAACAAAACCCAAATTTTCGAAGGTGGGGCGTAGGGCAAAAACCCGCTCTACTTCTGCCGGGTGCAGTGCTATGTCCAGCGGCGTTATGAGCCATTGCCCCGTACCCGCAAAGGCGTTTTCACACATACGCTGGTACAGGATGCGTTCATGCACGGCATGCTGATCCAAGAGTACCAGCGCTCCCGCACTGTCCCGTACCACTAAATAGGTGCTGGCCACCTGTCCCCAATACTGATATTCGCCAACGCGGGGGCTAGGCTCCGCCCGTGGGGGGGGGCTTGCCGCCGGCACAACCGTTTCGGCAGGCCACGGCAAGGCTGTTTCGGGGAGCGTGGTAAGCCCATACGGCAGGGGGGGCTCTTCCAGCCCTTGTGGCGGAGGAAGCGTCCCCAAGGGGGCAAGAAATGGCAAAAGCTCAGGGTCTTTGCGGCGCATAATGGGCGCTTCGTCCACCGAGCCCCAAAAACCTTGGGGCTTGGGTGTGGGCAGCGGAACCTGTGCGGGGGAATACGCGGGGGGGGCCTCTTCCTGCACTGTTGGCAGACTAGCTACTGGGGGGAGGCCTGCTCCCGACCCGAAATGGGACTCGAACATGGGCCGCAAGGCCCGTAAAACTGCCGCAAATACTGCGGATTCATCCCGAAAGCGTACTTCGCTCTTGGCCGGATGCACGTTGACGTCCACCTCTTCGGGGGCGATCTCCATGAAGAGCACAATTTGCGGGTACTCGCGGCTGATCAAATGGCCTTTGTAGGATTCGCGCACGGCTGCCAACAGGCGTTTGTCGTTGACAGCCCGCCCGTTCACATAAAAGAACATGCGGTCGGCCTTGGGTTGGCTGGCTTGGGGGGCGGCGGCAAGCCCGTGCACGCGGATATCTTCGCGGGTGGCGTCAAAGGGCTGCAAGGTGTCAGTAATGAGGGCGGGCCACAAGACGCACAAGCGTTGGTGCAGACTTTGGCCTGCGTCAAAGCGCAGCACTTCGCGCTCTCCCGCGTGAAAGCGAAAGCCCTTGTCTGGGCAGGCTAAGGCCAGCCGGATCAGCCCGTCCAGCGCGCGTTTTTGCTCGGTGGCGGGGCTTTTTAAAAATTTGAGGCGGGCGGGAATATTTTCAAACAGATTTCGCACTTCTACAATGGTGCCCTGATGCAGTGCCGCAGGCTGCACCCCAAGAATACGCCCGTGCATGACTTCCGCTGTGGCGGCTTCACCGGCAAAAGCCGAGGTCATGCGAAAATGCGACACGGACGCGATGCTTGGCAGGGCTTCACCCCGGAAGCCGTAGGAATGGATAGCAAGCAATTCTTGCAGATTGGCAAGTTTGCTGGTGGCGTGGCGGGTGACGGCAAGCTCCAGTTCCGCAGCGGGAATGCCAAGCCCGTCGTCCTGTACTCGGATGCAGCTTTGACCGCCATTTTCTAAACTTACATGGATATGGCGCGCGCCAGCGTCTAAACTATTTTCAAGTAATTCCTTGACCACGCTGGCAGGGCGTTCTACCACTTCGCCAGCGGCGATTTGGTTGCGAAGCTCTGGGGGGAGAAGATGTATGGGGCGGCGTTGCATGTGCTGAGTGTAGCCTGAGTGCTTGAGCTCTGGCAAGCTAAAGACTTGCCTTGCCGAGCTGAAGCATTATAAGGTATGTAGACGCAATACAACTCCGCGTGGAGGATCTATCTATGGAAAAGCATGAAGCAAAAGCGTTATTAGAACAAAAAAATCTCTATGCCCCCGCCTCTTTTGATTCAGAAATGATTTTTGTGGAATGCGGCAAATGCGGCAGTCCGATTATGTGGGAAGCGGGGCGTTCAACTAAAATTCTTTTGGGTGCGGGTATTGACCCTTTAGAAGTGGATTCCCATTGTTTGCTCATCACGAATGGATGTCCCCGCTGTACTAAAGGGGATACATTTCATGTGCAGATTGTCAGGGTGCAAAAGAATGACGGTGTTTTTTCAGGTATGCACAGTGGCAATGCCTAAATGCTTTAAGAGTCCGTAAGGGCTAAGAAACAAAAAAAGGAAGGCCGAAACCTTCCTTTTTTTTGTAAAATAACGCGTCGTTGACTACACGCAGCCGGTGGGCTTGGGCAGACCAGCCATTTTGCAAGCGCCTTTGCCGGGGCCAGAAGGAAAGAGTTCGTACACTTCTTTCAGTTTGTAACCGGTGTTTTTGGACAGAATGCGAACCATGGGGGCAATACCGTTTTTCTTGTAGTAGTCCTGCAAAAAGTCAAGAATTTTCTGGTGGTCAGGATTAATGTCGGTGATGCCTTCGGATTCTTTTACGTATTCCATCCATTCGGGGCACCAGTCGTCAAAACGGAGCAGGAAACCATCTTCATCAACTTCAAAGCTTTTGCCCTTATAAGTGATCTCGGCCATGTGTGTCCTCCTTGGACAGTTTCGTACAATTATAACCCGCTCAGAGTACGCGGGGCTTTCCTTATTGACGACCATCAAGCCGCTGCCTAATGGCCGATTGTGCCACGTCAATGTGTTAGGGATAATTACTTTTTAAAAATAGCTACCCGATACAAAAGGCAGTTTGACACAGATTTGTATAAATAGCAAGTCTATTATGGGGTGTTTAGCCTGGTGGGTATAAAAGCTCTTGCCGAAAAGTTTGTGATTTTTGGTACATAGCTGAGTGTTTAGCTCTTTTCTGTCAAGTGGACAGCGTTACGCGCCCAATACAGCAGATTGAACTGTTCTTTAAATACTGTAATCAGCGCGTCCTCAGCCGCTGTTTCCATGGGCCGGAGGCGAATGAACACATGCCGTGTGCCAAGTTCGGTGGAATCGTTTGAGGATAAAATAGAAATAATGCTCGCATGGTTAAGCCGCAAGGCGTCAAGAATGGGGCGCATGCTCCCTGTTTTGTCCGGCACGTTAAAGGCCAACTGCACGCCGCCTTGGCGCACACCGGTGATGCTGATGAGCACTTTAAATACGTCATGGTCGCTGATAATGCCCACCAGTTTGCCATCGTCATCCACAACGGGAATACCGCCAAAACCGCGTTCTTCCATGAGCATTGCCACGGTTTCCACCGTGTCGGTGGGGCTGACCGTGGTGGGATGGGGGGTCATGATGGACTTGATTTTCAATTCAGACAAAAGATAGTATAATTCGTGCATATCCAGCGTGGTCGCTTTGGACGGGGAAGCGTCTTTGATGTCCCGATCCGAAACAATCCCCACCACGTGATTTTCGGAATCAATGACGGGCAAACGACGAATATCATGTTCTTTCATTAACTTGGATGCTTTCAGCATGGATGTTTCAGGGGTGACGGTGATGACCTCCCTGGTCATCCAATTTCGAATGAGCATAGGCCCTCCTTGGGCGAACAGCATAAAAAGTCAGTGATACAAAGAGCACAACGCTGGGGCGGCCCCGCGTACGCAAGATTCGTCAAATAGCTGAAGTCAGTATATAGGGAAAATTTCTGTCAGACAACCTTTTTCATGGAAGGGGTATATGCTTGTATATTTGGATTGTCGCAACGGAATCAGTGGCGATATGACCCTTGCCGCCTTAGTCGATATGGGTTTGGCGCTGGAGCCTTTAGCGCTTTTGCTGCACGGGGCTGGCATCAACTGCCAGTTGCAAACCTGGCCTGAACAGCGCGCGGCGGGCCCTGGCAGGCGGGTGGAGGTCAACTGGGAGGCGCCGCAACCCCTGCGTCATCCCCACGACATTGCCGCTATTTTTGCGCGTGTAGAGGTGTCGGCGGCGGTGCGGGGCAAGGCCATGCGGGTGCTTGATGCCTTGACAGAAGCCGAAGCGCATGCCCACGGCATCTCCCCCGGGCAGGTACATTTTCATGAAGTCGGTGCTATTGACACCTTGGTGGATATTCTGGGGGTGGCTTGGGGCTTGGAACAATTGGCTATTACCCGGGTTGTGACCTCAGCCTTGCCCCTGTTTTCAGGGTGGATTGACTGCGCGCACGGAAGATTACCCTTGCCGGCTCCGGCTACGGCGTATCTGTTGCAGGGGAAGATACTGTTCTCTACGGAAGCCACTACGGAGCTGATCACCCCCACGGGGGCGGCCCTTGTGCATGGGCTGGCCGAATGCGGGGGGGCTTGGCCCGCCGGAAGGGTTAAGGCCATGGGCACGGGCTATGGTTCCAGGCCCGTACCGTACGGTTTGCGGGCGTGGCTTATGGAAGATGGGGAGGAGCGCGCGCAGGAAGGGGAAAAGACGCCCTTGGGCGAAAAACTGGGCGCGGCATGTGGCGGGCAGCCAGAGGAAGTGCTCCAGCTGGAGACACATATGGATCACCTGACCGGTGAGGAATTGGGGGCGGCGATAGCATGTTTGGCGGACATGGAAAAGGTGTTGGATGTCTTGTGGCTGGCGGGCATCACCAAAAAAAATCGTGCGGGGGGGCTGCTGCGGGTTTTGTGTATGCCACAGCACGGGCCAGAAGTATGCGCGGCGGTGGTGCGGCATACGCACAGTTTAGGGATACGCTGGCAACAACTGGGGCGGGTGGTCTTGCCACGGAAGAGCGTAGCGCAGGGCGGTAGTGCGGTGAAGGCCTATGTTGTGGACGGGCAAGCCTACACACGACCGGAGTGCACGGCGATGCGAAGGGCTGCGGCGAAGGCCGGTGTGGGGCTGCCGGCCATGCGGCTGGGTGGTGGTGAAAACAAGTCTTAGAGCGTTTTGCTCAATGCTCTGGCGACGAGAACCGTCGCCCGCCCCTTAGGCCTAGCTTAGGCTAAAATTTTTGTGCGGACTTTGCGAAAAGACGACTCTTACCAAGGGCAAGGGGGGGCAAAATCCGCACAAAAAAGTGCTACGCAGGTACTACCAAGGCAGGATTGAATCTGGGAAGGCGCTGGTGTGGCGGGCTAAAAATGTTGCTTTGTCAAAACTGTGGGCTTGGGTGCCGTATTCTTCCACCGCAAAGCTGGCGGCAGTTGCAGCCATGCACGCGGCCTCGGGCATGCTGAGACCCAAGCGCAGGCCCTTGATCAAGCCCCCACGGTGGGCATCCCCAGCGCCGGTGGGGTCAACCACTTGACGGGGCGGGACGGCGGGAATGGTGACAAAGGTATCACCGTTGATGGCGGAACCTTTTTCCCCATAGGTTGTGACCAGCCATTGGGTGCGGGTTTGCAATTCGGCCTTGGTTTTGCCGGTTTTGTTGCAAATCAAATTCAATTCATAGTCGTTGGTGGTCATGGCAAAGGATCCGGTGAGCCCGTCCAGAAGTTCGTCACCGCTGAGCACGGGCAATTGCTGGCCCGGATCATAAATATACGGTACCTTCTTTTCGCGGAAATACTTGGGCAGTCTTCGCATGTCATCAAGATTGCCGGGGGAAACAATGGCAATGTCGGCGGCGGGGTCGAGATTGGGGAAGGTGTATTCGCTGCCCAAGGTCATGGCTCCAGGGTGAAAACCGGTAATCTGGTTGCTTTGAAAGTCCGTGGTGATATTACAGGTGGCTGTGAATACATCTTCTGTCAGGCGGATACCTTCCAGCGTTAGGCCAAGCCCGGTCAGAAATTCGGCGTAGTTGGCAAAGTCGCGACCGCCAGCGGCGAGCAGAATGGGCTTTTCGCCCAGCAGCGCCAGTGTATAGGCGATGTTGCCCGCACAGCCACCGCGTTTTTCTTCCATGCGATCCACCATAAAGCTGACATTTAAAATATGCAGTTTTTCCGGCAGAATATGGTCTTGAAATTTGCCCGGGAAGGTCATGATACGGTCATAGGCCAAGGAACCAGAGACATAGATGGACATGCGTTCTCCTCAAAAAAATTAGGATGTCAAATGGGTTGTGTCATATACCCATTGTAAAAAGTCGGGATTTCCCGCAACAATGGGCACGGCCACAACGCACGGTGTGGTATAGGAGTGCAAGGCACACACCGCCGTGCATAAATTTTCAAAGTGATCCTGGGTGCTTTTACACAACAGCACGTTTTCTTCATTGCATTGTACGGCAGAATCCCAGTGAAAAACCGATTGCACGGCGGGTAAAATTGTAACACAGGCCGCAAGCCTTTGTTCCACCAAAGCTTTGGCAATAGCCATGCCTTGCAAAGCGTCCTTCACAGTGATGTATACGAGAAGAGCTTGCGGGGGATTTTTCAAAGTTTAATACCACATATGTTTGTAGTCTGCGGGTTTATACCCTTTGGAATTCATGCACATTTGAAAATAGCTGTCCCACAATGGGTTGCTAGAGTTTTTGGCCCCGTCGTTCATGGCCGAAGCGCTGGTTTTGCATTCGTCCATAGCCTGAGTGAGGTTATAGTCTTCAATTGTCTGTGGTTTCGTTTGCTGCTTGTTGCAGGAGCATAAAACAAGCGTGGCGGCGATGGCAAGAAATATGTAAATAATTTTGGATTTCATGGTGCTTAGAACCTATGGTATATTGTTGTATGCTGTTGGGTAACCTATGTCACATATTGCTCCGAATCCCTTTGTATGGCAACATATTTGTATGAACACAGCCCAACGCGCTCAGGCCGTTTTGCGCCTGCTACAAGTCCGCTACCCCACGCCGCAAACCCACCTTGTGGCTGCTGGCGCGTGGCAATTACTCGTTGCCACCGTGCTGTCCGCGCAATGCACCGATGCGCGGGTCAACATGGTAACACCGGTGCTTTTTGGACGCTGGCCCGACGCCGCCGCCTTGGCGGAGGCCCCCTTGCTGGACGTCGAAAAGGTTATCCATTCAACCGGATTTTATCATAATAAAGCTAAAAATATTATTGCGGCCGCGCAGGCCGTTACCCGTACATACGGCGGTCAGGTGCCGCAAAGCCTTGAGGCATTGATTACTTTGCCGGGGGTGGCCCGCAAAACTGCCAATGTGGTATTGTGGGGGGCTTTTGGCATCAACGAGGGGCTGGCGGTGGACACCCACGTGAAGCGCATCTGCCTTCGTTTGGGGCTGACCGATAACACCAATCCCGTAGCTGTGGAACAAGATCTCATGCGCCTCTTTCCCCGTGAAGAATGGGGGCAGGTCAACCACCGTTTGGTATGGTTTGGGCGCCACGTGTGTGATGCCCGAAAACCCTTGTGCCATGTGTGCGAAATGCGGGAACTTTGTGTTCACTACGCGGCACATCCCCCGAGCAGTTCATGAAGTTCCCTTGTGTATACGCAGCAAAAATTGTACGTGTAATCTTTCAGGTATCAAGTCTTCAGAAAAAAGGTCGATAAGGTTGAATGCTGCATGGGCGATGCTCGCGCGCCTCCTCTGGGCGCAGTGCAGAATTGCTTGCTTTGTTGATAAATACGCAATATTCATTACAAGCGATTATACCAGTATCTGGCTGCCCTACGGGGCGAGGGAGAGCATATGTCACAAAATAATATTTTGTTAGAAACAGGTACTAATGAGCTTGAAATTATTGAGTTTTATATTAATGAAGAACTCCCTGACGGTAGGCGCTACTGTGGCTATTATGGCATGAACGTCGCGAAGGTGCTGGAAATTATCCGCCGCCCCACTATTACCAATGTTCCCAGTAAGCACGATAAAGCCGTACTCGGCACTTTTAATCTGCGCGGTCGGGTATTGCCCTTGGTTGATCTGGCAAAATGGCTTGGCAAAACCATGGTCAGCGAAGACGCCCATAAAGTTATCGTGTCCGAATTCAGTGGTATTGTTACGGCTTTTCTTGTTTCTGGCGTGACCCGTATTCATCGTATGAGCTGGAATGATATTGAAGCCCCCGGCAAACACGTCCACTCGTATTCGCAAGAAAGCATCACGGGGGTTGTGCGTATTGATGAGCGTATTTTGTTTATTCTTGATATGGAAAAAATTGTGGGCTCTATGGATTCTACCTATTGCTTGGCCTTGCAGTTGAGCGAAGGCAGCCAGCCCGTGGAAGATGCCTCCCATTTCCATATTCTCATTGCCGACGACTCGTCATCGCTACGCAATACCATTAAGTATACCTTGGGAAGCGCGGGGTATAAAGTGACTGCCACCGCCAGTGGCAAAGAAGCGTGGGAATATATTGAAAAAACTCGGTTAGAGGCAGAAGCGGCCGGTGAACATTTTACGGACAGGGTGCAATTGCTCATTTCTGATATTGAAATGCCTGAAATGGACGGTCATAACCTGACTCGGAAAATCCGCGCCAGCCCCGCCTTGAGTAATCTTCCGGTGATTCTCTTTTCGTCTCTTATTACGGATGCCCTGCGCCACAAAGGCATTGCCGTGGGCGCTGACGATCAAGTCACCAAGCCCGATCTGCCCAGTCTGACCCAAAAAGTCCGCAGCCTCATCGCTGAAAAACTCCATAGATAGCATGGCTGTGTGGGGAGGCCGCAAAGCCTCCCCACATTTTCCACATTAGGCGCAGGCGTCAGCTTTTTTACGCTGGCCTGCCGTCTGGTAGCGGCGTTGCGCGGACAGGATGGCTTTACGCAGACGGATGGAATGGGGGGTAACTTCCACAAGTTCGTCTTCGCGGATGAAGTGCAGAGCCCATTCAAGGGTTATGGGGCGCACGGGGGTAAGAATGACGTGTTCGTCCTTGCCCGAGGCGCGCATGTTGGTGAGTTTCTTTTCTTTACAAGGGTTTACGTCGATATCATTTTCGCGATTATGTTCGCCCACAACCATGCCTTCGTACACGGGCTGACCGGGGGAGAGGAACAAAGTACCACGGGGTTCAAGGTTGAAGAGGCCATAGGCCACGCCCGCCCCCGCGCGGTCAGCCACAATGGAGCCGCTGAAACGGGAGGGGAAGTCACCGCGCCATTCTTCATACCCGTCAAGGATGGAATTCATGATGCCGGTGCCCTTGGTATCGGTCAAAAATTCATCACGATAGCCGATAAGCCCGCGCGCAGGCACGGAAAATTCCAAACGTACACGGCCCGTACCGTTATTAACACAATTGGTCATGCGCCCTTTGCGTTGGGCCAGCTTTTCGGTAACCATTCCCATGAAAGCTTCGTCGCAATCAACGTACAAATGTTCAATCGGTTCAATTGTTTGACCGCGCTCATTTTTTTTCAAAATAACTTCGGGGCGGCCCACAGAAAGTTCAAAACCTTCACGGCGCATGGTTTCGACAAGAATAGCCATTTGGAATTCACCACGGCCTTTGACCAAAAAGGCATCGCGTTCGTCGGTTTCTTCAATGCGGATGGACACATTGCTGAGGGATTCTTTCATCAGGCGTTCATAGATAACGCGGGTTTGTACCAATTTTCCTTCGCGTCCGGCTAAGGGGGAGGTGTTGATACCAAAGCGCATGGCTACGGTGGGTTCATCCACGCGAATGCGGGCTTGGGCGCGG
>JAVVPD010000010.1:0-35817 GCA_036655975.1 Desulfovibrionaceae bacterium | reverse complement strand
AGCTCAATGCTCTGGCGACGAGAAGCGTCGCCCGCCCCGTAGGCGTAGGCGAAATTTGCTTTCGCCGTAAAGCGCCGAAGGGAGCGTCTGGAATCAAAAATGCTTTAGAGTATTTTGCTATTGAAAATAGCTCAATGCTCTGGCGACGAGAAGCGTCGCCCGCCCCGTAGGCGTAGGCGAAATTTGCTTTCGCCGTAAAGCGCCGAAGGGAGCGTCTGGAATCAAAAATGCTTTAGTAGCCTTGGTTTTGGGCCATAACTCTGTTTAGGCAAGTTAAAACGCCCACGGGCTATGTGTATATATAAAATATGGTGTACAGGAAATCTGTACACCATATTTTTATTTATGATTCATACATTTATTTGTTTATTATAGTTATTTATGATTCATTATTTATTCATTGATTCTAAACTGCCGTTGTTCTACAAGCATACTAGCGTTTTAATAATCTATAATGTTGGTTAGGAGTAAGTATGAAACTTGGAACAAAGTTATCTTTAAGCTTGGGACTACTGACAGTATTTATTTTAATGGTGGGTGGAATAGGTATTTTACAGATGGACAAGATTAATAACGCAGCAACATTGCTTGCTGAAGAATGGCTCCCCGCAACTGTTGCGATTGAAGAATTGAATACAACACTTTCAGATTATCGTATTGCTCAAGTGCAGCATGTATTTTCTACTGATCCTGCTGTTATGGCCGACTATGAAAAAAAGATGGCTGGCTATGAAAAGCAGGAAGCCATGCTCATAAAAAAATATGAAAGCTATCCCATGTCTCCGGTAGGAGAGCGTATGTATCGAAAATATCAGGAATTTCGGAAGCAATATGACGGCATCAATGATGTGTTCATTAAGCTTTCCCGCGAGGGAAAAACTCAAGACGCCATAGCCCTGTTGAATGGTAAAGGCTTAGAATTCTATAATGAAACCAATGCTACCTTGGGAAAAATTGTTGCGGCTAACGTGGAGGGTGGGCAAAAGGCTGGCAGAGACGGTGCGGAAGTTTATGCGGCGGCGCGCACGAGCATTTTGATACTTTTGGTGGTATCCGTCGTGGTGGCCATCGGCATTTCCATTGTGCTGATCCGCAATACTTTGCATATGCTTGGCAAAGATCCTGCAGAACTACAAAAAATTGCCCGCGATGTGGCGGCTGGCAACTTGGATTTGCCTGCCGATGACAAGGCTGTGGGGGTGTACGCGGAAATTTTGGTGATGGTGGAAAATTTGAAGGAGCACATTGAAAATGCCCAGCGTGAATCCGCTAATGCCCAAGCTGAATCGGTTAAAGCGCACGAAGCCATGGAATTGGCTGAAGCTGCGGGTAAAGACGCGGAAGCCAAGCGCGATGGTATGTTGCACGCCGCCGATAAATTAGAAGAAGTGGCGGGCGTGGTATCCTCGGCGTCCACGGAGCTTTCCGCGCAAATCGAGCAATCTGAGCGTGGTGCGGCAGAACAAGCCGCCCGTGTAACCGAGACCGCCACGGCTATGGAAGAGATGAACAGCACAGTGCTTGAAGTGGCTCAAAATGCCAGTATGGCTGCCAAAGTTTCGGTGAGTACGCGTGAAAAAGCTGAAGAAGGCGCTAAAGTGGTGCGCGAAGCCGTAAGCAGCATTCAAGGGGTACAAAAAGCGTCTTTGGCGCTAAAAGAAGATATGGGGGTTCTTAATCAGCAAGCCCAGTCCATCAGCCAGATTATGGGGGTTATTTCTGATATTGCGGACCAGACCAACTTGCTGGCGCTGAACGCTGCCATTGAAGCGGCTCGCGCGGGTGAAGCCGGGCGTGGCTTTGCCGTAGTGGCAGACGAAGTGCGTAAATTGGCTGAAAAAACTATGAGTTCTACCACCGATGTGGGCGAAGCTATTCGCTCTATCCAGCAAAGTGTCGATAAAAGTATGCTTCAGGTGGACTCAACGGCAGAAACCATTGAACAGGCCACCATGTTATCTAACAAGTCTGGCGAAGCCCTACAGGAAATTGTGAAGCTGGTGGATAACACGGCAGATCAGGTTCGCGGTATTGCCACGGCCAGTGAGCAACAATCGGCCTCCAGTGAGGAAATTAACCAATCTATTATTCAAGTAAGCAATATCGCAGGGGAAACATCCCGCGCAATGCAGGAAGCCGCCCAAGCCGTCTCAGACCTCGCCCAGCAGGCGCAGGTGTTGACAAGACTTATTGACGATATGAAAAAAAGCTAATGCTCTAACGCGCTCTGTTCCGTGCCTGTAGAAGGCGGAACACTTGCAGCAAGGCACGCAGTTTTTTGTGGGGGGCGGGAATATCCCGCCCCCTGTAGCCTTAATACGAATGCCCGTCGTCCAAATCCGCTTGGCTTACTTTGTGGGAGAAGATGTAATACGTCCACGCTTGGTAGGCGATAACAATGGGAACGCACACCAAGGCAACCCCCAGCATAATTTGCAGGGTAAGCGTACTTGATGCGGCGTTCTGCACGGTAACGCTCCACGCAGGGTTCAAGCTGGAGATGATTATACCGGGGTACATGCCCGCCACGCCAAAGAAGGTTACACCAAGAATGAACAGACCACTGCAGGCCCACGCCAGCCAGAGTTTGCCCTTACTGATCATAATGCGTGTGCCCACAAGGCCCACAAGGGCGAGAATGGGCAGGATGAGTAAGGCGGGGTAGACAAAGTAATTAACATACAACTTTGTGTACATCACGGTAAGGCCGAGGAAGGTGAGCAAGAGCAGCAGTACCACGGGCCACAAGAGCAGGGCAGTGGCAATGGCGCGGTTTTGCAAGGTACCTTCAGACTTAATGGACAACCATAAGGCTCCGTGCAGGGAGAACATGCATACAAAAAACACGCCACCCGCAAGGCCGTAAGGGTTAAGGAGTTTCAGAATATTGCCATGGTACACGCCGTTCTGGTCAATGGGAATGCCCATAAACAGGTTGGCGAAGGCCACGCCGAGTAAGAGTGCGGGCAGGAAATTGCCAAGAAAGTGAACAACATCACACGCGCCTGTCCAGAGGGGATGGTCTTCCTTATTACGGAATTCGAAGGAAACCGCACGGAAGATCAGGGCGAAAAGCAGGATAAGCAGCGGCGCATAGAGGGCGCTGAACATGACGGCATAGGCTTTGGGAAAAGCGGCAAAGGTCACGCCGCCTGCGGTAATAAGCCAAACTTCGTTGCCGTCCCAAAAGGGGCCCGCCGCGTTATAGATGACGCGTTTTTCGGTTTCATTTTTGGCAAGAAAAGGCAGCAGTGTGCCAAGGCCAAGGTCGAAACCGTCCAGAATAAAATACACAGCCCACAACAGGCCCCAGAGAATAAACCAAGTTGTTTCCAGCATTGCTTTACCCTCCTAGGCAGCAGGTCCCTTAAGCGCATTTTTACGCAAAAGGTAAATATCTACAAGGCCAAGCATGGAATAGACCACGATAAAGGCCACAAGCGAAATGGCTACATTGCCGGCGGGTACAGGCGAAACGGCGTCGTTAGTACGCATAAGCCCGTACACTATCCATGGTTGACGGCCCACTTCCGCTACTGTCCAGCCAAAGGCGATGGCAACGTAGGGGAAGGGAATAATCCATGTGAGCATACGCAATACCGTAGGGTTCATGTCTTTGTTGTTGCGTATGAAAAAGGCGATACAGGCGAGCAGTAAAAATACTCCGCCGAAGGCCACCATCAGACGAAAGGAATAGAAGGTGCTGCTAATGGGCGGCCAGTCACTTTCTGGGAAATCGTTCAGGCCCTTGACCTCGGCCTGAGTGTCCCCATAGGACAGCCAGCTGAGCAGTCCGGGGATGGGCAAGGCTTCCACGGCATTCTTTTTTTCCGCGCGATTCGGGATAACAATGAGGCTCAGGGGAAGATCCTTCCCCCCTTCCCACAGGGATTCCATCGCGGCGAGCTTAACAGGTTGATACTGGGCCACCGCCATGCCTTGCTGGTGACCTGTTAAGGCCATGAGCAGAGCCATAACCAAGGTAAAAGGCGCGGCAACTTTGAAAGAGCGGCGGAAAAATTCTACATGGCTGTTGCGGACAAGATGCCAGGCAGAAATACCCAGCACAAAAAAGCCCGCCAGCATCCACGAGGCCGAATTGTTGTGGAGAAATTGCCCCCAAGCATACGGATTAGTAATAACGGTGAAGAAATTATCCAATTCCGCGCGACCATTGCGGATAACATAGCCCACGGGGTTTTGCATCCAGCCATTGGCGAGAATAATCCAGATTGCAGAAATGTTGGAGGCAATAGCCACCATCCATATGGCGAACAAATGGGTTTTTTTGCCCACTTTATTCCAACCAAAAGCCCAGATTGCCAAGAAGGTGGATTCTAAAAAGAAGGCTACCGTGGCTTCAATGGCAAGCAGCGAACCAAAAATATCGCCCACATATTCTGAATAGCGCGACCAATTGGTGCCGAACTGGAATTCAAGAGTAATCCCCGTTACCACCCCCAACGTGAAGTTGATGATGAAGAGTTTACCCCAAAATTGGGCCATGCGTTTCCACATTTCATCACCGGTAGCTACGTAACGTGTCTCCATGTAGGCCAGCAACACGGACAAGCCGAGGGTGAGCGGTACAAAGATAAAGTGGAAAAAAACGGCTACGGCAAATTGTAGCCGCGACAACATTATAACATCCATAGAGCCTCCTCTGCTGTACAGAAATCAGTTTTTGCACTTTTCAATCAATGCTAGGCCGACATTTTTTCCCAAGGTGTGGCATGCCGCCAGCGTTTCATGTGTGGGTGCCCACTGGCACTTTACAGGTTCGCAGGGCATGTCCATGCCCATATCCGTAAGCCACTTATGAAGAACTTTTGTGCTTTCGCCTGACCAGCCGTAGGAGCCAAAAGCAGCACCAATACGGTTTAGGGGACGTAAGCCTTGCATATAGGTGAGCATTCCCGCCATAAAGGGCAGAATGCCATTGTTGTGTGTGGGACAACCGGCAAAAACGGCACCGCAGTCGGCCAGCTCGGTCATCACCGTACTGTGATGATTGTTTTTGAGCGACATGAGGCGGGAAGGAACGCCCACATCTTCTAAGCCGCTGGAAATGGCATAGGCCATTTTTTCGGTGGAGTGCCACATGGTGTCGTAGACGATAAGCGCGCGTTTTTGGGGTTTTTGTTCCGCCATACATTTGTAGGCATTGATGATGAAGTTAACACCTTCCTTGCCACGATGGATTAAGCCGTGGTCGGGGGCGATCATATCAATATCCAGCGTGCTCAATTGCGAAATGGCCTTGAGCGCCTGCGAGGAATAGGGCAATACGATGTTATAATAGTATTCTTTGATGGCATGGAGCAGGAAGGAGCGGTCATATTCGTCGCCGAAGCGTTCTGTAGAAGCGATGTTCTGCCCAAAGGCATCGTTGGTGATCAGCAATTTGTCTTCGGGGATATAGGACACCATGCTGTCCGGCCAGTGCAGCATCCGAGTTTCTATAAAGGAAATGTTGCGCTTGCCAATATTAATGATATCACCGGTTTTTACGGCTTGCACGGGCCATTTTGAACAGTCAAAATAGCCTTGCATGGACTTGAGGGCCAGTTGTGAGCAGAAAACCTTTTCGGGCTTACAGCGTTCAATGACTTCAGCCAGCGCTCCGGCGTGGTCAAGTTCCATGTGGTTGCACACAATATAGTCTACTTTTTCCAAGGGGGTCACCTTGGCAAGGCGACAGAGCAGGGTACCGAGGAAGTCTTTGCTCACGGTGTCGAACAGAACGGTTTTCTCGTCCCTGATGGCATAGGCATTGTAGGTAGAGCCGGCAGGCGAACGCGAATACCCGTGAAAATTCCGGTTATCAAAATCTACCGCGCCTACCCAAAATATATCTTTTTTAATTTCAATTGGTTGCATATAGTCTCCAGTGTAAAAACAGCAGCAAAAACGGGCTAAAGAAGCCTGCCCGCGCCCCTAAGGGCTCAGGCAGGCTTTTCATAAGGATGCCCCATGAGGGGATCAGCCCGACACAAAATCAGGGTTGCTCCTCATCATAAAGAGCCCAGAGGGTGGGGAGACCCTTGGCTAGTCTTTATTAAATTCGCTTTTGGCAACGCCGCATACAGGGCAGCACCAATCAGCGGGCAATTTTTCAAAAGCAGTGCCTGCGGCAGCGGCTGCGCCATCACCCTCGGCAGGGTCGTATTCGTAACCGCAAACAGAACAAGTATATTTATCCATGGTAGTAAATCCTTTGGGTGTTAGATGTGGCGGTAATGTGTCTTTTACTCACAATAGCAACAAGACAGTCTTATACAGAAGCTTTCCAGTGCCCGTGCAAATTACAATATTCGCGGGCGGTCACATGGGTGGCTTTACAGCAAAATTCCGCTTCAGGGGCATCACCGGGTTTCAGAAACCGAGTGTAGCTTACACCGTCAGCAAGAAGCTCAATCCATTGAATATAATGTTTTTCTTCCATCGGGTGTGGAACAGCCCCCACTTTGACCTTATAGCCAGTGGCGGTTTTTTCAATCACAGGGACATGTTTTTCCAGCGCACCGTCTGTTTTGCCTTCAACCATGCATTTCATGGGGGTGCCGCAGCACACAAGTTCACCGCCGCCAGCGTGTAAAACCTCAATTATTTGCCCACAAGTCGCGCAATGATATACTTCAAATTGGCTTGGCATAATATTCCCTTTGCATGTGTGTATGCATTTTTTGTATCTATCTGGCAGCACACCAAATAATGTATAGGTATAGCTTTACTCGATACGGGCCTTTTGTCCAGTATTTTTTTATAAAAAAAGTGCTGTAAAATCGGCGATTACTTGAAGTAATGAGAATAATTAGCAGTATTGGGGCGTGAAAGACGGAAAAATTTTATATTTCGTGTTCTGGGGCGGGGGAAGCTGGCGGGGATTCGGGCGCGGGTTTTGCGGGGGCAGGCTTTGCCCAAGGCTCGGGAGCGCCCTCCTTTGGTGGGGGGCTTGGCTCCGGGGAAGGCTCGGGGGAAGGCTCTGGGCGCGGCAGTTTCGGGCCGATCAGTTCCGGCGTGCTTCGAACCGGGGTAGGGGCGGCTTGGCTGGTGCGAACCACCCCTAAAATGTTGGGCAAGGGGGCGTTAAGCTTGCCGGTGATTAAAAAATCCATGGCTGAACGCCCCGCCCATGAGCGGGCATAGGTACTGGTGTTGATCAGCAGCCCCGCCTGCGCCCCGCCTTCCACATACATAACGGTACGCACGTCAATGGGTAAATCGAGCAACAGTGTGGCAAAAGTATAGGCTTCAATGGGTTCTCGGCAATGAATGAATAAAATATTGCCTGCACCGTCCTTACCCACAGCGGAAATGGAATATAAAGGCCCCCCCGGTGACCACAAGACGCGCCTTTGGGCATTGATCATCCGATAATTTTGTACCACGGTGACATATTTGGGGAGTTCTTCTTCCCAAGGGTCTAAATCTTTGTCCAATAAGGTGGCGGAAGGGGAGTTTTCCCCTTCGGGCTGGTAAAGTTGGGCCACGAAAAAGGCCCCAAAACGTTGAACGACCCTTTTACTATTAATATGTTCGTGGTGGCGCATAAATCCGGTGCTGGTGCTGCCGTCGGTCAGGTACATACTGGCGTTGATGGCCGCCACCAGCTGGTGCTTGTCGGCCCATTGGCGCAAGGTCAGCGGAAAACCCCCTTCCTCGCTAATACTGTGCACGGCAAAGCTGAATACTGTGGGATCAAAACGTAAAATAACCAAGGTGCTTTTGCTGGCATCTGTCCGGTCAAACTCGGCATATTCCAGCCCTTTTTCGAGTTCTGTCCACGGGATAGGCCCTGCCCACGCCGTGGTTGTCACCATATACAAGTATAGACAAGAGACGCATATATGGCGCCCTGCCTTGCAAATTATGGCAATAGCATTCATGATATATTTGACTGTAGCCCGAGGCATACCCATTCCTTATTCCAGCAAGCATAGAAACTTCTCTAAATATAAGGTAAAAAAACCGCATTGGCAATGTTGCCCCCCCGCGCTTTGGAGGAAGAAAAAGAATATTGACATATCAATGTATAGTGATATAGCTGTAACTACGCCTGTTACACGCAGGCAACAGTCCCACCCGCGCTATAAGGAGCCCCCCATGAATATCGGCAGCCGCATTCGTGAATGTACTCGGCCCTTTTTTTCTTTAGAATTTTTCCCGCCCAAAGCACAGAGCCAATGGCCCGAATTTTTTGCGATGGTTGAACGCCTTACGGCGCTGAAGCCCCTATTTGCCTCTGTAACCTACGGTGCGGGTGGCTCCACCCAAGACTATACCATTGAAATAACAGGTCGTATCCGCCAAATGGGCCTTGAGCCTATGGCGCATCTCACCTGTGTGGGGGGCAGCCCCGAAAAACTCAGCCAGTGCTTGCAAAGCCTTGCCGAAGTTGGTGTGGAAAATGTGCTGGCTTTGCGCGGTGATGCCCCTGCCGGACAGGCCTTAGACTGGGAGGCGGCGGATTTTCGCTATGCGGCCGACCTTGTGCGCTTTGTGCGTCGTGTACAGCCCCGAATGGGCGTGGCCGTGGCCGGCTATCCCGCCCCGCATCCCGAATCCCAGAGCTTTAGTATGGATCGTATCCATACCCTTGAAAAAGTGCGTGCGGGGGCAGATTTTGTGGTCAGCCAACTTTTTTTTGATGTGCGCGAATATTTTGATCTTGTAGACTTTATGCGCCGTCAAAACGTCACTGTCCCTGTTGTTCCCGGTATTCTGCCGGTGCAGAGCTTTGATTCTATCCGGCGCGTTTTGTCCATGTGCGGGGCCAATATTCCCGGGAAACTCTATCTTGAACTGGAAGCCGCACACCTTAAAGGCGGTGCCGAGGCTGTCCGTGAGGTGGGTTTGCGTTTTGCCGTGCGGCAAATTAAGCAACTTATTGACGGTGGCGCTCCGGGCATTCATCTTTATACCCTCAACCGCGCGAGCTTGTGTTTACAACTTGCTGACGAAGTGGGCTTGTAGCGCAAAGTCCGCAGAGCGGGCTTTGTCATCAATCTGGAAGGGGGGAGGCGTTTGTCTCCCCCCTTCGGGGTTTTATATCTTTTTGCCCACGCGCTGGCGGCCCAAAGCGCAGCCCACAGCAAGAAGATTGAGGACGCCGAACAGGATAAGATCCATTTTCATGCTGGTCATGAAGGGGGCGATGGTTGCGGCACTGATAGGTTGATGCCCGAGATAAAAACCAAGGGTCATGGTGATGATCATCATATTCAGAACCCCACCCCCCGTGCGGACGGCTCCGGTAAGTCCGGCAGCCTGCCCGAGGTGTTTGGCGTCAACGCTGCCAAGAAGTACGGTGGTATTGGGGACGGCAAACATACTGATGCCGAAGCCCAGCAGGATTTGGGCCACGGCGAGGAACCAGAGGGGCGAGTCCACTTGCAGGAAAGCGGCGGCGAGAAGTCCGAGGCCGCAGCAGCCAATACCGAAGGAACTGATAAGCCCCGCCCCGTGTTTATCTGCCATGCGGCCTGCCCACGGGGTGGTAAACACCTGCACGGCGGACTGGATGGCGAGAAAAAATCCGGCTTCTTGCACAGACATCCCCCGGACAACCTGTAGGTAGACGCTGAAGAAAAAGAGCATCCCGAAAAAGGAACTATAGTTGATAAAGGCGGCAAGAGAAGACAGACCAAAGATTTTGTTGGTGACGAGCAGGCGTATGTCAAGGAGGGGATAGGCGGTGTGCAATTCTGTCCATACGTAGAGGCTCAAGCCAATGAGACCCGTGCCGAGCAGGCCCCAGCCCATGAGCTGGCTGTCTTGCAGGGAAGTTGCGCCGATGGTGACGGCGGCCATGGCGGAGCCGTAAATAAAGCTACCGCGCCAGTCAAAGGGTTCTCCTTTGCCTTCGCGCCATTCCGCATGTACGCGCAGCATAAGAATGAAGGCCACCGCACAGGCGAGACCGTTGGCCCAGAAGAGCCAGCGCCAGCTCAACATGCCGGTAATGAAACCGGCTAGGGGCGGCCCACAGGCAAGGCCGGCATATACGGCAGCGCCGCCGATTCCAATGTATTGCCCGCGCAACGCGGGGGGGGCGGTGCAGGCGACGAGGGCAAGCCCGCTGGCGTTGAACATGGCCCCCCCAGCCCCTTGGATGAAGCGGATGCCGAGGAGGGTGTTGATGTCGGTGACAAAGCCGAGGGTAAGCCCAGACAGGGCAAAAATAGCCATACCCCACAGGAATGTTCGGCGTCGGCCCCACACATCCCCCATGCGCCCGGCGGTTAATTGAAAAACCGCTAGGCCCAGAGCATAAAGGGTACTTATCAGGCCGAGTTCACGCGCACTGGCTTGCAAATCCTCCCCGATGGGGGGAAGAACGGCGTTTACACCCGCCATCATGAAGGGCAAAAGAAATTGTGCAACGCATACGGCAAGCAGGATGTGCTTGGGGGAAAATTTTTGTTGTTCTGTTGTCATAGTGGAGAAATATACCGGCGAAGGGGCTTCGTCAATCGGGGGGGTAAGGGGTAGAGTTGAGTATTTTTCTAGACAATGTGGGGAAAGTTGCCCACAAGCCCTAAAGAATATATTTATGGAGTCGAAAAGCACAGTAGGGGAGACAGTATGAGCGGTACCACACTCTATCTGCGGACAATGCTGGAACAGTATGAAAAACAACTGTTGGCAGCCCGTAGACTTGCGCGGTACCGTCGAGCGGCCCGT
Source organism: Desulfovibrionaceae bacterium (assembly GCA_036655975.1). Lineage (GTDB taxonomy): Bacteria > Desulfobacterota > Desulfovibrionia > Desulfovibrionales > Desulfovibrionaceae > CASQEL01. Next base: position 25,131 of record JAVVPD010000010.1, on the reverse strand, counting down.
TTAGCCAATGGCGAAGGGGAACCGACTATTGACCCTGAAGTGAAGCGCAAGGCCATGGTCGAGCGTGTGGCCCGTGAACTGTACGAAAGGGTGGTGTTTACGGGCAGCGACAATCCCGTGGTGGAAAATATCCGCAGTAATTTGAGTCGGGCTGTGGGGGGCGCGTTGCGCTTTACCTACCCCCCCGGGGCGGAGCGCATGCGTCTTGTCCGCGAAGGCCCGGAAGGCAACACCCCCGTGCCCTTGCCCGAACAGGAGCAGGCTATGAAAAAGCTTTGGGAACTTACCAAGGCGGAAGTGGACAAAAGCATGTTGTAAGGTTGCGGGTATCTTTTTAAGGCATAGTATTTGCATTGATTGGCGCTAGTACGGATCATTGACGGGGGAAAATCTCGCCAGCGGATCCGCGTACCCCCCCGTGAGGAGAAATATATGAATATTTACTTTAATCCTAATCAGTCTATCAATCCTTATCAGACGGATAGAAGCCAAGAAGCACGACAGGCGCGTGTGCAGTCACACAGCCAAGGTCAGGAAATTGACGCTGGCCCCAAGGGAGACAGGGTGAGTGTTTCACAACACGCGACTTTGTTGACGGAAGCTCGCCGTACAGCGCAGGCCACGCCCGATGTACGCCAAGAGAAGGTGGACGCTTTGAAAGAACAGGTAGCCAACGGCACGTATCAGATAAATACCACCCAATTGGCGACGAATTTGCTGTCTGAAGAAAGCGCTCTATTCAAATTTTAGGCTTGTGCTATAAGCGCGGCATGAGCCGTGCGTAGTGTCAGCCACAAACCCCCGTCTGGATGCAGGCGGGGGTTTTGCGTACTCGCCTGTGCGAAGCGTTTACGAATTACGGGGCACTTTTATGGCTGGAGCGGCAGGCTCCACAGCTGCAGGCTCCACTGGGGACGTTTCTTGGCGTAACGAGCTTATGCTCACTTGAGTGGGGCCACTATCCTCGGCTTGGGGCACCTGCAAACCAATCCGCGCCGTATGGTTGATGAGGATGGGGCCGGTAAGGTTCAACATGGTGTCGTCCGGCTTGCCCGGAGGAATAGACACCGTAACCAGCACCGCCACCTGACGAATATTTTTGAGGCGCAGCAGTTTTTGTTCCGCATCAGAAATTTTGAGCTTGTAGTGGGGAATAAAACTGAAAGGATCCGCCACCAGCAGGCCCACTTGCGGGTTTTCCATGCTCTGTAACACCAGCATGGGGGCGTCAGGGCGGATTTGCAGCAGCGTAAACTCGTGCATGCCTTCAAAACCGGGCAAACCACGGGGAAAGTAAATAACTTTATCCATGTTGATGCGCCGTCTGCCTAAACGGGTGTTGATTTCTATTTCTTGGGATTTTGCCATAAAGCAGCCGCCAACATAAGGTCTTCGTTACTGGTTTCAAGGGCAAGCCGATTTTCTTCCATGACACGCTTATAGACTTCCTCGCGGTACACCGTCATATCGTCGGGCACTTCAAGGCCAATCTTTACCTGCTTGCCCTGAAGGCTCAGCACGGTAACGCGAATATTTTCGCCCACATAGAGGCTTTCGCCGGGGCGGCGGGTGAGTATTAACATAACTGCCCGTTATGATTTATTTTCAGTTACACAAATTTTGTTAGGTTGAGCTGCATAATCATGGAAGAAGATTTCAACACCGTATTATACGCCATTTGCTGTTGGGCAAGGCGGGTCAACAATTCTGAAAGGTTCACATCTTCAGTGTAACTTAAACGTTCTTGACGGTCTAGCTTTTGATAGCTGAGTACATCCTTGGAGAGGGTGACACGGTTTTCCAGCCCCGCAATACGGGCGGTTTCGCCCAGCACATTTTCCATGCCCCCTTTTAGGGTTTCTAGGCATGCGCTGATGCCGTCCTGATTGTTGGTTTCCAAATAGCCGAGCATTTTTCCTACAGCTTCAAAGGCATTGCCTTTGCCGTTGACAACGGGCTCGCCATTGTACATGCCGCCGAAAATTTCCTTGCCCACGCTGTTGACCGACACAAAGGTGTTGTCCATAATTTCATAGCCAAGCTCTGCCCGGTCTGGGTGGATAATGGCCTGCGTGCCTGCGGGGATAGTGGTGTTGGGGGCGGTGGTTTGGATGTCCATGTAGCCCCCGGGCACGGGCAAACGTACCCCATTGGTGGGGGGATTGGGCACCTGAGCTTCGGCTTTCACCCACGTTTTGCCGTTGTCGGTGCTGTAGGAATAATTAAGAAGAGCCCCGCCCGCGTTCAGGTTCACCGTATTGTCAAAGCGGATAAAAGTATCGGTGCCAAAGGTGCCTGCCACTTGGGCGCTCATACCGGGGGGGCCGCCCATAATATTGGTGCTGGGGGGCATGTCTTTGTCGTCACCCATGTAAATGGCGGTGGGGCGAATGCGGAGCACGGTGCCATTTTTTGAGCCGTCGGGCTGGGTGGGATCTTTAGCGGTAATCACTATGGGATTCCCGTTAGCGTCCGTGTGGGGCACGGTGAGCGTAATGCCGTTTTGGGTGATGGTGGGATTGGGAGCGGCGGGGTCTGGTGGGGGCGGGTTTACCGCCGGCATGGTGCCTGTTTTCCAACTGGTACCGCCATCATCCGACCAGCGGTAGTCCATAGCGTCCACCCCAACCGTGCCGCCGGAGGTGAACTCGATCAATTGCGTATATTTGGCTTTGCCTGCCACGGGCAGGGTAAGCCCCGCCAAAGCGGGGTCGTCACTGTCTACGGTCAGGCCTTCTTCAAAGGCGTTGGAATCGTATTTGTGCCCTGCAAACAGGCTTTTTCCTTCAAAGGACGTATTGGAAAGGTTGAGCAGAGTCCCGAAAAGTTCACGCACTTGCAGGGCTATCTGTGCTCTGTTTTCGGGGGTCATGGTGCCTGTGGAAGCCTGTTCCCCCAATTCCTTGATCTTGTTCAGTGTTACGGATACTTGGTTTGACAAAGTTTCGTCGGCCAGATTGAGCCAGCCTTTTGCGGTGTCCGCATTGCGCTCAAATTGCTTAATATTGTCAATGGAATTACGAATATTCAGCACCAGAGCCATACCGGCGGGATCATCCGAAGGGCGGTTGATCTTTTTTTGACTGCCGCCCTGAATGTTTGATTCCATGTACGCGCCCAGTGTGGACTGCATGCCATTGATAAAACTGTTATACATAGTTCTTTGTGTAACGCGCATGGGGAACCTCCGTGAAAATGCTCTATTGCTTCAGACCCAACAGGGTTTGGAGCATTTGATCCGCCGTGGTGATCAGCTTGGCGGCAGCGGTGTAGGAATGCTGAAATTTTATCAAATTCGCCATTTCTTCGTCCACATTGACCCCAGCAATAGAGGCTTGCCTTTCGTCTAGGTCAGTGGCAAGGGCGATATTATAGTCGCGGTTGGTTTTGGCGGTGCGGGTATCCGCGCCCACAGTGGCCACAACGCCGCTGTAGTATTCTTGCAGGGTCTGCTTGTCTGAGGTTTTCCAAGCCGTGGAAATCCGAATATTTTTTTTGGTCAGGCCGGAAATGGACTGGGCAATGGACGCGTCGCCCACATTGATTTCGTGGGCGCCGTTGACCGCTCCCGCATTGATACGGTTGGGGTTGGTGTGCAGGTCGGCGTTCATGGCAATATCAGAGGCGTTAGATCCCTGAAAAAAGGTGTTCAGGCCCAAAGCCGCCATAACCCCGGTGGTGTCTTGCCCCATGCTGAATTGCACGGGGGGAACGGCGGCGGGGTCGGCATTGACGAACAATTGTCCGTTTTGCACGGAGGCGTTGAGCTGACCGAGAAAGGTTCTGTTGATAGCCGCAGCCACATCATTGACACTGTGAACGGCAGGATCAAAGTTAAGCATGTCGCCCGTTACAGGGTCGATACCAAAATTGAGCGGGCCACCGCTGATGAAGGCGCCGTTTTCTTTATTATAGATGTTAAAATTGATGTTGCCTTCGGTGAGCCTGTCAGCAAAGGCGAGGCCGCTCTGGGGGGTGCCCAAGGGGATGGTGTTGCCCGCCACGCGCTCTGTACCCTGCAAATAATTTAATTTTTCTAGGCCCGCGCCCTGACTGTGCAAGCTGTTGACTTCCCAAATCATGGCCTTGGCCACCGCGTCAAGTTCGTCCAAATAGCGTCCGCAATTGTCGTCGCGCACGTTAAAATATGAAGTCAGCTTGCCGCCGGTGATGCGTCCACCGTTATCGGTGCCGTCAAAATTGATTTGTGGGGTAATATTGATGGGGCCACGGGTGGGCTCTATCCAATACAGGCCGTCCTTGGGCACGATGGTGAAACGGTCGCCCGCGCTGAAATTATCTGTTTGGTTAAAGGAAATTTGTAAATTTTTGACCGTAACGGGGTCCATCGTGCCGTTGCCGTCAATGTCGGTGACATTATAGTTTATTTCTTGGCCGTTGTCGTCGCGCAGCCACGTTTTGCCGCCGTCCAGAGACACGCGGAATGCGGGCGGGGGGACATCACCCATGTTGCCGCCGTTGACCATTTCCACGGTGTATTCGTGGGAGTCACTGCCTGCAAAAATAATTTCGCCGCTGTAGGTGGAATCCACACCCTTGTGGGTTTCCGCACGGGGGCCCATCAATTCAATGGCATAGTGCTCTGTACCTTCCACCAGCGGCATGCCCGCTGAGGTGCGTACGGTATAGTCGCCGCCGCCGCGATCGTCCACAGTAATATCAATGCTTTCAGACAATTGGCGTACCAGTAAATCGCGTTTGTCCATTAAGCCGTTGGGGTTGCTCACGCCATTGACGGTATTGATACGAATTTGCTTATTGATTTCGGCAATGGATTCCACAAGGTTATTCACCTTGTCCGTGTTGTCCTGAATGGACTGGTCCATTTCGCGCTGTAATTTGCGTAAACTGTCGGCGGAGTCGCGCAGCAGCAGGGTCATGTTGTCGGTGGAAGAAATCAGATTTTGGCGGGTGGCGATATCTTCGGGGCGCAAGCCCAAGTCGTCCCAAGCCTTAAAGAAGGCACCCATTTTAGAGCTGATACCCGCACGGTTAGCTTCATTAAACAGGTTTTCCACACTGGCCATGGTATTGGCCTGTTCGTTCCAGCGGGAGGCGGTGCTGGATTTTTCCAAATAGGATTTTTCTAAAAATTTGTTGAAACGGCGCAAGACCTCCGCCGGGTTGACCCCCTGCCCCATGGCGCCCGGGCGGCCCTGAATATAATTGGCGTCTTCAAGGCGCACATATTGACGGCTATAGCCCGGCGTATTGACGTTGGCAATGTTGTTGCCGGTGCTCTGGATCGACGCCTGTGAGGCGTACAGGGCGGAGTTGCCGATATTGAAGAGGGCATTTATGGGCATCAGAGCCTCCCAGAAATCATCGAGGCTTGCGGCCTGCGGGTATCATCCATGGCCCCTCGGCGGCCGTAGGTGAGTGAAGATTTAGGCGCAACCTGATTGTGCAATTCTGTTAAGGTAGCTTGGCTTTGATCCAGCAAGGCAAGGCTTAATTCCGTATTCACAGAAGCCTGCCGCGAAGAGCGCTGTTCGCCACGGTCAATATTCTGGAACAGCGTGCGAAGTTGCTGGGCCTCTTCTTCAGGGAGCATTTCGGCATAGTGGAGAACTTTGCCGCCGCCGAGCATCTGCACGATGCTGGCTTTTTCTTGGGCTAATTGGCGGATAAGCTCGTGTATGGAAAATTCGAGCGCCACTACGGCTTGGGTGTCATGGTGGATAAGCAGCTGATATTCTTCTTCAAGAAGGTCGCCTAATACCCCAAGGGCTTGCTGTTGGCGATGGAGGGTGTCGTGTATTCTTTGAAACATAGGGGAACTCCTTGAAGAAGGCTTGTGTGCCGAAAAATCCTCGTATTCGGCCCGTGAATAACGGCAAAAAATGCCCTTTTCAGGGGCTGCTCAAAGGTGATTTGCAAAATTCGTGCCCGTAATCTCTGTGCTGTGCTGTTTAGCCCTGCCCCCCCGTGTTCAGGGTACGAATGGCGGGCTGCCCCTTAGGCATGCGTTGCCCCGGCCGAGAATTGCGCCGCGCGGGGGGAACATTGGTGGTAAAGGTGGTATTGATGACCTGTGGTTCTTGCACTGTGGGGGGAATGGCTGGGCCGGCACTGGCAAGGGCTTGCCCCGCGGGGGGGACGGCGTTTCTGTTTTCTTCTGTGGCGGGGGCCTGCGGTGTCGCTGCCAAGGCCGCAATTTGTTCTGCTGTCATGCTCATGGGTGGTGGTGGAGCCGCTGCAGGGATAAGCGCGCTGTTTTGTACAAAATTATGCGGCGCGACACCGGGGTTACCCTGAACATTGCTCGACAGTGCAGGATTTATGGGCATGGTGCTGGATTCAGTGGCGGTAGGCGGGGCTGTTTGGCTGCGGGCCACTGTGGAGCCTCCCCTGCCGACCGTAGCGGCGGAATAGTGCATTTGCCCTTGGCGTTGTAGTGCCGTCATGGGGGGCAACACCCCGCCGGACGGCATGCGGGTGTTCGCGCTTTGCATGGCAGCGCGGGCGTTTTCAAGCCCTGTGGGCGCGGCTTGCCCCGTCACCTCTGGATGCATACTTTGCACCTGAGCCCAGCTCATGCCTTGGCTCAGTGCCAGTGCCTGTGCGGGGCTCATGGCCTGCACGGCGGCAATGGCCTGCGCGCCGGTCATGGTACTGCCCACAGTATTGTGCGCTGCCCCTATTTTTTGGTCCATTTGGGCGCGTAATTGGTCGAGCACCTGTTGCACTACTGGGGGATTGGTCGACGGTGGGGGCGTGGCTGCTGCGGTGGACGCCGCCGTTTGTGGGTTTTTGTCAGTGTTTTGACTGTCACCTTGGGGTTGCTGGGCCTCACTGCTGTAGATGGGATGCGCCGCTTTGGCGGCGTTTGGGCTTTTGTCTGCTGGGTCTGCGGGGGAAGCGTCCGGACGGGCGGGGGGCAACAGCGGGGCGGCGCTGGCGACAAAGCCCGTGCCGGCATCCGCACCATTGGCGGCCTTAGCTGCCCCAAGGCCTGAAGCCGTGGTACGGGAGGCAGAGACAAGATTGCGCGAAAGCTGTTCGTACATCATGTCTGCAAGGCCGATCCCTCCGGCGGAGCTCATTTTTTTGGAAAGTTCTTGGTCGAACATGCCTTGCCAATATTGTTCGTCGCGTCCTTGCAGTAAGCCGCCCTTGGGGACAGTGGCGCGCATCTGTTCCCACATTTTTTGGATGAACACGGATTCAAAGCCTTCACAGGCCTCGCGCAATTTTTTAGGCTTGTCTTTGGCGGGATGGAGGTTACGCTTGAGGGTGTCGATCTGGCGCGATTGTTCCTGCACATCCTGCGCGGCGCGCTGGGATTGGGCCATGCCCGCTTGTCCGGTGAGGGCGTTGGGGGAAAGGGTGCTCATGTTACATTACCTCCAAATCCGCATGTAAAGCGCCAGATGTTTTGAGGGTGCGTAATATGGAAATGAGGTCGCGCGGGGTGGCGCCAATGGCATTGAGCCCGTCCACCAATTCTTGCAAGGTGGCCCCTTCAACCATCATCAAGCGGCGATTTTCTTCGCGGGTATTGATGTCTGTCTGGGGGGTGACCACGGTTTGGCCTTGGGAAAAGGGGCCGGGTTGGGAGACTTGTTGTGATTCCTGCACGGTAATTTGCAAATTGCCGTGGGCCACGGCTGCGCGGGAAATTCGCACATCTCGTCCGAGCACCACAGTACCTGTTTTTTCGTCCACCACCACGCGGGCGGGGGCGTCGGGAGACACTTCAAGATTTTCCACCGAGGCCATCAAAGGCACCATGTTGCCCTTGTATTGGGGGGGAATACGCATGGAGATAGTGGACGCGTCTTGCGCTTGGGCAAAAGGCCCCCCCATGGCACCGTTCAGGCGCTCGGCAATCTGTTGTGCGGTGGAAAAATCTGCAGCCCGTAGATTCAGGGTCAGGGTGTCTTGTTCATTAAATTCAAAGGGGATACCGCGTTCAACAATCAGGCCACCCGGAATGGTACCCACGGTGGTAATATTTTTTTGGGTTCGAGCGGCGGCACCGTCGGCGCTGTAGCCACCCAGAATGAGCGAGCCTTGCGCCAGCCCGTACACTTTGCCGTCCACGCCCTTGAGGCTGGTTTGCAGGAGTACCCCGCCCAGCAGGCTGCTGGCATCACCCACGGAAGAGACGGTAATGTCAATATGTGTTCCGGGTTTGGCAGATACGGGCATCCGCGCCGTGACCATAACCGAGGCGACATTTTTGACTTTGAGTTTGCTTGCGTCCACGCCCACGCCCATGCGGTCCATCATATTGACCATGGAATTGGTGGTGAACACGGAATCTTTTTTGTCTCCCGTGCCCGAAAGGCCCACCACAAGCCCATAGCCGATGAGCTGATTGTCGCGAACCCCCGAGAATGTAGCTATATCTTTAATGCGTACGGCCTGTGCGGGCAAAGCCATGCACAGAACCAGCGCCGTGGCGACGGTGAGGATGATGTGCGAACGGGCAATCGTCAGATTCATGACGTTTTCTCCTTGGGGGATGTCCCCAAACAGAGAGTAGCATGATCTGTGCCAAGCGGAAATTTGGGCAGAATTTAGAAGGTGGAGCGGATAAAACGGATAGTTGAGGGTTCAATACACAGCAGGCAGTTTGTGTGTATATCGTGGGTGCGGGTAACAAAGTCTGTGCGCGCAATGGTGTAAATGGCGCCGGGCTCGTGGCTGCAATCAAACAAGTGCAGGGTATCGCCGTTAACTTGGTGGGCGGTAGTCCAATGGCGGTTGAGGGGCGGTGCGTCTGGGCTAATGTAGCGTAAAAAACGAAAAATAACCGCGTGTTTATGGCCTTTTTGGAGCCAGTGGGCACAGCGGTCAAATACTTGGGCGTTGCTGGGCTGGGGGGCGGTGGTTTGGAGGGGGAAAGGTTGTTCCACATGGAGAGGGCGCACCTTGCACTGGATGCTGAGCATGCCGTCCACCAGCGCCACATAGTCTGTGCGCTGTTCAAGCACCGCCAGAAAAAGATCTGGGTGGGCCGCCAGATGCAACAGGGTTTTGTGTAGAATATCGCGTGCGGGGAGTACACCGATATTATGCGTAATTTTCAAGCCATTGAGCACTGCGTACATGGCGCAGAAAACGTCCAGCTTGCCTTGAAAAAAAGGTTTCATCTCGTAATTGTGCCGTGCCAAGGCGGTGCCGTCAAGAACTTTAGCGCGGGCATGGAATACGGGCAGGAGCTTTCTTGTGGATGAAAGAATTGATGGACAAAGATTGTTTCGGCGTGTATAAAGTTAGCTCACATTAACTATATCACTATACCTTGATATGCAGATACTAACTCAAGCGGAACAACTTCAAGCCCAATGTCAAACATGGCGGGCTGCCGGCAAGACCATTGCCTTGGTGCCCACCATGGGATTTTACCATGCGGGCCATGAAGACCTGATGCGTCACGGTCGTACTCTTGCGGATATATTGGTGGTGAGTCTGTTCGTCAACCCCACCCAATTTGGCCCCCAAGAGGATTTGTCGTCTTACCCGCGTGATCTTGCGAGGGACAGCGCCCTTGTGGAATCGGTCGGAGCGGACATCCTTTTTACCCCCAGTCCTGAAAGCATGTACGCGCCGGATCATGCCACGTGGATTACGGTGCCCGCCTTGGCTCAGGGCTTGTGCGGCGCGAGCCGCCCCGTGCATTTTAAGGGCGTGTGCACCGTGGTGATGAAGCTGCTCATGCTTTCGCGCGCTACGGTGGCGGTTTTTGGTGAAAAAGACTGGCAACAATTGGCAATTATACGGCGTATGGTTCGTGATTGCTGCGTGCCCGTGCGTCTGGTGGGCCGCCCCACCGTGCGTGAAAGCGATGGCCTTGCTCTAAGCTCGCGCAATGCTTATCTTACTTCAGATGAACGCGCTGAAGCGCCCGAAATCCGGCGCGGGCTGGAGTGGGCGCAAGAACAGGTACGCCACGGGGAACATGACGTGCAAACACTTATTACGGGTGTGCTTGAGCGCTGGGCCTGCCGCATGCCGCATGGGCGGGTGGACTATCTGTCCGTGGTGGATCCTGTGTCTTTGCAGGCCGTGCACACGGTTGCAGAACAGGCACTCATGGCCTGCGCCATGAACATGGGCAAGGCGCGATTGATCGACAATATCCTACTCGGCTAATCCTATTGGAACATTTTAAGGAGGCTTCTATGCAACCCAATACAGGCAGATATTTCTTTACCTCTGAATCCGTCACCGAAGGGCATCCCGACAAGGTTGCCGACCAGATTTCCGACGCTGTTCTTGACACTTTGCTGGCGCAGGATCCTGACTCCCGCGTGGCGTGTGAAACACTGGTGACCACAGGTATGGCGGTTATCGCTGGGGAAATCACCACCCGTGGCTATGCTGATCTGCCGCATGTGGTGCGGGAAACCATCCGCGAAATTGGCTATACCAGCTCTGAAATGGGCTTTGACTATCAAACCTGTGCTGTTCTTTCGTCCATTGACAAGCAATCGGCTGACATTGCTCAAGGCGTTGACCGTACCGCCCCTGAAGATCAGGGGGCTGGCGATCAGGGCATGATGTTTGGCTTTGCCTGTGACGAAACGGCAACGCTGATGCCTGCCCCCATTTATTGGGCGCATCAGCTTTCCCAGCAGCTCACCAACGCCCGTAAAGGCGGCGTGGTAGACTTTTTACGCCCCGACGGCAAAACACAAGTATCCTTTGAATATGTGGACGGCAGACCCGTGCGTATTAATAATGTGGTGGTGTCTACCCAGCATGCGCCCCACGCAAGCCAAAGCGATATTATTGAAGCGATTAAAACGCACGTTATCCATCCTGTGCTCGACCCCACCGGCTACTTTGACGAAAAAGACTGCGAAATTTTCATCAATACTACCGGGCGCTTTGTTGTGGGCGGGCCCATGGGCGACTGTGGCCTGACCGGACGCAAAATTATTCAAGATACCTATGGCGGCACAGGGCATCACGGCGGTGGCGCTTTTTCCGGTAAGGATCCTTCTAAAGTGGACCGTTCGGGCGCGTACATGGGCCGTTATATTGCTAAAAACGTTGTGGCTGCCGGCCTTGCCCCCAAGTGTGAAGTGCAGATCGCCTATTGCATCGGCGTGGCCCAGCCTGTGTCTGTACTGGTATCTTCCCTCGGAACCAGCGACTTGTCCGACGAAGTGTTGACCAAGTCCGTGCGCGAGGTGTTTGATCTGCGTCCCTATTTCATCAGTCAACGCCTCGATCTGAAGCGTCCCATTTATAAAAAATCGTCGTGCTACGGGCATTTTGGGCGCGAACTTCCCGAATTTACGTGGGAACGCACCGATGCCGTTGCCGATCTGCGTACTGCGGCTAAAGTTTAGGGATGCGTGTAGAGATATGGAGGGCGGCGTAATCTCCCTCCATATTTTCCCCGCAGGGGCAAAGCCCTCGGGAGTTTTATTCTTTATTTTCTCTCTTTTTCGGAGCACGTATGCCAGAAGAACAATCACGGGGGGCGGCCCTGCTGCCTCTAGGGCTTTTTCTTGTTATTTTCATTGGTACGGGGGCTTTGCTCACGTCCCGCAATGTGGATATGGCTTTTTATCAGCTTTCGGCCACAGTGGCTATTTTCCCGGCCATTGTGTGGGCTTTGATTCAGGGCAAGGATGATCTGAACAAAAAAATCAGCATTTTTATGGCGGGTGTGGGTGACATCAACATCATCACCATGTGCATGATTTATTTGCTGGCAGGGGCCTTTGCCACCGTGGCTACAACCATTGGCGGGGTTTCTGCAACGGTGAATTTTGGCCTGTCTCTGGTGTCGCCGCAGTGGATTTTACCGGGCTTATTTTTGATCGGGGCCTTTGTCTCCACCGCCATGGGCACAAGCATGGGCACGATTGCCGCCATTGCGCCTATTGCCATGGGCATCGGCGCGCAGACGGATATTCCTGTTCCTATGCTGATGGGCGTGGTCGTGGGCGGTGCCATGTTTGGGGATAACCTGTCCATGATTTCAGATACGACCATTGCCGCCACGCGCACGCAAGGCTGTGACATGGGGGATAAATTCCGCATGAACTTGCTCATTGCCCTGCCTGCTGCTGTGGTGGCCTTGGTCTTGTTCTGGAGCGTGGGATCGTCGGGTCAGGTGGTGCAAAGCGGTGATTATGAACTGATTAAGGTGTTGCCCTATCTGTTGATTTTGGGGCTGGCGGTGGCGGGCATTAACGTGTTTGTGGTGCTGCTGGTGGGTATTGTTTTTTGCGGAGCCATTGGTCTGGTGAACGGGCAATATACGCTGCTGCTGTTCAGTCAGGACGTGTACAAGGGCTTCACCAGTATGAATGAAATAATGGTGTTGTCCATGCTTATTGGTGGTTTGGGTGAAATTATCCGCTATCAGGGGGGCATCCGTTGGTTGCTGGAAAAAGTGGACAAGCTGTCGTGTAAATTGTCGGGCGGGCGCTCGGCTAAAGCGGGTGAATGGTGTATCAGCTTGTTGGTGGGGCTAGCCGATGTGTGCACCGCCAATAATACCGTGGCGATTATTCTGTCCGGCGGTATGTCCCGTGAAATTGCGGAAAAGAACGGCATCGATTCGCGTCGCAGTGCCAGTTTGCTGGACATAGTGTCGTGTGTGGTACAGGGGCTTATTCCCTATGCCGCGCAATTATTACTGGCAGGCTCTATCGCCAAGATATCCCCGGTGAGTGTTGCGGCGAATAATTGGTATTGTATGCTCTTGGGGCTTGCCGCCGCAGCGGCGATACTTTTGGGCCTTCCCAAAGCGCCGATAAAAAAATCTGTCGCATAATTCTTGCGCGTATATATACAAAAAGGGCCGCTTAGTTGAGAGCGGCCCTTTTTGCGTTTTTAGGTGTTGTTTCGCGTCACGACATGTATGTTCCCCCACATATCCACGTCCATAACGTGGGCATGCGGGCACGCTTTGGGAATAAGGGGCAGCAAGTCTTCGGGATAGGATTCGCGGGTGAGCATAATAAAGCGGAAAGAGAGTTGGGAACGCGCGTGGCGTAGTAAATTCCGCAGGCTATCCGGTGTTCCGGTAAAGAAATTTACGCTGTAATTTTCGGCACTGCGGGCGAGGGCGGGATTATTGGGGCTGTCATTCACGGTGACAATGGGCACTCCGCACGTGAGGGGAAGAAGGATATTGGCGAGCAGGCCTACCGGCGTGTGCGGTGGTAGGCAGCCCAAAATGCTGAGACTGTGCACGTGCAGGGGGGCCGCCTTCAGGTTTTCGATCAGCCGGTGCAGGCTGCCCATAAGGTCTTGATGGCTCAGGCTTACAGGGGTGGTGTCCTGACAAAATACGGCGGCTACGGTATCCATTTCTGTGGCTCCGGCGAAACCCATAAAGGACAGGGCCGAACCGCGCATGATCTGAGCGGGGGTGATGTCTTCTAGATAAACGGGGCTCGCCTCGGGGGGAAGCCCTTTGCCCTGAAGGCTGCGGCAGGTTACCACATGCGTGATGCCTGTTTGCTCGGCGCAGTGGGCTAATTGGTCTGCGGACAGGGCGGGATTGAGCAGCACGGGAATGCGGCTGTCTTCCAAGGTGCAGTCAAGAATTCCCATATAGGCAGCCATAGCTCCCACACCACAGGGTAGAGCTATGCCGATGCGCGTGTCAGGCACGGGGCCAAGCAGAGCACCGATGGCTTTGGCAAGGCCCAGCAGGGTGCGCCGGGAAAAATGTTGCCCGTAGCTGGCATCCGTAACGCTGCCCTGACGCGTTAGGGCATGCTGTACCGCCAAAAAGGGCGGTATACGGGGCACGGCGGGGGCGATATCCGCCAAAGGGGCATTGGTGGCGTTTTTTGCCGCGCAGAGCGTGTCTGCGGCATCCGTAGCCTTGGCATTGTAGGGGGCAGGCTGTACCAAAACTTCACAATGGGGGTTTTCAGGGCAGGTGCTTATGTCACAGGTGTTTACGTCCTCGGGGGCGGGGGAAGGCACCTCTATGGGGGCCGCAGCGGTGTGGACGGCATCGTCGCCGGTCTGCTCTGGGCTTAGGTTTAGGAGCGTACTTTCCGCTACGGGAGGGGCAACAAGGCCCTGCGGGGCGAGTGTGGGGGGGGAAGGCTGTGGGGGCGTGGCCTTCATGGCTGGGGCAGTCAGGTGATCCAGCGGCATGCGCCGGATAGGGCACAGGGGCAGACGCGGCACCAGCACTGCGCCTTCATTGCTCGCGTCAAACCATGTGTTGAGCATGTTTTTGAAGGACTGTGGATTCATCTGTTGGGAGGTGAGGCTATGCCGACGCGTGACAATGCGTACGGGCCGACGTTGTAAAAAAGGCCCGAGAAACAGCGCGGGAATTTGTGCCCACAGAGTGCTAAAAAAGGCGGGATTGTATGCTTCGGGTCGGTTGTAGCGTGAAAAACGGCTACCCCATAGCCCTTCCGTACGCACGAGGAATAATTCGGGTAAGGCTTGTCCGCGTTCCTGCAACAGCTTGAGCAGGGCAAAGGCGTGATTATCCTCCTGCACACAGGCATGCCCTTGACTTTGCAAGCAAGGGTTGGGCCAGAGCAGGACACTACGGCCCGCTTTCAAGGCATCGGCAGCGTTTGTCAGCGCCGTGCGGAGGGCCTCTGTATCTTCCCCCGTGCTCGCGTCTGGCGCAACAGGGGGAGGAGGCAAGGTCAGGATAGCCGCAGTGCCCGCCAAGAGGCGCAGGCTCAGGCGCTGGGCCGCTTCTACCATCAACAGGGGAGCCAAACTCCTGAAGTGGGCGTACACGATGAGCGGATCCACCCGGGCAGGATGGTTGGCAAGAATCAGGAAGGGGCCTGTGTGTTGCCCGTGTTCCTCCGAGGCGGGCGCGGGGGCGGCGGTCGAAAGGTGCGGTACAGGATCCCCCATACTCATAACAGCATAGCGGCGGGTAAGGAGGAATTCAAGCCAAGTTGCGGGCATGCAATTATCCTAATACGCGGTAATAGACTGCGGGGCAGCGTAAAGCCCCCGCCTGTTCCACCGCTTTTAAGGCTGTTGCGATGGCTCTAGCGGTGGCGCTGTGCGTCATAAATACCAGCGGTACGCCGTGCTCTTCGGCGGGTTTTTGAATGACCTGAGCAATGCTTATGTTTTCCTTGGCAAGGGCACCGGCTATGTCGCGCAATACTCCCGCGCTGTCTTGTACCATAGCGCGGACATAGTAGGAACTGCATGCCTGATCTGGGGGCAGAATATCTGCCTTGGGAGGTACCTGCCGTAAAAAGCCCGTATTATGGGGTGGGGCGTTGCGGGCAATGGTGAGCAGGTCGCCCATAATCGCCGAGGCGGTGGGCAGATCGCCCGCGCCGCGCCCGTGCAAGAAGAGCGAGCCCACGGCATTGCCTTCTACGCGCACGGCATTGTAAGCGCCGCCCACGCGGGCCAGTAACAGGCTGTGGTGAACCAGAGTGGGAAATACTCCGGCTTCCAATTTGCCATCGACTGAGCGTACCTGCCCCAAAAGTTTGATGCGGTAGCCAAATTCACGGGCAAAGATGATGTCCAGTTTATCCATGTGCCGGATGCCCGTAACGGGCATTTCAACATACGGATATTCTACGCCATAGGCCAAGCGGATGAGCAGCACTAATTTGTGAGCGGCGTCATGCCCGTCAATGTCTAAAGTCGGATCGGCCTCGGCGTAGCCCATGTTCTGGGCTTGCTGTAAGGCGGTGTCAAAGTCCAAGCCACTGGAGGTCATTTCGGACAGAATATAGTTGCTGGTGCCGTTGAGAATACCCATCAGGGTTTGAATGCGGTTGCCAGCCAGACTTTCTTTAAGGGTTTGCACAATGGGGATGCCCCCAGCAACGCTGGCTTCGTACAAGAGCGCAAGGCCTTTTTCGGCGGCTTTTAAAAACAAGCCTGCCCCGTCTTCAGCCAAGAGTGCCTTGTTGGCGGTGACCACATGCTTGCCATGGTCGAGGGCCGCGCTGATCAGGGCGTGCGGGGCCTGAATACCGCCCATAAGTTCCACCACCACGTCAATGGCGGGGTCGTGGGTGAGGTGGGCGGGGTCGCAGGTCAGCTTGGCCCCTTCGGGCAAAGGTGCGGCGCGGGCTTTGGACATATCGCGTACCAGAACGCTTTGAATGCGGATATCCCGCCCCGTGCGTTCTCGGATAAGTGCGGCATTTTCGGTCAGGACTTTGACCAATCCTGAGCCTACAGTGCCAAAGCCCGCTAGGCCGATGGTTAAAGGCGCGCCGCTTTCGTGTTTAGTCAATGTCATCAGGGTGCTCCGTCACACCAGAGAGAGCCTTGCGGATGCCGCGGATGGCCTGCTTGGTACGTTGTTCATTTTCAATCAGAGCAAAACGCACATGGTCATCACCATAGGAGCCAAAGCCGAGCCCCGGTGAAACGGCAAGGTGGGCTTCATTGAGCAAAAGTTTGGAGAAGTTGACCGAACCCATTTTGCGGAATTCTTCAGGAATGCGCGCCCATACGAACATGGTGGCCTTGGGTGCGGGGACTTCCCAGCCCACGCGGTTGAGGCCTTCGATGAGGGAATCACGTCTTTTGCAATAAATATCTCGGATTTCATGTACACAATCGTCGGGGCCGTTCAGGGCCACGGTGGAAGCAATTTGGATGGGCTGGAAAATACCGTAATCTAAATAGCTCTTAATGCGGGTTAGGGCGTGTACGAGTTCGCGGTTACCCACACAAAAACCCATACGCCAGCCGGGCATGGCATAGCTTTTGGACAGGGTGTAAAATTCTACGCCCACGTCTTTGGCGCCTTTGGCCTGCATGAAACTGGGCGCTTTGTAGCCGTCAAAAACCATGTCCGCATAGGCGAGATCGTGGATAACCCAGATTTTATGTTCTTTGGCAAAGTCAACAATCTTTTGGAAAAACTCCAGCGAGGTGATTTCCGTGGTGGGATTGTGCGGGTAGGAAATAAATAAGACCTTGGGCTTGGGCCACGTTTGGCGGGTGGCGGCAAGCAAGTCTTCAAAAAAATCGCGACCGGGGCCAATGGGAATGCTACGCACATCCGCCCCAGCAATAATGGGGGCGTAGGTGTGGATGGGATAGGTGGGATCGGGGGCGAAAACCACATCTCCGGGGGAAAGCATTGCGAGGGATAAATGGGCCAAACCTTCTTTGGAACCCATAGTCACCACGGCTTCGGTATCGGGATCAATATAAACATCATAGCTACGCATATACCAATCGCAAATGGCTTTTCGCAGATTGGGAATGCCCCGTGATAGCGAATAACGATGGTTTACAGGCTTTTGTGCCGCTTCTATCAGCTTATTGACAATATGCGGCGGTGTGGGCATGTCCGGGTTGCCCATGCTCATGTCAACAATATCAATATTTTGACGGCGTAGTTGCATTTTTAGCTCGCCCACCACAGAAAAAACGTAGGGTGGCAAGCGGTGCATACGCGGGAAATCACTCATGATTCGGCCCCTTGTGTGAAGTAAAGGTTGAAAAAGATCACACGCTCCTCTGTACACTGGAAAAAATACCATAGCGAGTTTGCAGGGCATCTGTAAAGTGTTTACGCGGCGAATACGGGCACGCTGTCTCGCACAGAGGTATATAGTGTGATGTCCGCAACATTTTCTGCAGGAATTTTACGAAAAACACTAGGCCAGAAACGACTTTTCTGGCCTAGTTACGGCGCTTTTCCGCCGTGCTGCTCCTAGGAAGTTTAGGAAGAGAGGGCGGTGGGGCGCTTGTGCATGCGGGAATAGATCCAGATAGCAAGCGTGATTATGCACCCAACGACGATGACAGGAGGGTCGGGGACAAGCACAATAGTTCCCGACACCGCCAACAGCACCCGTACAGGCCAGTTAAGTGGGGTATAGGCATAGCCCACCAGGCAGGCCCCGAAGGCAAACACGGTGGCTATTCCGCTGAGAATGGCCCACGCATTGACGCTCCAATCTCCCAGCAGCAACAGCCCAGGATCATAGCAAAAGGCAAAAGGTACGAGGAAGGCCAAACACCCGAGCTTCATGGCGGCAAAGCCGGTGCGGTTGGGATTGGACTTGGCAATGGAGCTGGCTGCATAGGCCGCAAGCGCTACGGGGGGGGTAATATTGGAAATAATGGCGTAATAAAAAACAAACATGTGCGCTGCCAAAGGAGGGAAGCCTAGTTTAACCAGCACGGGGGCCCCCAAGGCGGCAGCCAAGATGTAGGCCCCTGTGGTGGGCAGGCCCATACCCAGCACCAAGGAGACCAGCATAATGAGCAGCAGGGCCAAAAAAGGTGTGTTGCCCGCAAAAGACAGGACAAAGCCCACCAATTTTCCGCCGATGCCCGTCAACGCTACTGCGCCTAAAATAATGCCTGCCGTGGCGCAGGCCACACAGACCAGCGGAATCCCCTTGGTGCCTTCATAGATGGCGTCAATAATTTTCCGTGGCCCCATGCGGCGTTTGGGATCGGGCAGGGAAACCAGCCAACTCAGTCCAATACCCAACATGGCGGCTTTCATAGGCGAAGCCCCGTCGAGCAGCAAATAGACGACGCCCACAATGGGGAGCAGGAGGTAAGACTGCTTGAGCACGTCGCGAATTTTGGGCAGGTCTTCAGCGTCAAGGCCGCGCAGATTGTTGCGGTAGGCGGTTAAATGCACCATCAGCATCAGCGCGCCGTAATAGAGTAACGCGGGCAATATGGCCGCAATCATCACTTCTCGGTATTGAATACCCAGAAAGGAGGCCATCAAAAAGGCTCCCGCCCCCATGACCGGCGGCATGATCTGCCCGCCGGAGGAGGCTGCCGCTTCCACCGCTCCGGCAAAGTGCGCGGGATACCCGATACGCTTCATCATGGGGATGGTGAAGGTGCCCGTGCCGTAGACGTTGGCAACGGCTGAGCCGCTGATTGACCCGAACAAGCAGGAACTCAGCACCGCAATTTGGGCGGGGCCACCGGGTTTTGTGCCCATGAGTGCGCGGGCAATGTCCATAAAGTAATCCCCCGCGCCGCTTTTTTCCAGAAAGCCGCCGAAGATCAGGAATACGATCACAAAGGTGGCGGAAACCCCCAGAGGCATGGAAAAAATGCCTTCATCCGTGAGGAATAATTGCTCGATAATTTCATGATAGGGCAAGGACAAGCCCTTCAGTAGGCCCGTCATATGATTGCCAAAAGACATATACGCGGCAAAAAGAATGGCGAGAAGCGCCAAGGGCAAGCCCACCACGCGGCGGGTACCTTCCAGCAGCATAACGACTAATAAACTGCCGAGCACTAATTGGGCCGTGGTGGGAATATCAACTTGTTGAATGCGGGCGACGATATCATCATAAAACAACACCCCATAGAGACCGGGGAGCATGGACAGCGCCGCCAAGAGCCAGTCATACCACGGAATGCTCTTGTGCGGCGCATTTTTGCACACCGGATAAAGCAAATAGGTCAGCGGCAGAATCAGCATTAAATGTATGGTTCGTTGCAAATAGGCTTCGAAGCTGCCCATACAGGCTGTATACATGTGGAAAATACCCACAAGCACAATATACACATACAAAATTTGCTGAGAAATGCCGCTGAGTGTACGCATGTTGTTTTCTTTTTAAAGGGTAAAAGGATTATAGTTTTTTGACGCTCTGCCAAAACTTGACGGAGCCGGGATGCACGGGGACACCCGTGGGGACGGCCATGGCGGGTGACAATTCTTGCATGTCTTTCACCGCGTGCACCATAGCGTCCTTGTGTTGCCACAAGGCTTTATTCAGAGCAAACACAAGGCTTTCCGGTAGGTCTTTGCGGACAACAATGCTCGTAAAATCGCCGATGGTTTTGGTCGGCTGGGTGACGCAGGTGTACACGCCGGTGGGGATAACATAGGTGGTGGTGCCATAGGCGGCGCTCACCGCGTCCAGCGCTTGCTGGCTCACGGGCAGCACTTCCACGGGGACGCGGCTTTCAATATTCATCACGATGGAGGCCACAGGCCCCACCGAAAAGGCGAAGCAATCAAGGTGGCTGTCTGCCAGAAGATCCGCGCCACCTTCATACGAAGCGTATTCTACAGACCACGCATGGTCTTTTTTCAGCTTGGCAAAATTGGTGTTATAACCTTTGGAAAATAAGACTTTGACCAGAAATTCTGAGGCCGTTCCCGGTTTAAGCGTGGCAAAGCGCACCGGAATGTTTTTGGCGATCAGATCGTCCACAGACGTGATGCCATGCTTGGTGGCAAAATCCTTACGCACCACAAAATACGTTACTTGGGTATACAGGTTGGCGAACACCACGGCATTTTCCACCTTACGGCCGGAAAAATCTTCTTCACCGTTCACTGCCGCGCCGATGAACGAATTCACCGTAAAGCCCAGATCACCCTTTTTCAGATTGGCGTTGATAATGTTAGACACTCCACCGCCCGTGCTGTTTGTCGTTTGCAGCACATCTTTTGTCCACATTTCAGACAAGGCTGTGCCCAGCGCAAACCAATTGCCGCCGGGAGGGCCTGCCATAAAGCGCAATTGTGTGGGCCAACCCGCTTTGTCTTCGGCGGCGGCAGGGCCAGAGAGCAGGCCAAGGGCTATGACGGCAAGGCATATGAGGCGTAATAGGGGGAAACGCATGAGGATACTCCTTGAGCAACAACTTTTTGGGGAGGAGAAAACGTCAGGTTGCCTTTACTTTTTATAGGAAACGAGAGAATATGGCAAGATACTTCGTATAAAGTATATGCTGTTGCATGTAGCGCGCTGAATAATGACGCTATCACCCGCAAATATTGCTACTTCGGATATTGACACTAGACGTTAAGAAACCGAAAGCGTATACTTTAAGCTTGTTGATGTATCGATTTGAAAATATCCTTAAACAAGGTTCACAATATTTGGAGAAAGTATGCCTATCATCCATCAGAAATATTCGCCCAAGCCCCTCACCTTGGACGATTGTCCGCAGCCGCAATTATACCGGGAACTTTTTCCCTACACCCAAATTAGCCGTATCGATTTTGACGACGTGCTGTTGGTGCCTCGCCCTGCGGATCCCATGCATATTACGGATACGACCTTCCGCGACGGGCAGCAGGCCCGCCCCCCCTATACCGTTAAGCAAATTGCCCGTATCTTTGATTTGATGCACAAATTAGGCGGCAAATCTGGGCTAATTCACGCTTCGGAATTTTTCATGTATTCAGCCAAGGATAGGAAAGCCATTGAAACCTGTCGCGCACGGGGCTACCGCTTTCCGCGTATTACCGGCTGGATTCGCGCCAATTTGGATGATTTGAAACTGGCCCGCGATATGGAATTTGACGAAGTGGGCATGCTCACCAGCGTGTCGGACTATCATATTTTTTTGAAACTGGGCAAAACGCGCCAGCAGGCTATGGACGGCTATCTCAAATTGGCCGCGCAGGCCCTGGAATGGGGTATTGTGCCCCGTTGTCACTTTGAAGATATTACCCGCTCTGATATCTACGGTTTTTGCTTACCCTTGGCCCAAAAGCTGATGGAATTGTCCAAGCAGGCCGCCATGCCCGTAAAAATTCGGATGTGCGATACCATGGGCTACGGTGTGCCGTATCACGGTGCCGCTTTGCCCCGTTCGGTTCAACGCATCGTGCGGGCCTTCACCGATGAAGCGGGGGTGCCGAGCGCGTGGCTTGAATGGCACGGGCATAACGACTTTCATAAAGCCTTGGTGAACGGCGTTACCGCATGGTTGCACGGTTGCGGTGCGGTCAACGGTACCCTGCTGGGCTTTGGTGAACGCACGGGGAATACCCCCCTTGAAGCCTTGGTCATTGAATACATCTCATTGACGGGTGATGACGCGGGTGCGGATACGACCGTGATCAATGAAATTGGTGCCTTCTTCGAGAAAGATCTAGATTATCGCATTCCTGATAATTATCCCTTCGTGGGACGGGATTTTAACGCCACCAGCGCCGGGGTTCATGTGGACGGTTTGGCTAAAAACGAAGAAATTTATAATATCTTTGATACAACCACCCTGTTGGGGCGGCCCGTGCCGATTATTATTACGGATAAATCCGGTCGGGCTGGGGTCGCCTATTGGATCAATAATGCCCTCAATCTTTCCAAGGAACGTCAGGTTTCCAAAAAGCATCCGGCTGTGGGCGAAATTTACGACCGCATCATGCATGCCTACGAAGGCGGGCGCAGCACTTCTTTCTCCACCAAGGAAATGACGGATTTAGCGAAGCGCTATATGCCCGAATTCTTTGTGAGTGAATTGGAAGAAGTTAAAAAGATCGCGGGCGATTTGGCAGCGCATCTTATTGTCCGCCTTGCACAGGATCCCAAATTGCAAGACGCCGGTAAGCAAGCTTGTGCCAGCCTTGACGAATTTGTGCGAACCTATTCCTTTATTCAGTATATTTATCTGACAGATGTGGAAGGAAAGCTCAAATGTTCCACTATTACTGACCCCGCCTACCGCGAAAAATATGAATCCCTGCCCATCGGCTACGATTTTTCCAGCCGTGAATGGTTTCAGGTACCTATGAAAACAGGCGCCTTGCACATCATGGACGTGTACCAGTCCAATTTCACCCAAAAACTGGTGCTTACGGTATCGTGTGCGGTGACCGATGCCAGCGATAAAATTGTGGGTGTGGTCGGTGCCGACCTGCAATTGGACGATTTGCTCAAGCGCGCGCAAGTGCTCAAAGACGAAGTGCAACCCAGCGAAGAATAACGCTCTTTCAACATTCTAAAGGCGGGTCTCCTCATCGGGGCCCGCCTTTATACAATAAAGGACTCCTCATGCAACGCAAAGTGTATTGGATTGAAGGCGACGGCATCGGCCCTGAAGTATGGCAAGCCGCCCGCCCTGTGCTGGACGCTGCTGTACGCCTTGAATATAAGGGTGAACATTGTTTGGTGTGGGAAGAATTGCTCGCCGGGGAAAAAGCCTTGGCCGCCACAGGTTCGCCCTTGCCTGAAGCGACCCTTCAGGCCTTACGCACGGCGGATATCGCCATTAAAGGGCCTTTGGGAACTCCCGTGGGTTCGGGCATGCGTAGCCTTAATGTAGCCCTGCGCCACGCTTTTGACCTTTACGCCTGCATTCGGCCTATTCGCCATTTTGGCGGTCTGCAAACTCCGGTTAAACACCCAGAAAAAGTCAACATGATTGTTTTCCGTGAAAATACCGAAGACGTGTACGCCGGTATCGAATATGCAGCCACCACCCCAGAAGCCCGTAAGCTCATCGCCTTTTTGCGTGATGAATTGGGCGCGAAATTGCGTGACGATATGGCCGTGGGCATTAAGCCCATGTCCGAGCACGGCTCTAAACGCCTCGTGCGGGCTGCCATCCGCCATGCCGTGCAGCACCATTTGCCCAGTGTGACGCTTGTCCACAAGGGCAATATTATGAAATATACGGAAGGCGCGTTTCGCCAGTGGGGCTATGATCTTGCCGCCGCTGAATTTGCCGAGCAGACCTGTCTTGAAAAAGCCCCTGTCGCCCATAAAGTGGTGATGAAAGACCGAATCGCCGATGCCATGTTTCAGGAAGTGTTGCTGTACCCAAGCCAGTACAGTGTTATCGCCACCCCCAATTTGAACGGTGATTATCTTTCGGACGCGCTTGCCGCGCAAGTGGGGGGTTTAGGCATGGCTCCGGGGGTGAACATGTCCGACAGTCTCGCCTTTTTTGAAGCCACGCACGGCACCGCCCCCAATATTGCCGGGCAGGATAAAGCCAACCCGTGCAGTGTGCTTTTGAGCGGGGCCATGATGTTGGAGCATATCGGCTGGCACGGCGCGGCGCGGCGCATCACTGCGGCGGTTGAAAAAGCCATTGCCCAAAAAACCGTCACCGTTGATCTTGCCAGTCAGGTACCCGGCGCGACCGTGCTCGGCTGCAAAGCTTTTGGTGAACTTCTCGGCGCTACAGTCTAAGGCGCGGGGGGGGAAGGGCAGATCTTCCCCCCTTTGTCCCCTTGTGGGCATGGCTGCGGAGAAATTTACTGTGGTGCTCTTGCAGCCTTGTTTACAAAAGGGTATATATTTTTACCATGCACGACAGTATCCGCATATTTCAAAATTACATTACTTCTAAGGGGCTTAAGAGTACGTCCCAACGCTTTCGCATTGTGGAGGCGTTTTTGCAATCTACGGGGCATCCCTCCGCCGAGGAATTGCATGCCAAGGTACGGGAGATAGACCCCACCGTAGGCCAAACCACGGTGTACCGAACCATGAAACTCTTGTGTGATTCTGGGCTGGCGCGGGAAGTACAATTCGGTGATGGTCTCACCCGCTATGAGCAACGCCTTGGCGTTGAGCACCACGATCATCTGATTTGTGAACACTGTGGGGCCACCATTGAAGTGGTGGACGAGCAGATTGAAAAACTTCAGGAAGTGCTGGCCTTGCGCCACGGGTTTAAGCCCACACGCCACCATCTTTATCTCTACGGCATTTGTGCCGATTGCCAGAAAAAACTCCAAAAATAAGCCCGTTTCGCCGCCCTCGTAATACTTGCCCGCACATGAGTCGGGTAAGGTCGGTACGGGGGCGGCATTTTTTTGCGTATGAGGGGCGAGCCGCAGTCGTGTTCAGCGTGCTTCGGCAATCCATTGGTCTAACAGCGTTGTCAGCTCAGATTGCTGGACGGCAAGATGCTCGGGACTGTCGGCTTCAAAACGCAGCACAAGTACAGGCTGCGTATTGGAAGCGCGCACAAGGCCCCAGCCATGGGGAAAGGTGATACGCGCGCCATCGACGGTGGTGGTGGGGTAGAGGGCGCCAAAATGTTTTTGGGCGCGGTTGACCACAGAAGTTTTGTGCTGGTCGGGGCACGGGATTTGGATTTCGCGGGTAGAGAAAGCGGCAGGCCAGCCGGGGAGTGCGGTCAAGGGGCTGTCTATGCGGGTGAGGTAGTCGAGCAGGCGGGCAGCCGCGTAGATGGCATCGTCAAAGCCGTACCATTGTTCGGCAAAGAACATATGACCGGAAAGTTCTCCGGCGAGGGGGGCGTGGGTTTCGAGCATTTTGGCTTTCACAACCGAATGCCCGGTCACGCACATGAGGGCTTGTCCGCCGCGCTGCTGAATGTCGGCAAACAGGCGGTCGGAACATTTTACATCACCAAGAATAAGGGCCTGGGGCTGACGGTCGAGCAGGTCGTGGGCAAAAATTGCCAGTAATTCGTCCCCATTGAGCAGGCGACCGT
>JAVVPD010000009.1:36570-40025 GCA_036655975.1 Desulfovibrionaceae bacterium | reverse complement strand
CAGATACCAAGGCAGGCACAAGCAAAGAATATATCGTGCCCTCCACGGGCAATTTGCAAGATCTGGTCAATAAAATCAATACGGATACGCCGGGCGCGGCGACCATTACCGTCAAAGACGGCAAGTCCACCCTGACCCTGCAGGACGGCATGACCGCCAGCGGGCGCGGTTTGGACGGCAGCGTGACCACGCTTGAAAAATTTATTCATTCCACCGTGGGGCCTCTGCAAACCCTTGATTCGAAGCTGGCCGCCGATGCCTCTGTCGCCTACACCATGTACGATAAGGACGGTAAATATCATTCCTTTGAAATGAAAGCCGGGCAAACCATGGGTGACCTGGCTAAGGCCATTAACGCGAAACTCGGGCCGGATACGGTCAAGTGGGTGGCGGACGGTAGCGGCAATCAGCATCTGGAGCAAGCCGGTGGCTATACCGCGCTGAAAGGTACAGGTTTTGAAACCGCCCCCACCAAGGAAGTGGAAAGCAGTATTTGGTCCAGCACCATTGACCCTGCCCGCTCTTTGGATACCGTCACTTACACCGTGGTGGACGGGAACGGTACCAGCCATGTGTTTGACATGTTGGGGACGCAAAATCTGAATGACCTTGCGGCGGCTATTAATGCCAAGCTGGGAGCGGGAAAAGCCACCATTACCGACGACGGGACGGGCAAATTTTCTCTTTCCATGATCAATATTCGTTCTGCCAAGGGCGAAGGGCTGAACGGGATGGTTACGAGTTCTGACTCGTGGAGCATTCAGCATGCCCAAAACGCCAAATTCAACGTGGACAATTGGCCCGTTGAAATGGAATCCGCCAGTAATACGGTTAAAAACGTCATTGAAGGGGTGGAATTTACTATTCTGGATAAGGGCAAGGCGCAAATTACCATTGCCTCGGACACAGCGTCCGTGCAAAAGAATATTCAGGAATATCTTGATGCCGTGAACTCGGTTATCAAAACCATGCAGGACTTGAGCAAAGTTAGTGACGTGGACAAAGGTGACGAAAAATACGATTCCTCGTCCCAATTTGCGAAGGTTAAGGGCGGCGTATTGACCGGGAACTACGGAACGCAATTGCTGAATTCGCGCATAAAGTCGTTAACTTCTGGTTGCCCTCCCGGCTTTGAACGGATAACCGGCAATGACGTGTTGTCCGGTGATATGGTAGCCTCGCTGTCGCAAATGGGCATTAAAACCTGTACTCAGGAAGGTGACCCCAATTACGGGCTGTTCATGATTGCCCCGATTTCCACTAATCAGGAAATGCAGGCTCTGGATAAAGAGCTTTTTGACAAAGCTCTGAAAAATAATATGGAAGATGTGGTCAATTTATTTGCCGCAGACAATACAGCAAAATCCAGTTCTGCCGATTTTCATTACGGAACGCACATTAAGGGGATGATCAAGCCCGGCACCTATGATGTGTCGTATACGGTCAATGCCGACGGCAGTATGGGCGATGTGCTCATTAATGGCGTTAAGGCCCAGCCCGGGGGGAATGGCAAATATACCGCCGGCAGTGATGCGGGGGATGCCAAGTCGCTCTCTATTCAGATAGACAACCTGACCCCAGGCGAGCACAAGGGCAAAATTTCTTTGCAACAGGGCAAAGTCGGCGAAATGGAAACCTTCCTCGCCGGAGAATTGCGCTACAATAAGGAAGAGCCGGACAGAAACGGTTCCATAATGATCTTGCGGGAAAATTACAAGGGCATTATGGACAATATTGATAAGAAGATTGAAAAAGAAACCGAACGTATCAGCACGTGGGAACGTCGGCAAAGGTTGGAATATTCGCGTTTGGAAACCTTGCTGGGGAAATACAACCAGCAGATGACCTCTATGCAAAGCCAATTAGCCGGCCTGAATAGCAATAATTAGAACATGTTGCTATGAAAATAGGAACATGTTCTGGCGACGAGAACCGTCGCCCGCCCCGTAGGCGTAGGCGAAATTTATTTTCGCCGTACAGCGCCGGAGGGAGCGTCTGGAATCAAAAATGTTTTAGAGCATGTTGCTATTGAAAATAGCAAATAATACGGGGGATATATGAAGAATGCAGCCCAAGCTTATTTTCAAACCAAGGTCAGCACTACCGATCAAGGCCAGCTCTTGCTCATGTTGTATGACGGGGCTTTGAATTTTTTACAGCAAGCCCGTGATAAAATGATAGCCCGAGATTATGCCGCCAAGGGTATGCTTATTTCCAAGGCCATTGATATTGTCAACGAACTTTCCAATACCCTGAATCTGGAGAAAGGGGGTACGCTGGCGGAGAATTTGAATAATCTGTATTTTCTGTGTACAGCCCGTTTACTACAAGCCAACCTGAAAATGAACTTGGATCAATTGGACAGTGTGGTGGGTATTTTGTCCGGTTTGCGGAGTGCTTATGCCCAAATTATTGAGACCCCAGAGGCCCAGAAGGCCGGAGCGCAGATTGCCGCGCGTATGAAGCCCGATGCCAGCATGAGCCAGCGCGCCGCGCCCATTATGGCCCCGCCGGTCATGGCGGGGGGAGTGATGGGGCAGGTACAGGCGCGTGCCGCTTACGGGCAGCAGCAAAATCATGGTCTTGCGCCGCAAGCGGTGCCCGCCCCCGCTCCCGTGGCGGTAGAAACTTCGGTGACGGCCTTTCAGGCTCCCGTCTCCCCTCTTGCGTCTCCAAGCTCTGTTGCTCCTGCTCCGCAACAGGCACAGGCCCTGACGCCGAGCTTGGGCGGCCTGAGTAAGCGTATGGCAGGCTACGGAAAATTCGCGCAAGGCGCGTAAACATTTTTTTCTGATCTTTCTGTTGACAGGTGTGGTGCTGTGCTAAGCCCCACGCCTGTTTTCGTCTGTTCTTGTCAGCACCGTAACAAGCTTTATATATTGTCAGGAGCTTTGTTATGCGTAGATATAAAAGTTTGAGTTATGCGTGTTTGTGCGTGGTGTTGAGCCTGATGTTCAGTGGGGCGCTCTATGCCCTTGCCGCTGACGACACCACTTTTCCTGTAATCCGTATCCCCGCCGCCACGTCCGGCAAGGAAAAATCCATGTCTTCCTCCAAAAATTTAACACCTGCAGAAGCGCGGGTGATCATCCATAAAGGCACTGAAGCCCCGTTTTCGGGGGAATATGTTCACACCACAGGGGCCGGAACCTATTATTGTAAACAGTGCAAGGCCGCCTTGTATCGTTCGGACGATAAATTTGATTCCCGCTGCGGTTGGCCCAGTTTTGATGCGGAAATCCCCGGGGCGGTACGGCGTGTCCCCGATGCCGACGGGCAGCGCACGGAAATTGTTTGCGCCGCCTGTGGTGGGCATTTGGGGCATGTGTTTGAGGGGGAAGGCTTTACCGAGAAAAATACTCGGCATTGCGTGAATTCTCTTTCGATGCTGTTTGTCCCCGCCGCTACAGGGGCCGCCACGGGGGCCGCCGCCGCGCCGCCCCGCGTTGAAGGGC
>JAVVPD010000009.1:27901-36470 GCA_036655975.1 Desulfovibrionaceae bacterium | reverse complement strand
GCCGCTACAGGGGCCGCCACGGGGGCCGCCGCCGCGCCGCCCCGCGTTGAAGGGCGTGCCATTTTTGCTGGGGGGTGTTTTTGGGGCGTGGAAGATGCCTTCCAAAAAGTGGAGGGAGTCAGCAAAGTGGTCTCGGGTTACACGGGGGGCACGGTTCCCAACCCGAGCTATGAGCAGGTTTGCAGCGGGCGCACGGGGCATGCCGAAGCCGTGGAAGTGCACTTTGATTCGGCAAAAGTAGGGTATGAAACGCTGGCCCGCCTGTTTTTTGAAATTCATGATCCTACCCAGCAAAATCGCCAAGGCCCCGATGTGGGGACGCAATACCGCTCTGCCGTGTTCTATACAGATAGCGCGCAACACGCAGTGCTTGAATCGCTCATCCAACAGCTTCAGGCCAAGGGCTGGGATGTGGTAACGCAGCTTGCGCCCGCCACGACCTTTTATCCGGCGGAGGACTATCATCAGAATTTTACCGCCCGCACGGGGCGTGGGGGATGCCATAGAAAAGTGCCCCGCTTTGAGCAGGGGCCCACAGGGAATCTGTTTTAGAGCATTTTGCTATTGAAAACAGCCCAATGCTCTGGCGAGGGGAATCAAAAATGCTTTAATGTAGGTGGGGGAAAAGCTGGGGCTTTGCCCCAGACCCCGCCGGAACAGGGGGCGTGCCTGTTTATACGCTCTGTTCCGAAGGCGGGGGCGACCATTCGGGCGAAATGTCTTCAAAAGAGGTGTAGGGGGAAATATACAGGAGTTCAGCCACGCCCACGGGGCCGTTGCGCTGTTTACCAATAATAATTTCGGCAACGCCCTGCACAGGGCGGTCGGCGGGCTTTTGGTGTTTGTACACATCGTCACGGTAGACAAACATGATTACGTCCGCATCTTGCTCAATGGCGCCGGATTCGCGCAAGTCGGAGAGCATGGGGCGTTTATCGCTGCGTTCTTCCACCTTGCGGTTCAGTTGCGAGAGGGCCACCACGGGCACTTCCATTTCTTTGGCGAGTCCTTTGAGAGAGCGGGAAATGTCGGAAATTTCCAATTCGCGCGAATCGGTTTTGCGGCTGGTTCGCATGAGCTGTAGATAGTCGATAACCACCATGCCAAGACCTTTTTCAGATTTGAGGCGGCGGGCGCGGGCGCGCAGTTCAAGGGTGGTGATGGCGGGGGTGTCGTCAATATAAATGGGCGCACGGCCGATAACGTCGGCGGCAGCGTAGAGGCGGGCCCAATCTTCGTCGGTGAGCAATGAGGGGCGGCGCAATTTGGAAAGATCTACCTTGCCCCATGCGGCGAGCATCCGGGCCAGCAATTGCTCCTTGGACATTTCAAGGGAAAATACGGCTACGGGCGTATTTTGGTGAATGGCGGCGTTCATCGCCATACACATGGCAAAGGCGGTTTTCCCCATGGAAGGGCGGGCTGCAAGGATGATCAGATCCGAAGGCTGAAGCCCTGCGGTCATTTTGTCCAAGCGGGTGTAGCCTGTGGTGATGCCGGTGATAAGTTCCTTGCTGTCGGCTAATTTGGCAAGTTTTTCGAAAACGGCGTCGACAAGTTCCTTGGTGCCGGAAAAATCTTTGCCCGTGGTGCGTTGCGAAATGGCGAAAATGGCTTGTTCGGATTCGTCCAGCAGCGCGCCCACGTCTTGGGCGGAGTCAAAACTGTTACTGATAATATGCGAACAGGCGTTGATAAGCCCGCGCTGCATGCCTTTATCCCGAATGATGGTGGCGTAATATTCGGCATTGGCCCCGCTGACCACCGCTTGGGAAAGCTCACTCAGGTAGACAGCCCCGCCCACTTCTTCAAATTCGTTACGGCCTTTAAGATATTCGGCTACGCTTACAAGGTCGATGGGGGCAGAGCGACGGTACAGCTCCAGCAAGGCGCGGTAGAGAATTTGGTGAGTGGGGAGGTAAAAATCGTCGTCTACCAGCACGTTGACAATAACGTGCATAACTTGCGGGCGGACAAAAATGCCGGCAAGAACAGCCTGTTCGGCTTCAACGCTGTGGGGGGGGACGCGGCGTAAGGTATCGCCAAGGGCGCGGTCAGCAAGGGCTGAAGGGGAGGGATCTTTAGAATATGAGCGCGAACCAGCGCCCCTTTTGCTATAGGCGTTGCTGCCCCCAGCCTGAGAGCCGGGGGCAGCGTCATAATCATTATTCGGCGGAGTCATCCGCAGCTTCAACGCTGTCGTCGTTTTTGGCAACAGCAGGAATGTCTTCTTCAACGGGTTTGTCTTCAGAAACAACCTTCACCAGTACATGGGCCATAACGTCGGCATGCAAGCGCACACGCACGGTATGTTCACCCAAGACGCGGATGGGGCTGTCCAGAAGAATGCGGTGACGGTCAACTTCTACGCCCAAATCGGCAAAGGTTGTGCCGAGCATGGACGAGGTTACCGAGCCGTACAGCTTGTCGTTTTCGCCAACGCGCATTTTAATGACCACATCCAAAGCTTCGAGCTTGGCGCACAAAACCGTGGCAGTGGAGCGCAGGGCGTCCATCTTTTCTTGGAGTTTTTTACGTTCCTGTTCAAAGACTTTAAGATTAGCGGGGCTGGCAACCATAGCAAGGCCTTGCGGCAAAAGGTAGTTGCGACCAAAGCCAGCTTTAACGACCACCACATCGCCAAGGCTGCCCAAATTTTCAACGTCTGCACGGAGTATGAGTTTCATTGCTGCCATCCCCCTAGATCATGCTCTTTTTCTTGACATCACTTGCGTGAGTCGCGGTGTAGATGAGCAGAGCCATCTGGCGGGCGCGTTTGATTTCGCGGGTGAGCAGGCGCTGGTGATGTGCACAGGTCCCCGTGATACGACGGGCAATAATTTTGCCACGTTCGGTGATGAAATCGCGCAGTATGTCGGCACGCTTATAATTCAAAGGCAGGTCTTTGTCCGCGCAGAATCGGCAAAATTTGCGGCGGGGTGCGAATTTCTTTTTAAAAGCCATTTACGCAACCTCCTCAGCCACAGTATCGGCCAGTTTTACGGTCACAAATTTGAAAATGCCATCGGCGATACGGATATTGCGTTCCAGTTCGGCAACACAAGCGCCGGGAGCCACATATTCCAAACGCACATAATAGCCACGCATTTGCTTGCGTACAGGATAGGCCAAGTCGCGCATACCCCAATGGTCGGCCACGACAAGGGTGCCTTTTTCGCGCTCAATCACAGCCACAAAGCTTGCCAACAGCCCTTCACGGGTTTCGGCGGTCAACTCGGGCGAGAGGAGCAACAGGGTTTCAAACTTTCTCATTCGTCTCTCCTTCTGGACGGATATAAGGGAAACGCCCTTGGGCGTGCCCTTGCGGCCCGCACCCACGGGGTACGAGCAAGGTAATCGAGGTCTATACAGGAAAGGCGCGGGGGCTGTCAAGCGTAAAACCCTCATCCACATGGGTGTTGGCACCTAAAAGGCACAGAACTTCATAAGGAATGGTGCCCCAGTCTGCGGCGATATCCTGTGCGCTTAAGGCCGCAGGGTCTGGGCCGCCCAGCAACCATGCCCAGTCGCCTTCCCGCACGGTGTTGGCGGGAAGAGCGCCCACATCGGCCATGCACATGCCCATGCACACCCGCCCGATGATAGGCACGCGCTGCCCCGCAATGACCACCCGCCCCTTGTTGGACAGGCCGCGTGAAAAGCCGTCGGCATAGCCTACGCCGAGGACAGCCACGCGCGTGGCGGTGGGGGTCACATAGCTTTCACCATAGCTGACGGGGGTATGCGCGGGTAGCGCGCGTACTTGTAGAATGCGGGACGATACACTCATAACCGGGCGCAACACAGGGCCGGAGGCCTCTAATGGGGTTCCGGCAAAGGGATTGTACCCGTAGAGCGCAATGCCGGGGCGAGACAGGGCGTAGGCCAATTGCGGAAAACCTAATATGCCCGCCGAATTGTTCAAGCAGGCTTTGATGTGCGGGTAACTTTCGCGTAAAAGCGCAAACATGCTGCCAAAGGCATGGGCTTGGGCCATAACACTGGCGTGCTTTTCGGGCATATCCGCACAGGCCAAGTGGGAGAGCAGTAGGCAAGGGGCCACTTGGGGCAGGGCGCGCAAAGCCTCAAGCAGGGGGGGGAGTTCGTCTAAGCGGAAACCGAGGCGGGCCATGCCGCTTTCTTGTTTAATGGCAATACGCAGGGGCTGCTGTACACTGCCTTGAGCCGCAGCGCGGTGGAGGCTGTCAAAACTGTGCACGAGCGGAATCAGGGAGTGCGCGGCGCAGGCGGACATGGCCTCGGCTGTGGGCGCGCCCAGCAGAATGACAATGTTTTGCCGCATACCCGCCTGACGCAAGGCGAGGCCTTCGTCCACCGTGCCCACGGCAAAGTGCTGTGTGCCGTGGAGGGACAGGGTGTGGGCTACAGAAAGCATGCCGTGTCCGTAGGCATTGCTTTTAATAATCGGCATCAAGGTGGACAGGTCGCCCATTTGGTGCAGATTGTGCGTGAGGGCTGGATGGTCAATATGACAGTGGCAAAGCGAAAACATGTGCTATCCTTGGTAATGAGTGCGCCGCGCAACGGCATGGCGGGACTATACAGTAGCAGGAGACAAGCTTCAATATGCGGGAAGGGCGAATATATGTAGGATTTGCAGGGGGGGGGACTTGTGGCAATAGTGCTGGACATAGGCTGCGGGGCAAGGCAGTATAGTACAATTACAAGGGGAAAAGCTATGGTGGATACAGCACATAATCCCTTACAAGATCCCGAATTGCGGGACTATCGCGCCTTTCTTGAACGGCGGGTCGAAATTTATGCCGCCGAGCTGAACGCGTTACGTGCCCTTTGTGGTTCTTTGGCGCAGTATGCAGATTTGCACACGCACCTTGGGGCGCATAAAATTGTAGGCCAAGACGGGCGGGAATATTGGCGTTTTCGGGAATGGATGCCTGCCGCTTCGGATATTTGGCTTACCACTGACCGTCTCAAATTTCAGCGGTGGGCGAAATACAAATTTCAGCGCGGCCCGCAGGATTTTTCCATGCCGGAAGGGGTGTGGGAATTGCTTGTTCCTGCTGAGGAAATGCCCCACGGCACCTATATGGAGCTGCGTATTGCCACCGCACAGGCCCCCCGCCCCGAGCGCCGTGTGCCCGCTTTTGCCCGCTGGGTAGAGCAGGACAGGAATATTCAGGAACAATGGTGCGCGCGTTTGTGGGATCCTGCTGCCGAGTATGTGTTCCAGCACGATGCCGCCCGTGGGCCGGTGCATTTTCCGCGTATTTACGAGGCACATGTGGGGATTGCCCAAGCCTTTGAGGGCCGCAGTGCTGCAAGCGTGGGCACCTACAGGCATTTTACCCAACATGTGCTGCCGCGCATTAAGGCGGGGGGCTATACGGTGGTGCAGCTCATGGGCATTTTGGAGCATCCCCTGTATAAATCCTTCGGGTATCAGGTGAGCAGTTATTTTGCGGTCAGTTCACGCTTTGGATCGGTGAACGACTTTAAGGAACTGGTCGATAGCGCTCATGCGCTGGGCTTGGCGGTGGTGCTGGATATCCCCCATAGTCATGCTTGCCCCAATACGGAACAAGGCATTGCGCGCTATGACACCTCCGCGTATTTATTCGCACAAAAAGAAAACCAGTGGGGCACCTTGTCTTTTGCGTATCAGCAGGACATGACGCGGCGTTTTTTGCTGTCTAATTGCCGCTATTGGTTGGAAGAATTTCATGTGGATGGTTTTCGCATGGACGCTGTGGGCAACATGATTTATACCGACCACGGCTTTGGGGATGATTTCAGCCATGTGGGGCGCTGCTTTTATGACCGTGAGGGCCAGCCGCGCCTTGACGAATACGGTATTTTGTACCTGAGCCTTGCCAATACCTTAGTTCATGAGCTGGCCCCCCATGCCCTGACCATTGCGGAAGAATTCAGTGGTATGCCGGGCATGACCTCCAGCCCCTACGAGGGAGGGCTGGGCTTTGACTACCGTTTTGCCATGGGCATTCCCGATTTTTGGGCCAAATTCATTACAGAAGGCCGCCCCATGGGCACCATGTGGTATGAAATGACCAACCGTCGTTCGTATGAGCGGACGATCAGTTATATGGAGTGTCACGATCAATGCATCAACGGTAAGGACGCTATGATCTGGCGGCTCATCGGTGATGATATGTACGCGCATATGTCCTGTTCTTCGGATTCGTGGAAAACATCGCGCGGGATTGCCCTGTTTAAACTTATGCGGCTGATGACCTTGAGCACGGCTGGGCACGGCTATTTAAATTTTATGGGTAATGAATTCGGGCATCCTGAGTGGATTGATGGGGAAACTTACGCCCATCGTCAGTGGAACTTGACGGACGTGGATTCCCTAAAATACCAAAAATTGTGGAATTTTGATAAAGCCTGTCTGCTCGGTCTGGTGCAGGACAAGAGTGCGGATTTTCAGCACCCCCCCCAGTGGCTTTTGAATCATGACGAGCACCGCTTGTTGGCTTTTACCCGTGGTTCTCTGCTTTTTGTGTTCAATTTTCATGATACTCAAGCCCAGCATGCCTTGCCGCTCTGGGTGCGGCCCGGGAAATATGTGGAAATTTTTAGTTCTGACGAGCCGGACTATGCTGGGCACGGTAATGTTGTCATAACGCATCCTCCGTTGGAACATTTTTCCGACCCGCGTTCTGGCGTGGAGATGCAGAGCATATCTTTGTACATTCCCCCCCTTGTTGTGTTGGTTCTACGCCGCGAGTGCTAGGATTTTTAGACCCGCTGCCTGCGGCGTTTGGGGCTGACCAAGGGCCGCGTTGTGACCGCACTCTTTTGTAATATTGTGCTTTTATTGCTGAAACACTTGAAAAATACCCGCATAAAATAGCAGAATAATATATTTTGACATATGTAGTGATAGATAATATATCTATTACTACATTTATAATATAAAATCTTGACTTTTTTTAAAAAATGATTGTATTCATGTTGGTTAGGTTTTTGCAGCTGTCAGTGTAGACACGGCGTAGTGCTGCTAGCAGGGGAAAATTTGTCCTGTTGCACATGCCGCCTAAAAATGAACGTTTGTGAGAGGAAGGTATTATGAACTATAATCTTATGGTATATCTCTTTGGGGTATTGCTGCTGACGCCCCTGACCGCACAGGCGGCGACAAAGGCGAAAGACACCTTGCCGCCAGCGCAGAGTGTGGGGAAGACGGTAACCGTGGTTGATACTATTAACGCAACCTTGCGTAATCATCGCGCCATTAAGGTTATCCAGGAAAATCGTGCCGCTGTGCAAAGTGAAGTTCGCCGTGCCCAGGCGGGGTGGGGGCCCCGTGTGGATATAACGGCACGGGGAGGGGCGCGTCAGTTAAGTGACAGTACCACCCGCTCCTACCAAGACGATGCCGCCTTGTACGGCGCTTCAAACGTGGGGGCCACGCTCGTACAACCCCTGTGGGACGGTTTTGCCACCCGCAGCCGGGTGCGGACGGCTGAAGCTACCCTTGATTCCATGACCGAGCGGGTGTTTGATAACGCTACCACGCTGGGGCTGGACAGTATCATCGCGCATGTTGACCTGCTGCGCCGCCGTAAAATTTTGGAATTGGCAGTGGCTAACGTGAAAAGGCATCAGGAAATTTTAGCCTCGTCACGGGATCGTGAAAGCTTGGGCGCGGACACCATGGCTGATGTGACCCAGACAGAGGGCCGTTTAGCGCGGGCTTTGTCCACGCTGGCTGATGCCAAGGCCGCATTGCTGCAAGGGGAAGCCAGCTACCGCCGCCTTACCGGTACGCCTGTGCCCAGCGCGATAGAAAGCGTTGTGTTGCCCATGCCCATGTACGAATCTCCGGGGACAGTCTTGGAAACGGCGGAGGCGAAGAATCCTAAAATTGTCGCCTACAAGGCCGATATCCGCGCTGCCACGGGCAATAAGGAATTGGCTGAATCCAATTTTCACCCTATGCTCAACCTTGAAGCTGGCCCCAGCTATTCCAACCGGGGCGGGCATGATGACCAGTGGACCTCCGGCGTAGATATTATGGGCGTAGTGCGCTGGAATGTGTTTAACAGCGGGGCGGATGTCGCCAATACCAAAGCCATGTCCGCCAAGGTGCGCCAGTCGCGGCAGGTGCTGTATAACTTTATGGACGAATTGGTGCTACAGGTGCAAAATACGTGGACAGGTTACCAGTCTGCCCAAGAACAGCATAAGCATTACACCAATGCCATCAAGTATAATACGCAAACCCGTGATGCCTATCTGGAACAGTTCTATACGGGGCAGCGCAGTTTACGGGACGTACTGGATGCGGAAAGTGAATTGTTCAACACTTCGGTACAGGCGGCCACGGCTGCGGGAAATATACTGGTGGGCGGCTACAGTTTGTACGCGCTCGCCGGCGTATTGTTGCCGACTTTAAATATTGAAACCAAAGGTTTGTACGAAACACCGTCCCCTGTTGTCGCTTCCAAACCGGTGATGGATTTTTCAAAATAAGGCCGCCGGGAAGCGTCGCCCGCCCCGTGTATGCTCTATAGTAAAAAGCTCTGCCGAGGTAGGGCTTTTACTATAGAACATACCCAAAAAAGAA
>JAVVPD010000009.1:16083-27801 GCA_036655975.1 Desulfovibrionaceae bacterium | reverse complement strand
AAAAAGAATGTTTAGTTGCTTTTTCCTGAATTTTATCGTATTTAGACGCAATATGATTTCCTGATTTATTACTAAATGCAGGCAGAATATGACGGACACGCACAGTTCCCCAGAAGCCGTTGCCCCCGAGGGCGCAGTCCCAGCCCCGCAACAGCTTGGCCCTTTAGCGCCCTCGGATGTCGATTTTTCTCCTCCTCTATTACGTAGTTTGGCTACTTTGCTCCGTTTACGGGGAAAGGTCGTTTCCGCCCAATATCTCTTGGCGGGTTTGGCGGGCAGTGCCCAAATAACCCCCGGTTCGTGCCTGCGGGCCGTCGCGCGTGCGGGATTAAAAGGCTCCATTTTATACCGCAAAAATCTTTCGGATATTTTGCCCATGACCATGCCGTGCGTGCTGCTGCTTACGGAGAATCGCTCCTGCGTGCTGCTGGGCCTGCGCGACGATAAGGCTGATGTTATTTTTCCTGAAGATGCCGAAATACCGAAGCGCGTTGCCGTGAATGAGATGGAAAGCGTGTATTCCGGCTATGCGCTTTTTGCAGTGTTGGAAGCACGTTTGGACGCACGCTCGGAAAAAGTGCAGCTTGCCAAGGGCAAACGCTGGTTCTGGGACGTATTACGTTTTTATATGCCCATTTATCGGCATGTGGCTTTTGCCAGTATTGTTATCAACCTCATCGGCGTTATCAGTCCGCTTTTTGTCATGAACGTGTACGACAGGGTGGTTCCTAACAATGCCCTTGAAACCCTGTGGGTTTTGGCGATAGGTATAACTATCGCCTATTTATTCGACTTTTTGTTACGTTCGCTGCGGAGCCATTTTGTGGACGTGGCCGGACGCAATGCCGATGTGGTGTTGTCCAGCGCCCTTGTGGACAAAGTGCTCACCATGCGTCTGGACAGCCGCCCAGAATCTACCGGCGCGCTTGTCAATAATCTGCGTGAATTTGAAGCCTTGCGTGAATTTTTTAGCTCGTCAACGCTGTTGGCCTGTATTGACGTGCCTTTTTTATTTTTGTTTTTGGGGCTGCTCTTTTTTATCGGTGGCCCTTTGGGCACCTTACCCTTAGTCGCTATGCCACTGTTATTTGCCGTGGGCGTGTATCTGCAAAGGGCCTCCAAACGGAGCGCTGAAGAAAATTATAAGCAGAATATGCACAAAAATGCTTTGTTGGTAGAAATGGTCAATGGCCTCGAAACCATCAAAAGCTCCATGGCAGAAAGCCGTATGCAGCATTTGTGGGAGTCTGTGGTGGGAAGTTCCGCACGTTCTTCGTGCGAGGGGCGTAAATATAATAATCTTGCCATTGCTATCTCCATGCTGGTGACCCAATTGGTGACGGTCGCCACGGTGGTGTGGGGCGTGTACCTTATTGCGGGCGGCAAATTGACCATGGGCGGCTTGATTGGCTGTAATATCCTGTTGGGCCGCACTATGGCCCCTTTGATGCAAATGGCAAGCCTTTTGACGCGTTTTCAGAATTCTCAAATGTCACTCACCGCGCTAGACGTGCTCATGGCCTTGCCCTCGGAAAATCAGGACGAGCGTACCTGCGTGGACTTCGGTTCGCTGGAAACCTCTTTTGTCGTGGAAAATATTTCCTTTAGCTATCCGGGGAGTGAGCGGCAGGCCTTAAGCCAGATCAACCTGACGATCAATCAGGGGGAAAAGGTCGGCATTGTGGGGCGCATGGGGTCGGGGAAAAGCACTTTGGGCAAATTGCTCATCGGCCTGTATCAGCCCGCTGAAGGGGCCGTGCGTATGGGCGGGGTGGATATCCGTCAATTGGCCGGCGCGGACTTGCGCGGAAGGGTGGGTTTTCTCCCCCAAGATGTGGTGCTGTTCTACGGCAGTATTCGTGAAAACATCGCACTGGGCGATCCCTCTATCAACGACCATCTTATTTTACGTGCGGCCAATTTGAGCGGGGTGGTGGATTTTGTGCGCCAGAATCCTGCGGGCTTTGGCGCGCAGGTGGGCGAACAGGGGCGGGCTTTGTCCGGTGGGCAAAGACAAGCCGTGGCTTTGGCGCGCGCGCTGGTGCGCGACCCTGAAGTGCTTATTTTAGACGAACCCACGAGCAATATGGACAATGCTTCTGAGTTTACGGTGCAAAAGCGCTTGCAGAGCGTTATGCAGAACAAAACACTTATTTTGATTACTCACCGCTTGAGTATGCTAGAAATTGTCGACAGGCTTGTGGTGATAGATGCAGGGCGCATTGTTATGGACGGGCCGAAGGCGGAAATTTTGCAACGCTTACGCGCGCAAGTATCTAAAACGCATGTCAGCGCGCCGCCTGACAGTGCACCTGTGGGATCATCGGCGCAGCCTTCGACAAAGTAGTTTTCCCCAAGGATTTTTCATATGGCAGAAAAAAATACCTCTATGGCTCAAGGGAAGGAAAAGGCACTTGCCCTCCTTTCTCGAATACGAGATCTGGCAAGGTCGTCTAGGTCGAGCGTGCAGACTCCCCCTCTGCCCATGGATCCGGATCTTGCGCGTCTTGTCCCTGAAGAATTGTCCTACGTGAATGAAGTCGACGCTGCGCTGGCGCGTACCCCCACAAGAGGGGTGCGTATCCTGTCGCTGACCGTGTGCGTGTTTTTCCTGTGCATTATCCTGTGGGCCGCCTTTGCCACGGTGGATGAAGTTACCCATGCCGAAGGGCAGGTGGTTTCTTCCCAGCGGACGCAGGCCATTCAAAACCTTGAAGGCGGCATTTTGCAAAGCGTGCTGGTGCGCGAAGGGCAAATAGTGGAAAAGGGCACACCCTTGGCGCGCCTTGATAATGAAATGGCGGGCAGCTATTACCGAGATGCCATTAGTAAAGCGCTGGATAACCAAGCGGCTATTCTGCGCCTGAATGCGGAACTGACCGACACCCCCCCCGTGTTTCCGGACAATCTTGCCGAAGGCATTAAGCAATTGGTGGACGAACGTCTGGTGGACGATCTGGAAAGCATGAGCCAGCGGATTGTAGCCGACCACACGGCTACCTATAAAGCCCGCACCACCCAGAGGGCTGCAGAGCTGGAAGTGCTCGTGTCCCAATTCAATCAGCGTCAACGCGATGTGGAAGAGCAACTTTCGCGTAAAAACCAGTTGGAGCGCAGCCTCAGATTGGCAACGGAGCAGCGTGATATTGCCTATCCCTTGATGCAGCGGCGCAATTATTCGCGCGTAGAATTTTTGGGGCTAGAACAAAAAGTTGTAGCTTTGCAGGGAGATATTGAATCCATTGCCGCTTCACTGCCCAAGGCGCAGGCCGCCGCCCGTGAGGCAGAGCAGCGCATTGCCTTCCGCAAAGCCGAGTTGAATTCCGCCGTGACTGAGGAAATTAACAAGCGGCGTATGGAATTGAATTCCTTGCGCGAAACCCTTGCGGCTGGCGGCGATCGGGTGGCCCGCACCGAATTGCGCTCGCCCGTGCGCGGCACGGTCAAGCAAGTGTATATTAATTCTGTGGGTGGGGTTGTTAAACCCGGTGAATCTATTATGGAAATAGTGCCGCTGGACGATACTTTGCTCGTAGAAGCGCGGGTGCGCCCGGCAGACGTGGCCTTTTTACACCCCGGGCAAAAGGCTGTGGTGAAGGTTTCCGCGTATGATTTTTCTATTTACGGCGGTCTGGAAGGCCATCTTGAGCAAATCAGCGCGGATACTATTGAAGATAAGCGCGGCGATTTTTATTATCTGGTGAAAGTGCGTACGCCGAAAACATCCATCAGTTATCGGCAAGAGCATTTACCTATTATTCCGGGCATGATTACCACCGTGGATATTTTGACCGGTAAAAAAACAGTGCTCAGCTATTTGCTCAAGCCCATACTTAAAGCGCGTCAAAACGCCCTCACCGAACGGTAAACCGCTATGAATATGCAGTCTTTTAAAAATATGAATACCAGTTCTTCCGCTCGCAAGCACGCGCGTATCTTCATATATATTCTGTGCGTCATTATTTTGGGGGCGGCGGCGTTGATTGTACAGATAATGCTGGCCAGCGCGTATGCCGATATGCGGACGAGTATTGAGCGCCGCTTGTATGAACAAGTGCAGCCCCGGAGCGCCGCCATTGCCGCCATAACGGGCAACCTGATTGTGCAGGTTCGCAATATGGCTAATACGGATCTTATTCGCCTGTTTACGTTTGAAATATACGCGGACGCGAAAGACGGATCCGGCGAAGAGGCCCCCACGCTGGAAACGGAAAAATTACACCAGCAGATTCCGGTCATGCGGAAATTGCTCAGTAATTTTGCCCGTGAAAATAATGTGGTGGAGGTGACCTTACTGACGGCCAATAAAAAAGTAGCTATCTCCAGCCTTGCAAAAGCCCCACAGCCCACCAAAGCGCAATGGGAAGGGGCAGCCCGCGTATTGGAAAAGGGTGAGGTGTATCTGCTCCCCATGTACCGCAACGAATCCGCTCTGCTGTTGGGGACTATATTTTATCCGGTGTTTCCGCCCCTCTATATTGCTGAAAAAAACAGCAAGCCCATGGGGGTACTCATGGTGTCTTGTGACCTGAGCGGCGTGCTTCGGGAGCTGCCTCCACCAAATCCCTTTACCGGAGAACAGTGGCGCCTGTTGCAGAAAACGGATACCAGCCTGCAAGAGGTTTCCCCCCTTAAAAATATTAGCATTAACCCCTTCCCCCGTTGGTATGTGGAGGGGGCCAGCTCTTTGCCTTTTGGGCTGCGATCGTTGGTAGATAACAGCTTTGTGTATTCTTTGGCTGTGGGAATTGTGAACACCCCCATCTTGCTATCCTACGAAATACAGCAGAGCCGCGCTGAAGAAGGCTATGCACAGTATAAGCAAAATTTGTTATTGCTCATGGGCATCTGTCTTGTGTGCGTATTTTTGCTGATCGGCATGGCGTGGTGGTGGTTGATGGGCCAGCGCGAAAAGGCCGTTACTGTGGAATTGCACACCCTGTACAAAAAAGTCAACGCGCAAAGGCAGTTGCTGAATAAAGTCAATAGTGCTGTGCCTGCGGGCATTGTTTTGAAAGATCTGACGGGCAAAATAGCGTATGCAAATTTAGCCTTTGCCGAGATGGTGGGGCAGTCCCCCGAGGCTTTATTGGGGCAATATCATGAGAGCATTATCAGCGCGTTGAGCACCGTAAAATCGTTGAACCCTCAGACAACGGAATTGCTCAAAACGGGCAAGAGTACCACCTATACCGAAACACTCATTATTCTTGGCGAAAAACGCATCTATCAGGTGCTGTGTTCCCCCTTGCGTGCTGAGGGGACGGCTATTACCGATGTGGTCGTGGTTTACCGTGATATCAGTGATATCATGAAAGCCCACGAAAAAAGTCAGCACCTGACGCAGCAGATGGTGACCGTGCTGTTGCGCTCTTTGGAAACGGTTGACCCCTATCTTAGTGGGCAGTCAACCCTTAGCGCTGATCTTGCCCAAAGGCTGGCCTCTCTTCTGGGTTTGGAAGCTGTGCATATTGCGACCGTGCGGGCTGCGGCGAGCCTGTCGCAATTGGGTATGCTGCACTTGCCCGCAAGCCTGCGTACCAAGGAAGGCGCGCTGACCGTTGAAGAACGTGAGGCCATGCATAAACATGTGGAATACACCCGCGCGGTATTGGCAGATATCGATTTTGGTGTGCCCGTGCAAGACGCGATCTATCAAATGTACGAATGTATGGACGGCACAGGCTACCCCAAGGGCTTGCGGGGTGCGGAAATCCGTATTGATGCCCGTATTTTGTGTGTTGCCAATACCTTTTGCGCCTTGATGCGCCCCCGTTCGTACCGGAAGGCCCACAATGTGCAAGAAGCCCTAGATATTCTTTCCGGCCCTCATTTTGACACTGAGATTACTGGCGTCCTCAAAACCTTCCTCAGCAGTGCTGAAGGGCAGGATTTTCTGAAACGATGCACTGCTAAGGCCTAAAGAAGCGGGGATAGCTGATCCTAAAAAACGAGACAGTCTGTTAAGGTGGAAACCAACAAGAAGATTGTTTTATGCAGAAGCGCACCTATGCCTTTGCTTTTGAGGGATTGGCCTAGGGCGGAACTGTGGCTGTCAGCACCAACGGCATGCTGCACAGCAAGGTTGACCGGGAATACTTTAAGCAAGGGCTGTCTTGTATGGTAGAGGTCTTGCACCCCAGTAGCATCGTCAACTACGGTCAAACACCCGATGACATTTAATGTACTATCTACGCTCTTTTATTGAGAGATCACAAAATATTTTCTCTGGAGGACTAGTGAGAGCTTGTATTGCCATTTCTTTATTATGCCTCTTGCTCTGCACTCTTTCTCTAGCAACAGCTGCGAGCCAAGA
This sequence comes from Desulfovibrionaceae bacterium, assembly GCA_036655975.1. Classification (GTDB taxonomy): domain Bacteria; phylum Desulfobacterota; class Desulfovibrionia; order Desulfovibrionales; family Desulfovibrionaceae; genus CASQEL01. The sequence goes on along the minus strand of JAVVPD010000009.1, from coordinate 21,485 downwards.
TTCTCTTGGTGTTGATGATGAAAGTACAGATAGCACCATAGCAGAAATCAAAGAGGCGCTAACGGATGAGCGGTTACGTGAACTTCGTAAGGCCGCAGAAGACGGTTACGCTGAGGAACAATACATTTTGGGAGTTTTTTACATGCATGGCCTTGGCGTGCTCAAAGATTCGAATGAAGCCATTCAATGGTGGCGCAAATCCTCAGCGCAAGGCTATGCAAAGGCACAGTATCTATTGGGATTCGCCTACATGCGAGGAGTCGGCGTAGCCAAAGATGCAGGAAAAGCTGTGGCATGGTATCGGAAATCCGCAGAACAAGGCTTTGTGAACGCGCAGCTTGCCCTTGCCTCTTGCTATCTCACAGCTGAAGGGGTGGGTAAAGATGCGGCCCAGGGCATTAACTGGCTGCACAAGGCCGCAGAACAAGGCTCTACAAAAGCACAGCAAGCGCTCGGCTATATGTACTTTTTTGCTGAAGACGTAGCCCAAGACTGGGCGAAGGCTGCCAAGTGGTGGGAAAAGGCCGCTATGCGCGGCGATGTGCGTGCGCAGTACGGCCTGAGCATGCTTTATGGCACAGGCGGCTTTGGTGTGTCACAAGATGCCTCTGAAGCAATCCGGTGGTTACGGAAAGCTGCTGAACAAAACTACGCACCGGCTCAATGTGAGCTTGCTCGTGCATATCTCTCGGGAGAAGGCGCTGAGCGAGATGAGAAAAAAGCAATCACTTTGCTACATAAGTCAGGAGAGCAAGGGTATGCTGATGCGCAATATATGCTTGGCATGCTTTATCGCAATGGAATTGGAGTGGGAAAAAACCTTGATGAATCTAAAAAATGGCTGACTAAAGCTGCGAATAGTGGACACAAAGAGGCGCAAGGAGCCTTAAAGGAGTAATGTCTATAGAGCTCTGTGCTGAGGGAATCACCTACCATGCCTTAGCGCAAACCTTCTCCGTGAAAAGGGGAACTCAAAAAGACGGCGTAAACCCCAAAAGTTTCCATCTTATTTTTGCAGCTAAATTGTCTCACTGAGTGGAACCAGCTATCTGCTAAGGCCTAAAGAAGCGGGGGGGACTTTACCTCCTCTTCTTCTTTCCACGGGGCGGGATTACCGCATTTGGAACAGACCTTTTGTCCAGCCCATACCGTGGTGCCACAAAATTTACACGGCACACTTAGCGGTGGGGGTACCTCGCGCCGGCACACATGGCACACTTGGGCTTGCCAAGGAATAATCCGTAGACAAAAGGGACAGGGCCGCCACACCCCTGGCTGGGGCAGGCGCGGCAGTACCAAAAGTATGAGCAGGCATAGGGGCATAAGGCCGCACACTAGTGTCCAGAAAAGGAGCATGCGCCCTTTATTGTAGGCGAGTAGTCCGCCTATAATGCCCCCAATAAGCATGATAGCTAAAACCATGTTCGCTCCCCCTAGAAAGTGCGGAAATTACAGGTTGACGACGTTGGTAGGGGTTCCGGCCTGCCAAGCTCGGATATTCTCGGCGGTGAGCCGGATAATATTACTGCGGGCGTTGAGGGTGGCCCAGCTGATATGCGGTGTGATCAGGCTACGTGGGGCCTGAAGCAGCGGGTTGCTGGGGTCTGGGGGTTCCTGCGCGAGCACATCAGTCCCAAAACCGCCTAAATGCCCGCTGTGCAGCGCTTCGGCGACGGCGCTTTCATCCAGCAATTGCCCCCGGGCGGTGTTCAAGAGTATAGCACCTGGTTTCATATCCATCAGGCTGTGGGTGTTGATCATGCCCGCATTGCTGTCGGTCAGGGGGCAGTGCAGAGAAATAACATCGGCCTTGGCAAAGAGCGTGTCCTGATTCACAAAGGAAAAGGGCGTGTAGCTGGGGGGGATTTTGGGGCTACGATTATAGGCTAGAATTTTCATGCCAAAACTGTGGGCCAATTCTGCCACTTTTGAGCCGATATTGCCGAAGCCCACAATCCCCATAATTTTATCGGTCAGCTCTATTTGCGGGCTTTTCCAATAGCACCAGTCCGGCGCTTTAGCCCAATCACCCGCGCGCACAGAGGCATCGTGCAGACTGGTGCGGCGGCATAATTCGAGCAGCAGGGCCATGACATGCTGGGCTACCGCATTGACGCCATAGGCCACCACATTGCATACGGGAATGTGGCGGGCGGCAGCGGCCTGAATATCTACCACATTGTAGCCAGTGGCGGTAACACCGATGTAGCGCAGCTTGGGCAGGGCAGCAATACTGTGTGCCGTGAGGGGAACCTTGTTGGTAATGACGATTTCCGCATCACGCGCCCGCTCAATGATGGCTTCTATAGGTGTGCGGTCATAGAGGCTTACCGTTCCTAAGCCTTCAAGAGCTGTCCAAGGATTGTCGCCAGGATTGAGGGCATGCCCGTCAAGGATAACGATGTTCATGTGCTATTCCCGCGTTAGAGGTACCAGAGAGGGTAAGGCAGTATACACAACATGCGGTCTAAGGGCTAGAGGGAGTGGAACACAAAAAAAAGGCCACCCTTGCGGGTGACCTTTAAAAACGGTGCGAGCAGCTAAATTAGTTGCCAACCACGCGGAATTCGTCACGACGGTTTTTAGACCACACGGATTCGCCGGTGCCTTCAACCAGGGGGCGTTCCTTACCGAAGCTGATCATTTCCAGCTGGCCGGGGTTTACGCCAAGCATAACCATGTATTCGTAGGCAGCGCGGGCGCGGCGTTCGCCAAGGGCCAAGTTGTATTCTTGGGTGCCACGGGCGTCGCAGTTACCTTCAATGCGTACACGGATGGTGGGGAAGCGCTTCATCAGTTCGGCTTTCTGCTTCAACATGTCTTTGTATTCGGGTTTGATATCAAACTTGTCGAAAGCAAAGAAAACGCGACCGTCAGTGATTTGCTGCACTGCGGCACGCATTTCGGGAGACATACCAGCGTCGCCCATGTTAGGATCAGAACCGCTAGATTTTTTAGCGCAACCAAAACCAGCGGCAAGTGCCAACATCAGAGTAAGTACCATTGCAAAACGTTTCATTGTGTCCTCCTGAACAGCTCAAAGCTACAAAAAAATTGTTATATTGCCTTTCCTTTCTTCAAGGCACAAAACAGATCCTCCCGTCTTGTGTTGGGCATGATGGTATCCTCAAGTTGATTTTTGTCAAGATAAAGGGAGGCCCGAATCCTAATTTTGTCAAATTTTTTTTACTCTTTAAAACGTGCCAAGGCTTTATCTTTTAAAATCAGCTGATTAAACTTTTTCTAAAATACAAAAATTTACTTGTTCACCGGCATGCCCCAACGCGGGAAAGAAACGTTTCCGCCGCCTGTGGGTACCTGCTTTGCGTCGCCGCCGTGGCGGGTAATCAAGTAGATATTCCGCCCGCCCGCGCGTGACGAGGCAAAGGCGATAAAATAGCTGTCGCCACAGAAGGCCGGCTGTTCGTCGCTGCCCGGCCCAAAGGTGACTTGGCGTTCCAAACCGCTAACCATATCTTGTACAAAAATGCGGTGTCCGTAGTCGGTCATGCGGCTGAAGGTTACCAAGGTGCCGTCAGGGGACAGGTTAGCCTCTGTATTATACGAACCGCTTTTGCTCACGCGGGTGACCGCGCCGGAACGCAAGTCTTTCATAAATATCTGGGGCCCGCCCAGACGGTTAGAGGTGAAGACCATCTTGGTGCCTGTCGAATCAAAGGTTGGCGATACGTTAATGGCATTACTCTGTTCCAGAGGGCGTTCCTTCTGGAATACGTGATTGAGCAGGAAAATGTCGGGGTTTTTGCCATTGGAAAGGCTCACCGCCACTTTGTTGTCGGGCATGAAGGCAGGGCCGATAACCGTGTTCCCGGGGAAGCGGATGCGCTGTACTTTGCGTGAAAAACGGTCCCATACGCCAAGGGCGTGGGAGCGGTCGTCAATATGGGTGAAAACGACAAAGCGTCCGTCAGGCGACCACGCCGGAGACATGGCCTCGCCGGGCATGTTGGTGATTTGGCGCAAATCGCGTCCGGTGGGTTTGGCTAACCACACATCCGCTTGGTGCTTGCCCTTCCCTTTTTTTACAAAGGCCAAGGTGGAGCGGAAAAAGGCGCCGTTGCCGGTGAGCGCTTCCAGCAGATCGGCGCAGAAACGGTCGGCCACTTCGGGCAGGTCTTTACTGTTGACGGAAGGGTATTCCTTGCCGAATAAACGCTTGCCCGTGTTGGTTTCAAAGGCACGCAATTGCACGGCACTGGTGCCCCTGTCGCCCTTGGGCCAGAGCGCAGTGACCACGATATCTGAACCGGCAAGCTGAAAGCGTTTGAAGTCTAGGGCTGGGGGTTCGCAGCCGGGCAGCAGCGTGCCGCCAAGCACAGCCTTGGGGTCTGTTAAGCGCATAAAGGGCAGAAAAGTCAAGTTTTGGGAAACAAGTTTGTTCAATTCCGCGCCCATGCTGGAGGCTTCCACGCTGGGGCCGGTAAGGGGCGTGGCTAAGGTAAGGTTAACGATATTTTGCCCTGGGCCATAAATATCAATTTGCACGGCAGCCAGAGCTGGGGGTGCCATATGGAGCACAAAAGCCAAAGCGGCTAGGCAAAAAAGGTGTTTAATGGTGAACATGCGGATATCCTCGTTACAGAATTTTTTCACAGGATGCGGGCCAGCGATATGCGGTAAAGTTCCAGCCCTGAACGCACTGTGTGAACACAGTCCTTTACGGCCTTTGGACTACAAAGGTCAAATGTAAATCTTGCAATTTTTTACTGGGAGGAGGGGCAACTTTTTGGGCGCGCTTGGTGGCGCGCAAGGCGTATTTATCCATGGGGGCTTCGCCGGAAGACTGGGTAATGTTTGCTTGCGTGATTTCCCCCGTGGGCGAAAGGTGCACAAGCATTTTAAATGTATAGAGCCCGCGCGGCAATTCAGCAGGAATAACCATGTGTTGGCGAATGGTAGACGCCACTTTTTTGGCATAGCGGCTTTCTTCGGGGTTCGCAATTTCCCCCGCAGGGCCTACGAGGGGTTCGCGGTTTTTGGGGTCGCGCAGGGCAAGGGCGTCGGCACTGGGCGGTGCAACAACGCGCCCGCCGGCGGTGTCTGTTTTGACTGTGGAGGTCGCTGGAGCTGGGCTTGCGGGAGTGGGGCTTGCCGCTGGCGAGGCACTGTGGGCGCCTTGCCCCGGTTTTGCCGTTGCCGACGCCGCGCGGGCTTCTGCCGCCTTGGCGAGCGCAACGGCAGCGGCGGTGGCGGCGTCGGCCTTTTGCTGCGCTACCGTGTTTGTGGTATCGGCGCTTGGGACGGAACCGGCGGAAGTGCCCGCAACGCGTGGCAGTCCGGTCCAAAAGGTCAGAAAAACATCCATGGGCAGACCATAGGGGGGATTACCGAATTTTCCTGCAGACATCACCGCCGCGCAGGCCGATTTGTCCATTAAGGCC
>JAVVPD010000009.1:0-16073 GCA_036655975.1 Desulfovibrionaceae bacterium | reverse complement strand
CCAGATTGGAGGATTTTTCGGGGACGCATGACAGCGCTTTGCCGTCTCCGTCAATCCGCGCGCGCACTCGGACGGTATAATCTCCCGCCGCTTGAGGGGGCTGCCAGTTTTTGACGACCTTTTCTAGCACTTGCCCTGCGTAGCCATTACCTTGATCAGCGGCGGCTATGGCAGCGGCGTGGGCCGTAGCCACGAGGGGGGTCGAGAAAAGAGCCATGGAACATAAGGCGAGTAGAGTACGTGACAGGATGCTCATAAAAATGTCCCCTTATGTATGGCGGAAAAGCGTTTAGCGCCCTGCCAGTTCGTTGAGGTTGAAGGAGAGAATCAAATCGTAATATTGCGGGCCTGGAGGGGGAGGGAATTGCCCCTCTGTACCGGTTTTTTTCACGGCGTTCACCGCCGAGGTGTCAAACAGAGAATTGCCGGAAGACTGTTCCAATTCGGCGCGCTGCACTTTGCCCTGTGCGTCTACCTGTACCCGCACTGAGCAGGTGAGATTTTGACGGCTGGCCGAGGCAAAGCCCCAATTGGGGCGCACCGCCATCATGACTTGCCCGATATATACATCGCCGATACCGCCGCCGCCGGGGCCATCACCTTCACCGCCGCCACCACCGCCAACGCCGCCAGCTTTGCGTTTGGCTTCGGCCAAGGCGCGCTCAACAGCGGAACCACGCTGGGGGGAAGCCTCGCGGGAAGACGCAGCCTTGGCTTTGGCAAGCGCTTCTTTCACCGCATCGGCGGACGATTTTTGGGCGTTCTTCGTCTCTTCTTTTTTCGGTGCGGGTTTGGCGTCTTCCTTCTTGGCATCGGGCTTGGTTTCTGCTTTTTTGGCGTCTTCTTTTTTAGGTTTGGGGGCTTCAGGTTTGGGTTCAGTTTTGGGCTCGGGTTTCACGTCCGGCTTCTTTTTTTGCGCGATGGGCGTGGCTTTTTCTGGTTCGGGTTCCGGCTCGGGCTTAGGCTTGGACTTGGGTTGCGTTTGGGGCTTTTGTACGTCCTGCTTGGGTTGGGCAATGGGGGTTTCTTGCGCGGTGGGGGCAGGGGGAGCGGCCTCGGCCTTTTGGGGCGCGGGCATGGAAGGAGCGATTTTTTCCCCCTTTGTTCCCTGAGGGCCGAGCACGGGAGAAGGCGCACGATTGCCGCCCATAGCGCCATCCACCAAGCTGATTTGCACAGCTTGGGGATTCAGTTTGATGGGTGGGGGCCCTGGCCAGAATAAAATGGCCAAGATAAGCCCCACATGTAGGGTAATTGAAAGCACATAGGAAGCCAGACGCATGAATTTTTCCTACCGTTTGCGCGGCGCAGAGGGCGCGGGGGCGAGGTCTTCCTTGAGGGCGACAACACCAAGTTTTTCAATGCCCACGGCCTTGATCCGGCCCATTACATCCACCACGATACCGTAGGGTACTTCCTTGTCAGCCTGCAGGAAGAGACTCTTGTTCTTTTCTTTAACGAGGCGTTGCAGGTGGCCTTCCAGCTCTTCGCGTTCCACGCGGTATTCGTCCAAAAACATGGAACCGTCTTTGCGTACGGTGAGCACAAGATGATCCACTTCCGTGGGCAGCACTTCTACCTGACGGGTCTGGGGCAGGTCTACTTCCAAGCCTTCCGACATCATGGGGGTTGCCACCATGAAGATGATCAGCAAGACCAGCATGACATCTACAAAGGGGGTGACGTTGATTTCAGAAACGAAACCGCCCTGTTTATTCATACTCGCGCCCATGGCTAGGCTACTTCCGTGTTGCCGAGGCGCTGTACGGGGCGGTGGGCATTGAGTTCTCGTTGAACTCGATTGAGGAAGATGCCGGCAAAATTCACTAATTGGGTGTCAATTTCGGACAATCGTCCCAAAAAGATGTTGTAACCCACCGTGGCCGGCACGGCGACAGCCAGACCAATAGCCGTTGCCACCAAAGCTTCCGAAATACCGGGGGCCACTGTCGCCAGCGAGGCGGACTTGAGCATGCCGATGGAGTGGAAAGAGTTCATAATCCCCCACACGGTGCCGAACAAACCGATAAAGGGGGCGGTATTTGCCGTGGTTGCCAGCAGGGATAAGGAATGCTGCAAGCGCCCCAATTCGGTACCCACGCCCTGCCGCAAGGAGCGGCGCACATTGTCTACCACCACATCGCTGGCATTGCCCAGTTCCTTGGAACGGTTAAATTCCAGCACACCCTGATGCGCGATATAATACAAAGGCGATGCGGGATCGGAGCCGAGGGACTGTACAGCCTCGCGCAGGTCACGGGCGCGCTCAAAGCGGCTCTGCCCTTCTTGTGACTTGCGGGCCGCAGAACTGAGAGTGAACCATTTTTGGATCATCATGGCCCAAGAGCCGACGGACATAAGCACAAGAAGACACAAAACAAGCTTAGCAATCAGGCTTGCCTGTGCGATCATTGAAAAAAAACTGAATTCCATGGGTTTCTCCCGCCATGTAAGTACTTTCAAGCCACGGGGACACGGTTGTCCCGTGCAAATTTCCTACAATAAGAAATGATGTGCGGGCAGCATGCTACGATCCCAAGAAATTTTCAAGATTTTTTTTATACTAATTTTAGGATTCAGGCCAGTGTAGGGTCAATGGGCGTAAAATAAGGGAAAAAAGAGCGAGACAAGCCGTTGCCAATGGGCCGCTTGTGGTGTTAGTAAATAGCCATGAGAATGTGTAAAAGTATTCCTGTACTGGGGTTGACTGCCTCCGCCGCGTGGAGGGTGCTCGGGCTATTGAGTGTTTCTATGGCCGAGGCTGTGCAGCGCGGGCTGAAGGATAATCCCACGGTGGGGGCCGCCACGGCAAGCCAGCGTGCTGCCGAGCAAGGGCGTAAATCTGCGCGGGCTTCCTTTGGGCCGCGCCTTGGCACTTCCTACGGTGTCAGCAGTGTGCGTCAGGAACTCAGCCCAAAAACCAGCGTCAAACCGCCGGAATACGGTACGTATACGTGGAATATAGACATTACCCAACCCGTGTTTACGGGTTTTAATCTGTTGTCCACCTACCAGCGTTCCGCTTTGGAAGCCGATAGGCAAAAGGCTGCCTTGCGCTCCACGGAACTCAGCATGGTGGAAAATGTGCAGACGGGCTTTTTGGATTATCTGCGCGCGGTGGAAACGGTGCGGAGCGAAGGGGATGCGTTAAAGCGCCTGCGCGCGCAGCTTGCCATTACTCAGGCTTTTTATGCCGTGGGTTTGCGCCCCCGTCTGGACGTTTTGCAGGCTGAAGTGGACGTTTCGCGGGCGGAAAACCTGTTTATTCAGGCGGAAAACCGTCGCGATACCGTGCAAGCCTTATTAAATACTCTGTTGGGTTTGTCTGCCACCGCCAACCCCCACTATGTGGGGGAATTGCGTCAGGTGCCGTTTAAACGCCATTTGGAAGCCTGTCTGGAAGCGGCCTATGTGCAGCGGCCCGACCTTTATATGGCGGCCCGTGCGGTAGACATTGCGGGCAAGGATCAAAAAATCGTCCAAAGCGGGTATTACCCACAAGTTGAGGCGTATTACAATATTTCGCAAACGGGGAACACACCGGATTTGCAGCGCGCGGGCGACTATGGCTCGCGCGGAACCCGCTGGGAAGTGGGCGCGCAGGCCACGTGGAACGTGTTTGAATGGGGTAAAACCTATTACGCGGATCAACAGGCGGGTTTTATTGTGACCCGTGTACGGTATGAGGAAGCCAACCTTAAACTTGAAGTTGGCTATGATGTTAAATCCAAGCTTTTGGCCGTGCATGAAGCGGAAAAGCGGATAAATGTGGCCCAAAAAGGTCTTGAACAAGCAACGGAAGCCTATAATGTGGCCTTGGCGCGCTATCAGGCGCAGGTGGGCACCAACTTTGATGTATTGGACGCTTCGTCCAAGCTCACCGCTGCGGAAGCCGCCCTCACCGGCGCGCGTGCCGACTATTTAACCGCCCTGTCTCGGCTATATGTGGCTATGGGCGAAATGCATCCTGATCTTATGGCTTTCAACTAGGAATATTGCTACTACATGAATGATTCTTTTGTGACGATTACGCCTCTGGGCGGACTTGGTGAAATTGGTGCTAACTGTCAATTATGGGAAAGCCCGCAGGGTGTCGTGATGGTCGATTGCGGCCTGATGTTTCCCGATGATTCCCACCTTGGCATCGACGTTGTTATTCCCCATTTTGAGACGGTCTCCAGTATCCGCGACCGCCTGTTGGGCATTGTGATTACCCACGGTCACGAAGACCATATCGGCGCTTTGCCGTGGCTGGTGCCGCTGGTCAAAGGGGTGCGTATTTTTGCTTCGCGGTTGACGCTGGCTTTTGTGGAACACAAATTGCGCGAGCGCGGCCTGCTTGACTGGGTTAATCTGGTTCCTGTGGATAAAAATACGCCCGTCACCTTGGGCGATATGACCTTCAACTTTTTCCCCGTATGCCACTCCATCCCCGAAGGGCATGCGCTGGGTGTTGAAACTCCCGTGGGGCGCATTGTTCACACCGGAGATTTTAAGATTGATCCCGATCCGCTGGAAGGCACGGGGACGGATATGAGCCTGTTTGAAAATTTCGCGGGCCATGAGGGGGTGCGCCTGCTGCTTTCTGACTCTACCAATGTGGAGCGGAACGGTTTTTCCCTGCCCGAAAAAGAGGTCAAGGAAGCCCTGCGCCACGTCTTTGCGGGGGCGGAAGGCCGCATTATTATTACCCTGTTCTCCAGCCATATTCACCGCATTCAAGAAGTTTTTGATCTGGCCCGTGAAATGGGCAAAACTGTGGTTATCAGCGGGAAATCCTTGGCGAATAATATTGAAAAAGCCCGAGACTTGGGTTTTCTTCGCCTGCCTCCCGCCTTTCATAACGCCTTTAACGGGGTGCCCGATTTAGCCCCAGAAAATATTGTCCTACTGGTCACGGGCGCGCAGGGTGAACCTTTGTCCGCGTTGGCGCGCATGGCTCTGGGCGAACATCGCCAATTGGCAGTGCAGCCCGGCGATACCGTTATTATGTCTTCACGCATGATTCCCGGCAATGCCCGCGCTATCTCGCGGATGATTAACGATATGTATCGTCTGGGGGCGGAAGTTTTTTATGAAAACGTCCGGGCTATCCACGCCTCCGGTCACGCGCACCGCGAAGAGCTTAAAGCCATGTTCGACGCCGTGCGGCCCGAATATTTTGTGCCCATTCATGGGGAATACCGCCACTTGGTCAAGCATTCCCGTTTGGCGCGGCAGTGCGGGGTGCAGCCGGAGTGCTCCATCATTCTTGAGGACGGGTATCCCCTGACGCTCCTTCCTGACGGGGTGCGCCGTGAAAAGCCCATTGCGGTGGAATTCACCTTGGTGGACGGTAAGGGTGTGGGCGATGTGGGGCAGGCCGTACTTAAAGAACGCCATATCCTTGGCGGTGAAGGTATGGTTATTGTGGTGCTGGTCATTGACGGGCAGAGCGGCAATGTTTTGCACGGGCCGCAAATGATTTCTAAAGGCTTTGTGTTTGAACAGCGCTATGCCCATGTGCTTGAAGATGCCAAATGCTTGGTGCTGGATCATATTGAGGACTATCGCAAAGGGCAGGTGGGGCGCCTTGAAGACGGCATACGTTCTTCCCTGCGCCGCTTTTTCCGTAGAGTGCTGGACCGCGATCCTGTAATTATGCCTGTGGTGACAGTGATTTAAGCCTGTTATGCCGACACTGCCTTTTTTGCGCGCTCAGGGCTGGACCTCGCAGGTCGAATTTTTCGCGACAGGCCAGCACAGGCCCTTGCTGGAGCGGGTGGCGGGTTTACGCCGGAGCGGTCGGGTGATTTATCCCGCGCAAGAGGACTTGCTGCGGGCTTTTGCCTGCACCGCGTGGAACGATGTGCGCGTATTGATTTTGGGGCAAGACCCCTATCACGGTAAAGGTCAGGCCCACGGTCTGGCTTTTTCTGTGCCCGCAGGTACGCCCCCGCCGCCCTCTTTACGCAATATTTGTAAAGAGGTGGCGCGGGATACGGGTGCCCCTTTCCCCCCGTCTTCTGACCTGAGCCGCTGGGCCGAGCAAGGGGTGTTGTTGCTCAATACCGTGCTGAGTGTGGAAGACGGCAAAGCCCATTCCCACGCCAAGCTTGGCTGGCAGGAGCTCACCCGTGCGGTGCTTACGGCCTTAGCCGCCCGTCCCGAACCGCTTGCAGCACTGTTATGGGGCAATGCCGCCAAAGAATTTTTGCCCCTGTTCACCGCCGCGCGTTCAGGCAATCCTCACCTTGTGCTGTGCGCCGCACACCCTTCGCCACTGTCCGCGTGCCGTGGTTTTCACGGGTGCGGGCATTTTTCGGCGGTGAATGCGTGGTTACGCGCGAGCGGGCGGGCTGAAATTGTGTGGTAACACCTTTTAAAGCATTGAGCTATTTTCAATAGCAAAATGCGCTAGTCTTCTCCAATTCCAAAAAATTTACGGGCATTGTTGCCGCATATTTCCCACAGTTCGGCGGGGTCTAGGCCTCGTTGCTTGGCTATGCAGGCGGCTGTGAACACGGCAAAGGCGGGTTGGTTGCGTTGACCGCGCCACTCGGCCGGGGCCAGATAGGGACAATCGGTTTCGACCAGTAGACGGTCGAGAGGAATACTCTTGACGGCCTCGCGCAAGGCCGCATTGGCAGGGTAGGTGACGGGGCCGGGGATGGAAATATGCCAACCATTGTTAATGATCCGGTGGGCAAGGGCCGTATCACCGCCAAAGCAGTGCCAGATGAGCGGATAGCCGATAAAGCCGTGGGCTTCGAGGAGGGCGAGCGTGTCGTCGTGGGCGTCACGGGAATGGATAACCACGGGGCGCTCCACCGCACGGGCCAGCGTGAGCTGGGCGCTGAAGGCGGCTTTTTGCACTTCGGGGGGGCAGTCGTGCCAGAAATAGTCAAGGCCAATTTCCCCCACCGCGCAGAGGCGTTCGTCGGACCGAAAGGCTTGGGCAAGAGCGTCAAGTTCTTGGGCTTTGCATTGGTGGGCATCACAGGGGTGTACACCGAGGATAAAGAAGACTTCAGGATGTTGCGCGAACAGGGGGGCGTTGTCTTGATAACTTTTTGAGCCCAGAAAGACATTGCCTATCTGTGAAATCCCTGACTGGCGGGCCAAACTCAGGACAGCCTCAAGGTTCTCGCCAAAATGTTCAAGGTCGAGGTGGGCGTGGGTGTCCACGCCGCACAGGGGCAAAGCCAGGTCTAGAGGGGAGGTTTTGGGGGCAGAAGATTTTTTTTTCGACATGGGGGCCTTCGGGTTTTTATATCCAATGATGCCAGAGTTCAGCAATGCTGGCGGCCTGCTGTTGGGGGCTATAGGCAGCGGCTGTTTGGGCGGCGGCTTGGCGTAGGGCGTGCAGTGCTAAACCACCGCAGCGCAGAAGTTGGCAGGCCTCTTCCAGCGCGTGAGCCGCGCCGAGCACATCGGCATCGGCTACATACAAGCCGTTGCCCGACCACGGAACGGGGCGCAGGGGCAGGGGGGCGGTGTAGGCACTTGCGGGCGCAAGCGGAAAATCCCAAGTGTCAGGGCGGGGAAGCGTGACCTGACGCATGTAGTCCCAGCCGCCCAGTCCGGCAAAGCCGACCACAATGCAGCCGGAGGCAAGGGCTTCCAGCGGCGGCAAGGGGCAACCCTCGGGGAAGCCGGTAGCCAAAAAAATATGGCTGTTACGCAGTATTTCCGCTACTTCGCACGGGGATTTATGGTGAATTTCGTGCCATTCCACGTTGAGGGGGGGCAAAAAACGTGTGCTGTGGTGCTGGCGCGCGCTGAAGCATTCACGAATCTGGCGGGCCAGCGCGCTATTTTTACGCGGCATATAGGCGATGCGTATAGGCCCTTGAAGGGGCGCGGCCCCTCCTGTGGGGTCAAGGGATGCGGAAGGGTGAAACAGGGCGGGGTCAACGGCGGGGCGCAGGACAGGGGCATCCAGGCCGCTTGCGTAGTGAATAAAGTGGCTCACGGGGTCAGACACGGCGATACAGCGGAGGGCTAATTGATCCCAAAAGGTATTTTCGGGCAGATTTGATAAAAAATAGGCCCAGTTTTGTACATAGATCACGCAGCGGGCCTTGGCCTGTAAGCCCAACAGCAGGGCATGGGGCCAGCCTTCAGGCGTGAGCCAGCAATCTTCAGCGCACAGTGAAAAGGTGTTCCACAACACACAGGGAATATGTGGAGGCAGGGCCGCATGCAGGGCGGGGCTGGCCTCACGCAGTACCAGAAAAACTTTTTGCCCTTGGGCGTGTAGATGTTCGGCTACCCGCATGAGGACAGTCATGCCCCCTGTTAAACGGGGCAGAGGGGGAATAAAAATACCAGTACGCACACAGACTCCTGAGCTATTTGGGAATACCCCCTACCTATATCAAGCTGCGCGCCAAGGGGCAAGGCGGTGATGGAAGGGGTTTTGTCATAAAAAACGGAATGATTTGTCAGAATAGTCTGACAAATCCGCAGAAACGGAACTGTTTGATTATATAATAGTAAATATAGACCTAATATACAAAGTGAAAAAAAATATCATTCTGGCGCATATTTTGCTTTGTGAAAAACAGAACGGATGTGAACTTCGTATTGTAGCCATAGGAGAAAATTTACTATGCCATTACGCCAAAAAAGGTATTGGATAGGCGGTCTTACGGTGATCGTCCTCGTCCTTGTGGGCAGTGTGGCGGTGGTGCAGACCAAATCCACGGAATTTTGTCTTTCGTGCCATGAGATGCAGGTCTACCAGCAAGAACTGGAAGCCTCACCGCATGCTAAGGACGCGCAAGGCAAAGCCATTGGCTGTGCCCAATGCCATATTCCGGGCACAAATATTGTGCGGATGCTGGCGGGCAAGCTGTATCTCGGCACCAAGGATGTTTGGGTGCATACTACCGAAGGCGGGTACGACCTTGACCGCGCCGCCATGCAGCCCATGGCCCGACGCTTTGTGGACGATGCCAATTGCCGCGCCTGCCATCAGGATCTGGATCGCAATGCTAAAAATGACGGTTCCGTGTCCGCCGAAGGCAAATTAGCTCATGCGGCCTATTTGGGTACCAACGGGCAATCACGCAGTGGCTGTGCGGGCTGTCATGCTAATATGGCGCATCTGCCGCCCTTTGATGAGCGCATCCCCCGCAACGCTAAATTTTTGAGCACTATGAAGGAGAAACGACCATGACGGATATGCTGCGTAAACCTGTTGTCTATATCCCGCTGGTTGTAGCGCTGCTGGTGGGGGGGTATTTTATCTATGTGGCGTGGGCCTTTCCCAGTGTCAAGTGCGAGGCTGCCAAACACCTTGACGCTCCCGACCGCATGGGCGACTGCTACGGCTGCCATGTAAAATCCACGCCCAAGGTGGCGCAGGACTGGTACGAAAGTAAGCACGGCGTTACGCTGGTACGCTGCCAAACCTGCCACGGGCAGCCGGATGGCAAGGGGTCTTTACCCTTTACGCGCGTTCCGGGTGTGGATATTTGTGCACGTTGTCATTCTCTCGCCATTGAGCGGATGGAAGCAAAATTCGGCAAGCGTAACGATTGTTCCAGTTGCCACCCCAACCACCAGAGTCCCATGCACGGTAAAGCCTATGAATATCGGCAGGCCAGCACCAAGACGACCATAGAAGAGTAAGGGAGCCTATTATGAATATTTCTAGACGAGAATTCTTACGCGGTTTGGCCCTTTCCGCCGCCCTGACCGCCGCTTCCGGTCCTGTGCGCGCCTTGGCGGCGGCTGAGCCTGTTTCGCCCCACGCGCCGGACAAATGGGTTAAGGGTGTATGCCGTTATTGCGGCACCGGCTGCGGGGTGCTGGTGGGCGTTAAAAACGGCAAGGCCATTGCCATTAAGGGCGATCCTGCCAACCACAATGCCGGCTTATTATGCCTGAAGGGGGCCATGCTCATTCCGGTGCTCAATTCCCCTGACCGCGTGACCCAGCCCCTGTACCGCAAAAACAAGCAGGCCCCGCTTGAACCCATCGGCTGGGACGAAGCCCTGAATATGATGGCGAAAAAATTCCGCACCGCCATTGATACCCATGGCCCCAATTCCGTTGCTTGGTACGGTTCTGGTCAATGCCTCACGGAGGAAAGTTACGTCGCCAATAAAATTTTTAAGGGCGGCTTTGGCACGAACAATGTGGACGGCAATCCCCGTTTGTGCATGGCTTCAGCCGTGGCGGGCTATCTGACCTCCTTCGGCAAGGACGAGCCTATGGGCACCTATGCTGATATTGACCGGGCTTCGTGTTTTTTCATCATCGGTTCCAACACCTCTGAAGCGCATCCGGTGCTTTTCCGGCGTATTGCGCGGCGCAAGCAGTCTGACCCAGGGGTCAAAATTATCGTGGCTGACCCGCGCAAAACCAACACCGCCCGCATTGCTGATTTGCACATTCCTTTCCGCCCCGGTACGGATCTTGCCCTGATGCACGGCATGGCGTGGGTTATTATTCATGAAGAATTGGATAATGCCCGTTTTTGGAACAAATACGTGGGTTTCATGAATATTGAAGGCAAACCCGCCACCTTTGACGACTATAAAGCCTTTTTGGAAGATTACACCCCCGCCAAGGTCGCGGCCCTCTGCGCCATCCCCGAAAAAATGATTTGGGACGCCGCCCACCTGTTTGCCGAATCCAGCGCCACCATGAGCCTGTGGTGCATGGGTATTAACCAGCGCGTACAAGGGGTGTGGGCCAATAATCTGATCCACAATCTGCATTTGTTGACGGGGCAAATATGCCGCCCCGGCGCAACGTCTTTTTCCTTGACGGGGCAGCCTAATGCCTGCGGCGGGGTGCGTGACGGCGGGGCCTTGTCCCACCTTTTGCCCGCAGGGCGTATGGTTGCCAACCCCAAGCACCGTGCGGAAATGGAAAAACTTTGGGATTTGCCCGCCGGACGCATCAGCGACAAGATGGGCTATCATACGGTGGCGCTTTTTGAAGCCCTCGGCAAGGGTGACATCAAGGCTCTGATCATTTGCGAAACCAATCCCGCCCACACGATGCCCAATTTGAACAAAGTGCATAAGGCCATGTCCAATCCGGACGCCTTTATCGTGTGCATTGAGGCCTTCCCCGATGCGGTAACCTTGCAGTATGCCGATCTTGTTCTTGCGCCGGCCTTTTGGTGCGAACGTGATGGGGTATACGGGTGCGGCGAGCGGCGGTATTCGCTCATTGAAAAGGCGGTGGAACCCCCCGCCCAATGCCGCCCGACTGTCAATACCTTGGTAGACTTCGCCAAGCGTGCGGGGGTTGATCCTAAGCTTGTGAACTTTACCAATGCTGAGGATGTTTGGAACGAATGGCGCTTGGTTTCCAAGGGTACCACCTACGATTTTTACGGTATGACCCGCGATCGCCTGCGTAAAGAATCGGGCCTCATTTGGCCCTGTCCCACTGAAACGCACCCCGGCACCAATCTGCGCTATGTGCGGGGTGAAGATCCTATGGTTCCTGCGGATCATCCTGATAAAATATTCTTTTATGGTAAGCCCGACGGACGCGCCACCATCTGGATGCGTCCTTACAAGGGGGCGGCGGAAGAACCTACGCCAGAATATCCTTTATATCTTACGTCTATGCGCGTTATCGACCATTGGCACTCTGCCACCATGACCGGTAAAGTGCCCGAATTGCAAAAGGCCAACCCCGCCGCCTTTGTGGAAATCCATCCCGCAGATGCCGAAAAAGCCGGCATCAAAAATGGCGACAATGTTATGGTGGAAACCCGCCGCGATTCTATGTCTCTGCCCGCGCATGTGAGTGATATCTGCAAGCAGGGTTTGATTGCGGTTCCCTTCTTTGACCCGAAAAAACTGGTGAATAAACTCTTTTTGGACGCGACGGACCTCGCCTCCCGTGAACCCGAATACAAAATCTGCGCGGCCCGTATTCGTAAGGCCTAAGGTGATGATGAAGGCAAGGGGGGAGGCTGTGCGGCCTTTCCCCTTACCTTCCCCCATTCTGTGGGGCTAGGGGTGACAAGCGCGGGAACAATGAACAGAGCTGAGGGAGGCGGAAATGGCAGTTGCGGGCTTGGTGCTTTTGTGTGAAGAGGGAAAAGTAGACGCGGTGCGTGCGCTGTTGACCGCGCATGCGGGCATAAGCACGGTGCAGCTGGGGGAGGAAGCCTGCAGAGTGGTGGCCGTGTTAGAAGTGGATTCGGACTTGGTGGAGAGTAACATGACCGCATTGCGGGTGTGGGACGGTGTGCTCAGTGTCGATTTGGCTTTTGTCAGTTATGAAGATGAGCTAGAAGCGGGTAAAAGCATCAAATGCCCGCCCCATGTGGCCCGTCATACCCGCCCTGCCCCCCATGCCTAAAGTAGCTGCATCGACGCTTTTGCGCCCTCCGGGGGCTGTGGCGGAACAAGAATTTTTGGCTCTTTGTGTGCAATGCGGTCAATGCGCGCATACTTGTCCCTACGGGGCGATTTCTATGACCGGTGACACGCACACCGGGCGGCATACGCCGGTGGTTGATCCGCGCGTGGTACCCTGCTGGCTGTGCATGAAATGTCCGCCCCAATGCCCTGCGGGCGCATTGGACGGGAAGGTGACGCAGCCTGCCAAGGCACACATGGGGCGCGCCGTGATCCTTAAAGACCGTTGCCATAATTATACGGGTGGAATCATGTGCTGGACCTGTTATGACCGTTGCCCCTTACGCGGCACGGCGATTATTCTGCAAGCCGGCCTTACCCCTACCATCACTGATGCTTGTGTCGGTTGCGGCGTGTGCGAATATGTGTGTCCGGTGCGGGGTGTTGTTACCGTAGCGCGGGGAAACAGCCATGGACGGTAAAGCTTGGTCGCGGGTTCATGGGCTGCGCCGCTGTGTACAATGGGCGGTGCTCCTCAGCTTGGGTGTGCTGTCGTGGGCCAACATGCACGGTTGGACGCGCATCTACGGCAGTTTTTTTGCGTTGGATGTGTACGGTCTGCCCTTTGCGGATCCCTTAAGCGTGGTTCAGCCCCTTGTGCAAGGGGCGTTTGGCGCGGCGGCACTGTGGGTGGGCGCAGGGCTGTCCTTGGGCATTGCCCTTGTTTTCGGGCGGGTGTTTTGCGGCTGGATTTGCCCTTATGGGCTGCTGTCAGAATATATGTGGCTCGTGGGTAAAGGGCGCACAGGGTATAAGGGGAAGGGGGGGGAAACCCTCCGCTTGTGGTGGCGTTCGGTCGTGTTGCTGGTTTTGATGGGTTTTTCGGCATACGGGGCAGTGCCTTTGCTGCAAATTTTGTCCTTTCCCGGGGGGCTGTCGTTGGTGCCCCTGACACTGTGGTACGGAGATCCCACGCTTGCGGGGGTGGGCCTGCTTGTGGCGGTGCCTGGGCTGGTATTGCTGGTAGAACTGGTGGTCGGGCGGCGTTTGTGGTGCGCCTATGTGTGTCCGCAATCGGTATTGCTGGCGTGGACGGCGGTGATGGGCAAAAAATTTTGGGGGCTGCGCTGGAATCCAAAAGTCTGCGCGTGTAAGCCCGACGCACAAGGCCGTCGCCCTTGCGAGGGGGCGTGTTCGTTGGCTTTACACATGCGTCAAAAAGGCGGCCCGCCGCGTGGGGAGTGCACCCACTGTACCGATTGCGTGGGGGCCTGTCGGGCGGAAGGCCAAGGCGCGTTGAGCGTGGGGCGGCGAAGTACCAAAAATGACTTGCATAGCGCCTAGAAAGTTCGTACTTTCATACCTTATGCCGTGACGATTTTTATACGGTGAGGGAGGCTCTATGCATTTACGTAAGCGCGTGTTGGTGACAGGCGGATCAGGTTTTTTAGGTTCGCATTTGTGCGAGAGACTGTTGAAAGACGGTCACGAAGTCATTTGTGTAGACAATTTTTTCACCAGTTCTCGTCAAAATATTGAGCATTTGCTGGAAAATAAGCGTTTTGACCTCATCCGGCATGACGTGACCTTTCCCCTGTATGTGGAAGCGGACGAAATTTACAATCTGGCCTGTCCGGCCTCGCCCATACATTATCAATTAGATCCGGTGCAGACGACTAAAACGTGCGTCCACGGGGCTATTAATATGCTCGGGCTTGCCAAGCGCCTGCGTGCCCGCATTTTTCAGGCCTCTACCTCCGAAGTTTACGGCGACCCCGACATTCACCCCCAGCCCGAATCCTATTGGGGCAATGTTAATCCCAACGGCTTGCGCTCGTGCTATGATGAGGGCAAGCGCTGCGCGGAATCCTTGTTTTTTTCCTATCATCGCCAAAATAAATTGCCCATTAAAGTGGGCCGTATTTTTAATACCTATGGCCCACGGATGCACCCCAACGACGGTCGCGTGGTGTCCAATTTTATTATCCAAGCCCTGCAGGGGCAAGATATCACCATCTACGGCGATGGCAGCCAAACCCGTTCTTTTTGCTATGTGGATGATCTCATCGAATGTATGGTGCGCTTCATGGGCTCGCCCGAAGCTTTTGTCGGCCCCATGAATATGGGGAATCCCGGAGAATTTACCATTCGCCAACTGGCTGAACAGGTGGTTGCCATGACGGGGAGCCGCTCAAAAATTATTTGTGAAGCCTTGCCCGCCGATGACCCCAAGCAGCGCCGCCCCGACATTAGCCTTGCTAAAAAAATGCTGGACTGGGAGCCGAAAATCGACCTGCAGGCCGGCTTAACTAAGACCATTGCCTATTTTGACGCCTTGTTGAAATCCGCCTAGAACCGTTAACGCATTGCATGCGGGCAGTGCTCGTGTAACATCCGAAAAAAATACAAGAAAAGCCCCCTGTATGCGAATATACAGAGGGCTTTTTGGTCGGCTGCGCGCGCCTTGGCTACACGTAGTCACCCCGGTTGAATTTTACTTTTTCTGTGGCTGTCATCACGTCTAATTCTTGTACAATGCTGGCAAGGGCGGGGTTTTGGCCGAGCACAGGCTGCGCCTTTTGCTTGAGGGCTGCAACTTGGGTGTCCAACCCTTGCAACAAGCCATAGGCATCGCGCAATGTTCCGCCTTGCTTACCCGTCTGCCCTAGTGCCCCCAGATAGGATTCCCATGTATCCAGCGCGCCAGAAGCTTGAGCCAGCGTTTGTTGCATGACTGTTTCGAGGGCTGATGCGGGGGCGGCAGTATTTTCCGCATTCCCCAGCAGCATTTGCCCGATAACCGCGTGCTGTGAACCGGGTAAAGGCACGGTGCCCGGGGCCGGTGTCGCCCCAGCGGTCAGCCCCAGTTCTTGGGCTAGAGTCGCTCCAAAGTCTTCCTTACCGGGGCGCAAGGTTTGTTTGGCATGCAGCTCCTGCTGTTTGAACAGGGCATCGAGTTGTTCAGTCTGTATTTTCATGGCGCCTCCACGATTGGCGTTTGCTGCATTCAAGCAAAAAGCCTGCCAACAGTGCTATGCTTCATAACATACTGATTATATAAAGATATTAAAAAAGTCTAGAAGGCAAAAATTGCCGTTACGGACAAGTCGCGCGGCGTATAAAATCTGATAGCACGGCTCACAGGGCTTGTCTATTAGGGCAAAAGCTCTTACACTCTAAGTACAGGTAAGCCATGTCGCTTGGTGCGCTGGTCTGCTTTTTAGGGAGCCTGTAGCTGAATAACGTCAAGATCGCCAAGGAGTATGCCCATGCGTGAGATCAAAAAGATTCTTTGTGCTGTTGACCTTTCCGAACATAGCCGCGCTGTGGCTGAATACACAACAACGCTTGCTCTGGCTACCGGTGCAAAAGTTGTCGTTGTGTACACGGCCCCCTCACTGAGCCAATATGTGGGCTTCCACGTACCTCCTAATACCATTGAAAATTTTGTCGGTGAAATTGTCACCGGCGCAGAAAAATCTATGGAATCGTTCGTGACGGAAAATTTCCCCGGTGTGGATGCCAAGGGCCAAGTGCTCATCGGCTACGCTGCGGAAGAAATCATCAATCGCGCTGAAGACGAAAATGCCGATATGATTATCATGGGTACCCATGGTCGTAAGGGCATTGACCGTATTCTCTTTGGGTCTGTGGCTGAAAAAGTGGTGAAAAACGCTAAACAGCCCGTGTTGACCATTCGTCCTGCTCATTAATATCCTGAGGGAGGCTAAACCTCCCTCAGGTGTTCGTTGC
>JAVVPD010000008.1:36962-43285 GCA_036655975.1 Desulfovibrionaceae bacterium | reverse complement strand
TAACGATATAAATATAGGCACCGAGAATGGGTGGCCTGAAAAGAATATATATGTCATGGACTTACAAAATTTTTAAGACTAAAGTAGCAAAAATATTGATAAGCGCGGCCATGCGCGGAGTATGTACAGCAAACAAAGGGGCCATGTATGGAAGCAACACGTAAAAGGCAAGATGACGAACTTCTTCAATTGGTCACATTTAGCATCGGTGAAGAAGAATTCGGTGTAGACATCCTCAAGGTGCAAGAAATCATCCGTACCATGGAAATTACCAAGGTTCCACGGGCCCCTGAGTTTGTCGAAGGCGTGATTAACCTTCGTGGTAAGGTCATTCCCATTATTGACTTACGCCGCCGCTTCGGTCTGGACTTTAAACCTCATGACAAAGATACGCGTATTATTGTCATTGAAATTAATAATATTGTAGTAGGCTTTGTGGTTGATGCGGTTTCTGAAGTGCTCCGCATACCTACCAATACGGTAGAACCACCACCACCTGTGGTGGCGGGGGTAGACTCTGACTACATCAGTGGTGTGGGCAAATTGCAGGATCGCTTGCTCATTCTGCTAGATCTGGACAAATTGTTGTCGAGTGAAGACCTAGACATGTTGGGCAATGTATAAGCACCGTTAGTCAATATTTTTCAGAATTATAACAAAAAGCCGTATGCGCGCATCCGTGTACGGCTTTTTGACATTTTCCCGTAGATGAGGCAAAAAGACCACTCACTATGGCGTATGCTTGTGCCTCATCCCTCGTCGCTCTAAACTCTATCCCCCCGATCCCCCATGGACACTTTCAATACCTTTTTTGCTGCCCGCTCAGGCGTCATGCGCCTCAACCGTACTGGCCTTGCCACCCGTTGCCGCCTTGCCAACCAATGGCTAGCCGCAGGGCGCAATGTTATTTTCGTCACCCAGAATCGCGATGAATACCACAATGCCCGTGCCCTGCTCACGCTGTTTTGCCCCGAAATGTCCTTGGGAGATTTACCCCTGCATCAAGCCCGCTGGGACTATCCTATTATCGGCCTGCCGCCCAAGCCCTTAGCCACCGGACAAGGCTCCGCATGGCCCGAGCATATGGCCGCACTTTTTGCCCTGAGGCGGAAAAAAGCCCGCTGCGTGATTCTCCATCCCGACAATCTCCTTGTGCGCCTCATGCCCGTAAATTTTTTTGACGAACACGAACTTTGCCTGAGTACGGGGGCGGAGCTAGAGCCTGACCTGCTGCTGGAACAAGCGGTAGACTGGGGTTTTGAGCGCAGTCCCATGGTTACCCGTGCGGGCGACGTGGCCCGCCGGGGCGACATTTTGGATATTTTTCCCCCTGGCTACGAACGCCCCGTCCGTATGGAATTTTTTGGCGATACGATTGAAGAAATGCGTATTTTTGACCCCGCCTCCCAGCGTTCGCTGCACACGGTGACCGAATGCACCATCCTGCCCGTACGCCCTGTGGCGACGAGCGCCTCCCTCAATAAAAAAGCCCGTGAACGCTGGGACAGGCTGTTCCAGAAAGCCTTTATCGGTGAGGCCGAGCATAAGGCTTTGTTGCGCGACCTAGACCACGGGGGCCGCAATCTGCTGCCCGGCACTTTTTATGACGCTTCAAGCGTTTTGGAAGAATGGTTACCCAAGGATGCCGTGTGGATGTTTTCCGGCGAGCAGGATTTTATGGATCAGCTTGCTTCTGGTCACCGCACCCTCAGCACCTTTATAGAAGGGGAAGAATCCCCTCTGCCCCAGTCCGCCCGTCTGGCTTTGCGTGCGGTAGAGCAGCCCCAACATTTGTGGCAAAGCAGTCACGCCATATTTGCCGAACCTCTGGTCATGGGGCCGGAACACGAAGGTTTGCCCCTGCCCGAACACCAATGGCATTCCTTTACGGATCTTTTCCCCCTGCCCAACGCGCAAGACCGCCCGTGGCAGCATCTTGCTGCAGCGTTAAAAGAATGGCAGGGCAGCAAACGCCAAGCCATCCTGACCTTCAGCAGTGACCGAGGACGCAAAAAATTCCTCAAATTGGCCGAACAGGACGGAATCATCCCCGCCTTGCGTTACGCCCCCCATCAGCATGGCCTGTTTGCTCTGGTGGCTCCCTACCGTTTGGGCATGGAACTGACATGGGACAACAGCCTCGTACTCGGTGAAGACATCATGTACCCCAAGGCCGAAAAAGGCACGCGGGTTGCTTCGGGGGCTTTTCGCGGTTTGGACCGCTTTGACGATCTGCAAGCCGGAGATTTACTGGTACACCGCGATTACGGCATCGGGCGCTTTGGCGGACTGCACCGCATGGGCTCGGCAGAGGTGTCCAACGACTTTCTGCTGCTAGAATATTCGGGGGAAGACAAACTGTATGTCCCCGCCGACCGGCTGTCGCTTATCCAGCGTTTTAAAGGCGCGGACGGGGCAGACCCCGCCCTAGACCGTCTGGGAGGCAGCACATGGCTCACCGGCAAAGAAAAAACCCGTAAGGCCATTGAACAAATTGCCGCAGATCTGGTAGAAATGTACGCCTATCGCAAAGTCGCCAAGGGCTTTCGGTATGATCCGCCGGGAGAATTGTACCACGAATTTGAAGCTACCTTCGGCTTTGACGAAACCCCCGATCAAGCCCAAGCCATTCAAGACGTGCTCGACGATATGGACAAAAACGAACCCATGGACCGCCTCGTGTGCGGCGATGTGGGCTTTGGGAAAACCGAAGTGGCCTTGCGCGCGGCTTTCCGCGCCGCCGCCGAGGGCCGTCAAGTGGTGATGCTGTGCCCCACCACGGTGCTGGCTGAACAGCATTATCAAACCTTTCGGGCCCGACTGGCGGGTTTTCCCATCAATGTGGGTTTGCTCAGCCGCTTTGTGACCCGTCAAAAACAACAGGAAACCTTAGCCGCCACAGCCAAGGGACAAATTGATATTCTGGTAGGCACACACCGCCTGCTCTCCACAGACGTAAAAGTCCCCAATCTGGCCCTGTTGATTCTGGATGAGGAGCAACGCTTTGGGGTGCGCCACAAAGAAAAAATGAAAGCCCTCAAAAAAAATGTGGACGTGCTCACCCTGACCGCCACCCCCATTCCGCGCACCTTGCAATTGTCCATGTCAGGCATCCGCGAGCTTTCGATCATCGAAACCGCCCCCCCAGAGCGCAAACCCGTGGCAACCGCCCTGCTCCGCCGTGACCCGAAGCTGCTCAAGGAGATTGTGCAGCGCGAGATTGCCCGCGAAGGCCAGATATTTTGGGTATACAACCGTGTACAGGGTCTTGAAAAAGTTAAGGAATTCGTACATAGCCTCGTGCCCAAGGCCCGCATAGGCATGGCCCACGGTCAAATGGCGGAAAAAACGCTGGAAGACACCATGCACAAATTCTGGCACGGTGAATTGGACGTGCTGGTCTGCACCTCCATCGTGGAGTCAGGGCTGGACTTCCCACGCGCCAATACGCTCATTGTGGATCAGGCCCAAATGTTCGGCCTCGGGCAATTGTACCAATTGCGCGGACGGGTAGGCCGTTCCGACCGGCAAGCCTACGCCGTATTTTTGCTGCCGCCTGAAGAAGCGCTCAGTGAAATTGCTCAGGAACGTATGCGTATTATCCTAGAAATGGACTATCTGGGAGCGGGTTTTCAAGTCGCCATGGAAGACTTGCGTTTACGCGGGGCCGGGAATATATTGGGGGAAGTACAAACAGGCCATATGGCCCGCGTAGGCTTGGAACTTTACCTAGAAATGCTTGAAGAAGCTGTGGCCCGCTTAAAAGGCGCGCCTCCGGCCTTGGTATGGGAAACAGAAGTCAATCTGGGCCTGCCCGCGCACATTCCCGAACACTACATTGACGACGGGCATGAACGCCTGCGCTGCTACAAGGCACTCACCAGCGCCACCAGTAGTGCCGCACGGGAAGAAGTCTCGCTGGGCATGCGCGATCGTTTCGGGCCATTCCCGCCCGAACTGGAAACATTTCTGGCCGTGCTGCATCTGAAACATTTCCTCACGGGTTTGCAAGTGCTCCGGGCCGATGTCTACGCAGAACGTGTTCGCATTACTTGGGCGGAGGCGTCCACCAACGTGTCCCCCACAAAACTTATCCAATTGGTCAACAGCCAACAAGGCGCAAAACTTATGCCACCGGCAACATTGGAAATTCCGCTGAATACAACCAAAAACATTTCGCAACGCGTGGACGATTTGTGTATTTTGCTGGCTACACTCAAAAAAGCAACACCTTCCCCAGTAGCGGCGGCATGAGGCGCACCCTATGAACCTGTTTTCCCCTCTGCGCGCCTTCGTCTGCCTGCTATTTCTCCTGTGCGCGGGGGGATGCGTTCAGGAGGACTATCCCGCTGGGGCCATCGCCACCGTCAACGGCAGCCCCATTGCTCTCAGCACTTTGCAGGCCGTGCAAGACACCCGCACGGTCAGCCTTGGCACCAGCCATCGCCCTTCGGTGGAAACGCTCAAACGCCAATACGGCGCGGCCTTGTCCGTGCTGATCATCAATACCTTGGTTATGCAGGAATTAGAGCGTCTAGAGCTGTCGGTACCTGACGACGAAGTGGAAAAAAATGAAGCGCTGGTGCGGGCCGACTACCCAGAAAACGAATTTGAAAAAACCCTCACCGAAGAATATATTGATATTCAAATTTGGCGACAATTATTACGCCAACAATTGTCCATCAGCACCTTCCAAGCCAAAGTGCTGCGCCCGCAGCTTTCCGTCAAACTGGAAGAAATCGAAGCCTATTACCAAAAAAATAAAGCGGAATTTGTCGTACCTGCCAGCCTGACATTGATTCAAGTCAGCGGTACCAGTAAAGAACTGGTGGAAGCAGCCCGCGCCCAAGCCCCAAAATTGCAGCAGGGCGCACTGCCCGAACGCACCGTACAGCGCTTTACCATCCGCCGCCAGTCCGTGCCGCAGGAATGGCAAAAAGACGTGGCGGCTTTGGCTGTGGGCAAGAGTACGCCTGTCAAAAACCGTGACGGGTTCTTCCAATTTGTCTGCCTTGTGGCGCAGCATCCGGCTAAAACCTTGTCCCTGCGCGATGCTTATCCGTTGATCAATGCTATTTTACTAGAAGATAAACTGGACGCCAGCTTCAACCAATGGCTGGAACACGCGGTGCAAAACGCTAAAATTCGGGTGGCTAGCCCCCTATTGCGGGAACTCGGGGAAAAACCCCAAGAAAAAAAACCGGAACAAGCGCCGCCCCCCCCTGCATCCCCCAGCCAATCTTGAAGTACCCCACAATGCCGACAACACGGGCGGTTTGCACATTTTCACAAAAACGTATATGTAGATGCCATAAAAAAACCTTACACAAACTATAACAACTCATAGTGTCGTCAGATCCAAACACACTTAGCTAACGGGGATATTGCTTTGAAAAAAATATCTGTTATGATTGTTGCCCTCTGCATGACTTGGGCTTGTTCTGTGCAGGCCGCCACGGTAAATAAAATTGCTGCGGTGGTGAACGGCGAAATGATCACGGTTTTTGACCTCCACACCACTATCCAGCCCGAACTCACCAAAGCAAAAATCAATCCCAATAATCCCGCGAGCAAACAAGCCGTGGATCAATTGACCCACAAGGCTCTGGACATGATGATCATGGATATCCTCATCGCGCAGGAAGCCGCCCGCCTAAAAGTCACCGTGAGCGCGGGGGAAATTGACGGCGAAATAAGCCGCATGATGCAGCAATCCAAACTTTCCAAGGCCGATTTTGAAAAACAGCTCAAAAACGACGGCTTCAGCGTTGACGGGCTGCGGGAACGCATCCGTAAAACCATTATGCGCCAGAAACTTATGGGGCAGATGGTTGGTCGCAAAGTCGTTGTCACCCCTGAAGAAATAGCCCAATACTATGAAGAGCATAAAAGCCAGTTCACCACGGGTCAAAAAGTACAAATGGCGATTATGATTTATCCCCCCACGGTTGACGCCCTTGCATGGGCGCGTAAAATTAAAGAAGGCAAAAGCTCCTTTGAAGCTGCTGTCAAGGCCGTGTCCGTGGGCCCCAATCCGCAGGGCGGCGGCAGAGTGGCCCCTGTGCCCGTGGCAGAAATGAACGCCGCGTGGCAGGAACGTATCCGTTCCATGCGCCCCGGGCAGGTTAGCGACCTGTTTATTATTGAAAACCATCAGGCCCAAATGAGCTTCTTGGGCATGGAAGGCAGCGCTGAAGAGCAAAGCCTGGCTGAAGCGACCAAGCAGATTGAAAATATTCTGCGTGAACCCAAATTAATGGAACGCTTCCAAGACTATACCGACCAATTGCGTAAAAAAGCTGTTATTGACGTGCGCCTGTAAC
>JAVVPD010000008.1:34747-36862 GCA_036655975.1 Desulfovibrionaceae bacterium | reverse complement strand
GCGTAAAAAAGCTGTTATTGACGTGCGCCTGTAACAGGCACCCCGTATATATTGACATATAACGCTGGAATATCACATGATTTTTGAGGAATTAGGGCCACTGTTCCGCGCAGAAAGGGAAAAAAAAGGCTTTAGCATCGATGATGTTGCCGTCCACCTGAAAATCAGCGGGCGGATTATCCGTGCTTTGGAAGACGGGGACGAGGAAGCCCTACCGCACAATGTCTACGTGCGGGGCTTTGTTCGTTCTTACGCGGGCTTTTTGGGCTTTAATGACGAAGAACTCAGCACCGCTTTGGAAGCTGTCAATGCTGACGAAAACCCCGCCGCCCCACAAGCCGTGTACACGCCCATTGACCAAGCCCCTCTGCCCCGCAAAAAATTATTGGTGGCCTTATTCGCCTTGTGTATTGTCGCGGCAGGCGGCTATTGGTATGTGCAGGATTCGGATCTGCTGTCCGACGGCACCCCCACGGCAGTGGTTCTTTCCACCGCCAAACCCGCCCCCCCGCTCAAAGCCTCCAGCGAAGACACTCCCCCAGAAAAAACCGCCTCCGCACAACAAACAAACACCAGTGCCGTGGCTCCAGCTCCCACAGCGCATGCCGTACCCAACAGCCAGCCTGCGCCTCCCACAGCTTCGGCAACGCGGCCGGCGCCCTTTCCCGCCACGCCTAGCAGTACCCCTGCTCCGCCCCTGCAAACAACGGCAACAGCCCCCGTTTCCCCACAAGAAAATCAACAGGGGCCCCATAAACTTATCATTACGGCCTTGGCCGAGTGCTGGATTCACTCCAACGCCGACAGTACGGATACACGGCAATTTTCCTTGCGGAAGGGGGACACTTTTGCCCTGACCTTCACCAAAAAGCTGACCTTAAAGCTGGGTAATGCGGGCGGCGTTCGTATCCGTTATGACGGGGAAGATCTTCCCGCCCCCGGAACAGACGGGCAAGTGCGTACGCTTATTTTCCCCCTTGAACCATAGCCATGGAATGGACAGATACCGCTCTTGTCCTGCATGTGGGGCGTTTTCGCGAAAGTGACATGTGGCTGCGCTTATTATCGCAGCATCGGGGTATTTTTAACGTGTTCGCTTTTGGCGGCAGCCGCAGCCGCAAGCGTTTTTGTGGTTGTCTTGACCTGCTGAACACGGTGAACTGCCGCATAAAAACCACCCGCAACGGTTCCTATCTGGCTTTGCAGGAAGGAGTGTTGCTGCAAGGCCCACAAAAACTGCGGAAAGACTATAAGCGTCTCGGCATCGTCATGAATTGCGTGCGCTTTACCGAGGCCTTGGGCATCGGGCGCGAAGGCGGATCTTCGGCATTTTCCCTGCTGGCAAAAGTCATGCAGGCCATGGAATCAGACCACACCTTTAGCCCGCTGTTACCGCTGCTCTTCCGCTTGCGTCTGGCTTCTGAACAGGGATTTGCCCCCTCTTTTGACCGTTGCGGTGTGTGCGGCGGGGCTATCACAGGGGCGGCAACATTTTTGGTAAACGAAGGGGAGGTTCACTGTCCCCAATGTATGGACAGGCAGGGGGCCTATGCAGTAGATATACCCGCACGGGGTCTTGCCTTGTTACGCACGGTACAGCTTCAGCCTCTAAACTGTTGGGATACTGCGTCACTTTCGCTGACAGAAAAAAGAGCCTGTGCCCGCGCCGTGGATGGTTTTGTACAATACCACTTGGGCATTGCGTGGGAAAATGGCCGTTTTAAAAAAGTATAACTCTTCTTCACCGCTTCCTACAAAAAGGATATTCCATGTATTTTCAGGATATCATCCTCACGCTGCAACACTTCTGGGGTAATGAGGGCTGCGTTATTGAGCAACCCATTGGCGTTGAATGTGGCGCCGGAACATTTAACCCGCATACCTTTTTGCGGGTCATTGGCCCCGAGCCGTGGAGTGTGGCCTATGTGGAGCCCTGCCGCCGCCCTGCTGACGGGCGCTACGGCGAAAATCCCAATCGCTTGCAGCGCTATTTCCAATTTCAGGTTATCGTAAAACCCTCACCGGACAACATGCAGCAAATGTATCTGAACAGCCTGCGTGCCTTAGGCATTGATCCGGCGCAGCATGATATCCGTTTTGTGGAAGACGACTGGG
>JAVVPD010000008.1:34131-34714 GCA_036655975.1 Desulfovibrionaceae bacterium | reverse complement strand
ATTTCCAGCAGGTGGGGGGTATTGATCTGGCCCCCGTAAGCGTGGAAATTACCTATGGTCTGGAGCGGCTTGCAATGTATTTGCAAGGGGTCGAATCCGTTTACGATCTCCAATGGAACGCCCAAGTAAGCTACGGCAATATTTATCATCAAAATGAAGTTGAGCAATCCAAATACAACTTTGAAATCAGCAATTCTGCAATGTTATTGAACTTTTTTACAGCAGCCGAAACCGAATGCAAGGCCCTTATTGCGGCCAATCTGCCGTGGCCGGCCTATGATTATTGCATGAAATGCTCGCACACCTTCAATATGCTGGACGCACGCGGTGCCATTTCCATTACCGAAAGGAATGGCTATATCGGACGTGTGCGCGCCCTAGCCTCCGGTGTGGCGCGTTTGTACGCGGCCCAACGCGAAGCCCTCGGTTATCCCATGATTCATAAGGGAGCGGAATAGTTATGTCTTTGTTTGTACTTGAAATCGGCACCGAAGAACTTCCTGCCCGCTTTTTAGCCCCGCTAGAAAACGAACTGCTGCAGCGTTTCAGCACGGCCTTTACCGAAGCCGCCATTGCCCATGAG
>JAVVPD010000008.1:7595-34121 GCA_036655975.1 Desulfovibrionaceae bacterium | reverse complement strand
TATACAGCACCCCCCGCCGCGCCATTGTGGTGGTCAGCGGTGTCAACCCCGTGCAACAGGCCCGCGAAGAAGTGCTTACCGGCCCCCCCCTGCGCGCCGCCTATGACAATGACGGCTGTCCCACCAAAGCGCTGGAAGGCTTTGCCCGCACGCACAATGTACCTGTGGATGCCCTGTTCAAGGTGGAAACCGACAAAGGCGAATACATCGCCGTCCACAAGCACACGGGTGGCGCGCAGGTGACCGACCTGCTGCAAAAAATCTGCCCCGCTATTATTAACGCGCTGCCCTTTGCCAAGCGTATGCGCTGGGGGAATAATACTTTTGCCTATGCGCGTCCCTTGCGCTGGATTGTGGCCCTGTTGGACGATCACGCCATACCGTTCAGCGTGGGGCCTGTCAGTGCGGGGCGGCAAACCTTTGGGCACCGCATCCACGGCGCAGGGCCATTCACCGTGCCCACGGCTGCCGCCTTGCTCGAAATTTTATCCACCCAAGGGGCCATTGTGCCCGATACCGCCGCCCGCCGCGCCAAAATTATTCACGAAGGCAACGCGCTGGCTGACGCGGTGCACGGTACAATACTGTGGAAAGAAAGCCTGCTGGATGAAGTACAGGGCCTGTGCGAACAGCCCAGTCCGCTGCTGGGCGACTTTGACCCTTCCTTTTTGGAAGTCCCGCGTCAGGTACTTTTGACCAGCATGGAAAGCCATCAAAAAAGCTTTGGGGTACAGGATACGCAAGGGAATCTGCTGCCCCACTTCCTCACCGTGCTCAATTTGTTGCCCCAAGACCGCAACTTGGTCAAACGCGGATGGGAACGTGTCCTCCGGGCCCGCTTGGAAGACGCCCGCTTTTTTTGGCGCACAGATTTGAGCGAAAGCCTCGACAGTTGGCTACACAAACTGGATTCTGTCATCTTTCTGGGCCCGCTCGGTTCCATGGGTGACAAAACCCGCCGTTTAGCGGATTTGTGCGCGTGGCTCAGTACCCAGTGCCATGAGGGAGATACCCAGAACGCGAGCCGTGCGGGCCGTTTGTCCAAAGCGGATTTGGTCACGGGTATGGTCGGCGAATTTGACACCCTGCAGGGCATCATGGGAGGGATTTATGCCGAGCGCATGGGCGAAAACGCCCAAGTGGCGCAGGCACTGGCCGAGCAATATCTTCCTGCCGGGCCGGACAGCCCCGTAGCGACCAGTCCTTTGGGGGCGCTCTTGTCCATGGCGGACAAAGCCGATACCATGGTCGGTTGCTTCGGCCTCGGCATGATTCCCACGGGCACGGCAGACTCCAACGGTTTACGCCGCTGCGCCCTCGGCATTGCCCGCACCATTCTGGATCACGGTTTCCGGCTGGATATGGACGCCTTTTTCCGCAAAGCGCAAGAATTGTACGGCCCGCGCACTTGGAAAATCGCCCCTGACGAAAGCCTCACCAAATTGCACGAATTTTTCGGCGCACGGCTCAAAAATCTGTTCATCGCCCAAGGCGCGGATACCTTACTCGTAGAAGCCGCCATGGGCGCGGGCTTCAACGACGTGTGGGCCGCAAAACGCCGCTTGCAGGCTCTGGAAAATTTGCAATCAAGCTCAGACTTTGTGCAATCGGTGCAAACCTTCAAACGCGTTACCAATATTGTACGCAAACAAGGCCAAGAAGCCAGCGAACCCCTTACAGGCGTATGGAAGCCAGCATTACTGGAAGAAGATGCCGAAAAAGCCTTGGCTGAAAAATTAGAAACCATCCTCCCCCGCTTCGACACCCTGTGGGCTGCGGACGACTTTGACGGCGTACTCGCCCTTATCCAAGACGTGCGCCCGCATGTGGATACGTATTTTGAAGGGGTCATGGTTATGTGCGATGACGCTGCCCTGCGTGTTAACAGGCTGAATATACTGAAAGCTATCATTGACCGCTTGGGCAGACTGGCAGATTTTGCCGCTCTGCAAATATAATACCTTGACAATAAGGCTGGTATTATTTAAAGTGCGCTCTTTACGAAACCGTAACAAAGCTCATTTGAGTCTAACATATCGGAGGAATCCCCGTGGCTAACCACAAATCTGCTATTAAAAGGCACAAACAAAGCCTTGTTCGTGCTGAACGCAACCGCGCTGTCCGCACCCGTGTAAAAAATGTTATTAAGCAAGTGCGTACCGCTGTATTGTCCTTGGACAAAGAGCAGGCCGCTTCCGCACTGCTGCAGGCTACTTCTGTGCTGGACAAAGCCGCTTCCAAAGGCTCCATCCACCGGAAAAAAGCCGCACGTAAAATTTCCCGTCTTGCTCGTTCGGTCAACAGCATCGAAGCCTAATTAGCAACGATATCCCGTGTTCTACAAGCTCCAGTTCGTCCCCACACGAGGAACGCGCTGGAGCTTTTAGTGTTGGCTGTCGGCCTACTTTGACTAGACAGAGGCAGCAGAGCAGTATATCCTTGTACCGTTCCTCACACCTTAACCCAACGTAGCCCTATGCCCACGTATCTTGTCACTGGCGGTGCCGGTTTCATCGGTTCTGCCTATGTTTTGCAAGCCCGCCATGCGGGGATCACCATCGTCAATCTCGACAAGCTCACCTATTCGGGCAATCTTGATAATCTGACGAGTGTACGCCATGACCCACAACACATTTTTGTCCGTGGTGATATTGGCAACGACGAATTGCTCAGCCATCTGCTGGCAACCCATAGCCCGCAGGTTATTATCAATTTTGCGGCAGAATCCCATGTTGACCGCTCTATCCACGACCCTGACGCCTTTATCCGCACCAATGTCTTGGGCACCAGCGCCCTGCTTCGGGCCAGCGTGGCGTATTGGAAACACTTGCCCGCGTCGGCCCGTCAGACCTTCCGTTTTGTGCATATTTCCACCGATGAAGTTTTTGGTGCCCTCGGGCCGCACGACGCGCCCTTTACCGAAAGCACGGCCTATGCGCCTAACAGCCCCTATTCCGCTTCCAAGGCGGGCAGCGATCACCTTGTACGCGCCTTCCACGAAACTTACGGCCTGCCCGTCGTGCTGACCAATTGCTCCAATAATTACGGGCCTCGCCAATTTCCGGAAAAACTTATCCCCCTGACCATCCTCAACGCTTTGGCGGGTAAACCCTTACCCATATACGGCAAGGGCGACAATATTCGCGACTGGCTGCACGTGGAAGACCATTGCCGCGCTATTCAAAGCGTTGTAGAGCATGGCCGTGTGGGCCAAAGCTACAATATTGGCGGGCATTGCGAACGCACCAATATTGCCCTTGTGCGTCACCTGTGCACGGTTCTGCACAGCCTTCGCCCTTGCCCCCAGGGGCACTATCACGATCTCATCACTCCGGTAGCCGATCGCCCCGGTCACGATTTCCGCTACGCCATCAACTGCACCAAGATTGAACAAGAGCTTGGCTGGAAGCCCCTCCACACTTTTGAGCAGGGTTTACGCAGCACAGTGCAGTGGTATTTGGACAATCCCCAGTGGGTGGAGCGCATCCATACGGGGGCATACAGCGCATGGCTGCAACAAAATTACGCGCAAAGGACCTAAGCTATGACCTCATGGAAAGGCCTACTGCTGGCAGGCGGATCGGGCACACGGCTGTATCCGCTGACCAAGAGCATCAGTAAGCAGCTCATGCCCATTTATGACAAACCCATGATTTATTATCCGCTGGCAGTGCTCATGCTGGCGGGTATCCGCGATATTTCCCTAATTTCCACCCCCGAACACTTGCCCCTGTACCAAGAACTTTTGGGGGACGGCAGCCAATGGGGCTGCTCCCTACACTACCTTGTCCAGCCCCGCCCCGAGGGCTTGGCTCAAGCCTTCTTGCTCGGCGAGGATTTTATCCGAGGGCACAATACGTGCCTTATTCTGGGGGATAATGTTTTTTTTGGAAATGGCATGGACAGCTTGCTGGAGGCCGCCATGGCCCGAACAGACGGGGCGACTATTTTTGGCTACCATGTGCGCGACCCCGAACGCTATGGGGTTATTGAATTTGACGCCCACCAAAAAGCCCTCAGTATTGAAGAAAAGCCCACCGACCCCAAATCCAACTATGCGGTAACCGGACTGTATTTTTATGACCAACAGGTCATCGACATCGCTAAAAAAATACAGCCCTCCCCAAGGGGTGAGCTCGAAATTACGGATGTAAACAATGCCTATATCGCCCGCAAACAAATGCACGTGCAGGCTCTGGGGCGCGGTATCGCGTGGCTAGACACCGGAACCCATGACGCCCTGCTCACGGCAGGCTCTTTTGTGCAGGCGGTAGAAAGCCGCCAAGGCCTCAAAGTGGCCTGCCTCGAAGAAATCGCGTGGCGTAAAGGCTATATCAATGCCGATCAAGTCCGCCATTTGGCAAAAGACCTGATTAAATCCGGCTATGGGCAATACCTTCTAGAACTTGTCGACACGGGAGCGCAGGCATGGAAATAGAACATGCGCCCCTTGCCGGCGTTATGCTGCTCAAGCCCAAAATATGGGGCGATGCCCGTGGCTATTTTGTAGAAACATGGCAGCATAAGCGCTACACCGCTGCCGGTATTACCCTGCCCTTTGTGCAGGACAACCATTCCTGCTCCACCTACGGCATTTTGCGGGGCCTACATTTTCAACGCCACCACCCGCAGGGCAAATTGGTGTATGTGTCTCTCGGCAACGTGTTTGACGTGGTGGTAGACATCCGCCACGGCTCCCCCACCTTTGGGCAATGGTTTGGCGCAGAACTGAGCGCGGAAAATCAGTACCAAATGTGGATTCCCCCGGGGATGGCCCACGGTTTTGCGGTCACCAGCCCCACAGCGCATTTTCACTACAAATGCACTGACTATTACCAACCCAACGATGAAGGCAGTATACGGTGGGATGACCCTACCATCGGCATCTGCTGGCCCCTTATTGACCCTGTGTTATCCGCCAAGGATCAAAAAGCGCCGTATCTGCGAGACGCTGTATCCCCTTCCCCCGCAGACAAACTTTTGTAAAGGAGCATATCATGTCCGATGAAGTACGTGCTTTTCTGGACGAATGGACGGCAGATCCTTTAAACGCTAAACTCGCGTTTACAGAATTTTGGCACTATCTTTCAACCTTAGCGCAGGTGGAATGCAGCTTTAAGGCCCGCCCGCAGGTCAGCTATTCACTGCGCGCGTCCTACGTGGGCAATACCGCTCGGCCCCTGTTTGTGCTCGTAGATGTAGTGGACGACGAACCCGAAACCCGCTGGCTGTCGGTGTGCTTTTACGCCGACATGGTGACCGACCCTGAAGAACTGGGCGACTTTGTGCCCGAAGGCCTGATGGGCAAGGACGCCTGCTGTCTGAACCTTGAAGAAGACGACACCAACATGCGCGCCTACATCATGGCCCGCATCAAAGAAGCTGCCCACGCCTCCGTCAGTATACAGGCGTAATTTGCCGGGGTCATGGTGTACACCACAGTGATATAACAGGATAAAAATAGACAATCGCTCTTGTGGCCTCAAATTTGCATATTACAGCACAGTGCACGTAATACAGCAAAAAATGCCCAGGAGTCAGTCATGACAGTGAGTGGAATACAAGGCTACGGCGCAAGCCCGTACACCAATCTCTTCGGTACAGAAGTTGACGAAGCGGCCAAGAAAAAAGCTGCGGCTGAAGCCGAGGCCCAAAAAAAAGCGGATCAAAAAAGCGCAGGGGCGGCCTATCCTACAACCAAGAACCTCCAGGATCTTGCCGCTATTGCCGCAGCCGCTATGGAGTCCATGGGTATTGGCAAAGGCGGCAGCGTGACTTTTGGGCAGATTAGCGCCTACAAAGAACGGCAGGAAAAAGACTACAGCGACAAGCTGCAAAAAGACCTTGAAGCCCTCGGCGTAGCCAAGGACATTAAATTTCAGCTCAAGCTTGGCAGCAACGGCAAGATGGAAGTGGTCAGCGACCATCCCGACAAAGCCAAGGTGCAAAAATATTTTGATGACAACCCAGCAATGGTCAAAAAATACAAAGAAATCCAATCGCTGGCAGATCTGGAAAGTGCCCGCAAAGCCATGCAGGTTAATCCCACAGATCTACGCAAGCGCATTCAAGTGGAAGCCATGGCAACGTGGTGGGATCAATCCGGCGGTGCCAGCAGTTCCATAGCCGACTTTAACGGTGGAGACATGGCCTTCTACAAAGGCGTCAACAAAACCGTTTAAAAAAATCTCGCCCAAAAAATACAAAGGCTTTCCCCCCACCGTCATCAAGCGGGAGTGGAAAGCCTTTGTGCGTAGAATTTTCCGAGTGTCGTAGTTTTTTGCTACGCCGGAGGGAGCGTCTGGAATCAAAAATGCTCTGCGACGAGAATCGTCGTCCGCCCCCGTAGGCGTAGGCGAAATTTACTTTCGCCGTAAAGCGCCGGAGGGAGCGTCTGGAATCAAAAATGCTTTAGTCCAGATGACGCTGATCAACAATCCGCTGGGCCTTCCCTTCGGAACGGTCAATAGAACGTGGTTCAACCAGACGCACTTTGGCGGACACGCCGAGGAATTCCTTGATGGTCTTCTGAATACGCAATTCCCTTTGTTGCATCTTACGCACTTCATCGGAGAAAAAGTTTTCGGAAACTTCCACGCGCACTTCAAGGCTGTCCAGATTATTCTGCCGATTGACGATAATCTGATAATGCGGGCTCACGCCTTCCGTTTCCAAAATAATAGCTTCGATCTGCTGCGGGAAAACATTTACCCCACGGATAATCAGCATATCGTCACTACGCCCGCGAATACGCCCGATGCGAACATGGGTACGCCCGCAACAGCAGGGGGTGTAGTCTAGGCTTGTCAAGTCACGGGTACGGTAGCGCAACAGGGGGATGCCTTCCTTGGTCAGTGTCGTGATGACCAATTCGCCCACGCTGCCTTCAGGCAATTGCTCACCGGTAACCGGATCGATAATTTCCGGCAGGAAGTGATCTTCCCAAATATGCATACCGCATTTGGCTTCCGCGCATTCCATGGCAACGCCGGGGCCCATAACTTCAGAAAGTCCGTAAATATTCAGCGCCGTGATGCCCATTTTGTGTTCAATATCGGCGCGCATGGCTTCTGTCCACGGTTCGGCCCCAAACACCCCGAGGTGCAAGGGCAGGGTACGAAAATCAATGCCCGCTTCCCGCCCCGCTTCCCACAAATGCAGAGCATAGGAGGGGGTGCAACACAGGGCCGTAGCCCCAAAGTCGCGCATGAGCAAAACCTGGCGCTTGGTGGAGCCACCAGAAGCGGGAATAACCGTGGCTCCCAGCTTTTCCGCGCCGTAGTGGGCGCCAAGGCCGCCGGTAAACAGGCCATAGCCATAGGCCACATGCACAAAATCGCGGGCAGTAGCTCCGGCGCAGGCCAGACTGCGGGCCATGATTTCAGCCCACGTGTCAAGATCGCGCTTGGTATACCCGACAACCGTGGCTTTGCCCGTGGTTCCGCTGGAGGCGTGAATACGCACGATATGTTCGCGGGGCACGGCAAAGAGACCGTAGGGATAGTGATTACGCAAATCCTGTTTTTCAGTAAAAGGCAATTGTGCCAGCGTTTTTAACGAGGTGATGTCTGCGGGGCTGATGCCGATCTCGTCAAAGCGCTTACGATAAAAGGGCACATTGGCATGCACACGAGCGCAAAGATTATGCAGCCTTTTAGCTTGTAAGGCTTCTAGGTCTTCGCGGGGAAGTGTTTCTTTTTCTAAATTATACAACACGCGAGTTCTCCTTACGCCCGAAATACACGGGGCAAGTGAATCTGTGCCGTATTTCCATAGCTGGGTCAAGCCTTTCGTGTAAAGTCATTTGCGCTTGTAGCCGCTTTCATGTATGCCTCATGCATACAAAATAATGGTGAACTTTATGAAAAAAAAATACTCTTTGGCAGACACGGCAGAAAAATGCCGCGTGGTAACAGCATGGCTTGTAGAAAACAAGGCGAAAGACCCTGCAACTGTTGACCTTACAGGACAATGCGCTTTTGCTGAAAGCTTAATTGTGGTGACGGCAAGCTCCATCCGCCACGCGCAAAGCTTGGCAAGCGGGGTCACAGAATTGTGTGCAAAAGAAAATTACGAATTTCTCCGCGTAGAAGGGGTGCAGACGGGCCAATGGATTCTTGTGGATATGAACGACATCGTTGTGAATATTTTCCAAGAATCCGTGCGCGGGCTGTATGATCTGGAATCCTTGTGGAATGCGGCCTACCCGAGGCTGAAGCGGGATGACGATACGGAGAATGACGAATGAAACCAACGCTGTTGCTGATTCTAGACGGTTGGGGCCTTGCACCCGCAGGCCCGGGCAATGCCCCGAGTTTGGCCCGCACCCCTACTATAGACAGCCTCATGCAGCACGCTTCCCACTCCCGTCTTGCGGCCTCCGGTCGCGAGGTGGGGCTGCCGGCTGGCTATATCGGCAATTCTGAGGTGGGGCACTTGAATATCGGTGCTGGGCGCGTGGTGTATCAAGATATGACCCGCATCGACGTAGCCTTAGAAAAAGGCGAGCTGGACAACAATCCCGTGTTTATACAGGTGCTGGAAAGCGTAAAAACTTCCGGCGGTCGTCTGCATTTGGCGGGGCTGCTGTCTGATGGCGGGGTTCACAGTCATATCAACCATCTCATAGCCTTGGCGCGTATTGCCAGCCAGCACAAGGTGCCGGTACGCATCCATTGTTTTATGGACGGGCGCGACACCACCCCGCAAGGCGGGGCCGCCTACGTGGCAACTTTGGAAAAAGCACTGGAAAAATTGGACGATGCCCATATTGCCAGCCTGTGCGGGCGTTTTTACGCCATGGATCGGGACAAACGCTGGAACCGCGTAGAACAGGCGTGGAATTTGCTCGTGCACGGGCAGGGCACACGGGCCGAAAACGCAAAGGCTGCCGTCAGTGCTGCCTACGCTGCGGGTGTGGGCGACGAATTCATCACCCCCACGCTCCTGCGCGCCGACGGCCCTATTATTTCCGGTGACGGCCTGTTTTTATTCAATTTCAGAGCCGATCGCATGCGCGAACTGGTGCAGCCTTTCCTCCTGCCCAACTTTGCCGACTTTGCGCGCGGCACAGTACCCCGCTTGGCTGCTTTTGCCACCATGACCGCCTATGACGCCACCTTTGCCTTGCCCGTGGCCTTCCCCAAGGATGCCGTCCGCGAAGGTCTGGGCGAAGTGGTTTCCGGCCTGGGTCTCAAGCAATTGCGACTGGCCGAAACGGAAAAATATCCGCACGTGACTTATTTTTTCAACGGCGGCCTCGAAAGCCCCTTTGCCGGAGAAGACCGCACCATGCTGCCTTCCCCGCGTGAGGTGACAACCTATGACCTTAAGCCAGAAATGTCGGCCCGCGCCGTTACCGATGCCTTTGTCAGCGCGTGGGAATCGGGTCAATATAGTCTGGTGGTCTGCAATCTTGCCAACGGCGATATGGTCGGGCACACGGGAATCATACCCGCCGCCATTGCCGCGTGCGAAGTGGTGGACGAATGCGTGGGCCGCATGGTGGGCGCTGTCATGGCTTCCGGCGGGCGCATGATCATTATTGCCGACCACGGCAATTGCGAAGTTATGCAAGACGCGGCAGGCCACCCGCAAACAGCGCACACCACGAATCCCGTGCCCTGTATTGTGGTGGAAGAAAACACGCACTACACCTTGGCCGACGGCTGTTTAGCCGACGTAGCCCCCACTATTCTTGATTTATGGCACGTACCCAAACCCGCCGCCATGACGGGCACAAGCCTTGTGCACGGCTCCAGCTTAAGGGGGCAAGGCGAATGAGCTCTAATAAACGCCCTTTACGGCCCGTAGCCCCCGACGGTATGGAATTACTGTTTTTTTACGCGTGTCCGCATTGCGGGCGGCACGTACCCTTGGTCAGCCCCACCCAACCCGCCATGGTGCAATGCGACGCATGCCACAAATCTTTCCCCATTATGCCTGTGGATGAACGCAGTTTGCACTATGTACGCATCATGCTTGCCAACGGCAAGGCAGCACTTGACCCAGATTTTGCCTAATACAATTTTACAACGGTTTATCACAAGGGATTTAGTAAAGTTTTTTTTACTAAATCCCTTGTGTTTTGAGTTATTATACCGTAAAGAATAAA
This sequence comes from Desulfovibrionaceae bacterium, assembly GCA_036655975.1. Taxonomy (GTDB): domain Bacteria; phylum Desulfobacterota; class Desulfovibrionia; order Desulfovibrionales; family Desulfovibrionaceae; genus CASQEL01. The sequence goes on along the minus strand of JAVVPD010000008.1, from coordinate 24,007 downwards.
AGTCTTAGGCGATTTTTGATTCATGCTGCCCGTCGGAGGAGCAACATGGCTACATGGTTGGACATTTAATCACATTGGACGGAAAGGAAGGTTTGCTATGAAACGCATTATGACTCTCGTACTGGCCGCTGGTCTGGTTTTTGGGGCAGCCACCGGCGCCTCTGCCATTGATTTTAACGCGAAAGGGCAGTGGATTTTTGGTTTCGGCGCGGCTGACTCCAACTTTATGAAAAAAGACGACAAGGGCAGACAAAACTACGGCAATGACACCTTCCGCGCGGCACAACGTGTGCGCTTGCAGATGGACGCCGTAGCTTCGGAAGCGTTGTCCGGAACAGTATTTTTTGAAATCGGCGACCAAAAATGGGGTAATGCCGCTTCCGGTGGTGCTTTGGGCGCGGACGGTACCGTTGTAGAAGTGAAGCGCGCCTACCTTGACTGGACAGTGCCCCAGACCGATCTCCAGTTCCGCATGGGCTTGCAGGGCGTAACCCTGCCCAACGCGGCGGGTGGCTCGTCCATTCTGGACGACGACGTGGCCGGCATCACCGCCAGCTACAAATTCAACGAAACAGTGACCCTTACCGCATTGTGGGCCCGTCCTTACAATGACAATTACACAGCCAAAGACAAAGATGGCAAGGACTTAAGCCACGGCAACCCTGCTAACTTCCTTGATAACGTAGACTTATTCGGTTTGATGCTGCCCGTAACCATGGACGGCTGGAAAGTGACCCCTTGGGTCATGTACGGCGCGGCGGGTAAAAATGCTTTGGGTGGCATGGAAAAACTTGGTAAATCAGCTCCTTACGCATACAACGGCACACTGCCTTTTAATTTTGTAAATCACGGTGATAATCTGCGTAAAAACCGCGCCTACAGCGATATGTTCTTTGCGGGTTTGCCCATTGTTGTTACCGCCCTTGATCCTTTCAATTTTGAATTGGATCTCAACTACGGTTCTGCTGCGGGCTTTGGTAAGTACGACACCACCAACGAAAAGACCGGTCAGAATGTTCGCGCCAATTCGCAGCGCTCCGGCTGGTTGGTGAAAGGTCTTGCCGAATACAAAATGGAATGGATGACCCCCGGCTTATTCGCATGGTACGGTTCCGGCGACGACGGCAACGTGAAAAACGGTTCCGAACGTATGCCCGCCATTTCCCCTTGCGGTAACTTCACCTCCTTCATGGGGGATGACCCTGTGAACGGCTGGGGCACCACGGGCGGCTCTGATTACGACCTGATGCTGAACTACGCGGGCACATGGGGCATTGGCGCACAACTGAAGGACATCACCTTCTTGGAAGACCTCAAGCACACCTTCCGCATCGCCTATTGGGGCGGCACCAATGATGTGTCCAATGTGAAATACGCCAATAATTCTCAGGCAGCTTTCCAAAATGTGGGTGGCGGGGACGGCTTCTACCTGACCACCAACGACTATTTGTTGGAATTCAACTTGGACAACACCTACAAGATTTATGATAACCTGAAGATGGATGTCAACTTGGGCTACATCGTCAATGGTGTGGACCGTGATACTTGGAAGCGCAGCTACCAGAAGAGTGCCACTCCCTTCTCCAAGGGTGACGGCTACAAAGCTGAAGTGTTCTTTACCTACAGCTTCTAAAGCATTTTAAATTCCAGACGCTCCCCCCGGCGCGCTACGGCGAAAGTAAATTTCGCCTGCGCCTAAGGGGCGGGCGACGCTTCTCGTCGCCAGAGCATTTAGCTATTTTCAATAGCAAAAGGCTCTAATCCTTTCCTAGATATGCATACAGAGGGGGGCCGCAAGGTTCCCCCTTTTTTTCTCCCGCCCCCCTCTTTCCAGAATCAAAAAAAATCCGGCATAGCCCTGCCGAGGGGCCTTTACGCCGGGCAGCTTGGCCTTTATGATTGCCGTGTCTGGTGAACGTCTGTTACGAAAAAACATTGTTGCTGCGTACACGCCTACCGCCACGCCCACACCGCTGACGGCATACTTTTTTGCGAAGGAGAACACTATGTCCCAGGACTTTTATCAACAACTTGCCGATCAGCTTGACGGGCTCCGTGCGGAAGGCCTCTTCAAGGAAGAACGTATTATTACTTCCGCCCAGCAAACCGCCATTACCGTGGAAGGCGGCACACAGGTTATCAATTTTTGCGCCAACAACTATCTGGGGCTTGCCAATCACCCTGCAGTCATCAAAGCCGCACAACAAGGCATGGATTCGCACGGCTTCGGCATGGCTTCGGTGCGCTTTATCTGTGGAACCCAAAACACCCACCGCCTGCTGGAACAAGAACTCGCCGCCTTTCTCGGCACGGAAGACAGTATTTTATATTCTTCGTGCTTTGACGCCAACGGCGGGCTGTTTGAAAGCCTGCTCAGTGCTGAAGACGCCATTATTTCCGATGCCTTAAACCACGCCTCCATCATCGACGGTGTGCGTTTATGCAAGGCCAAACGCTATCGCTACGCCAACAACAATATGGTCGAATTAGAAAAACAGCTCCAACAAGCCAAGGCTGACGGCGCGCGGCATATGCTCATCGCCACGGACGGCGTATTTTCCATGGACGGGCTTATCGCCAACCTCAAAGGCATTTGTGATCTGGCAGAGGTTTACGGCGCGCTGGTCATGGTGGACGACTCCCACGCCGTCGGCTTTGTGGGTAAACACGGGCGGGGAACGCACGAATATTGTGGGGTACTCCATCGCGTGGATATCATCACCGGAACCTTGGGCAAAGCCTTGGGCGGTGCCTCTGGGGGCTACACGGCGGCCCGCAAAGAGGTGGTCGCCATGCTGCGTCAGCGTTCGCGCCCCTATCTTTTTTCCAATTCTCTGGCACCCGCCATTGTGGCAGCCTCGCGCAAAGTGCTGGAACTCTTGGAGCAGGGTGATGAGCTGCGGGCGCGTTTGTGGCGCAACGCACGCCTGTTCCGCGAAAAAATGAGCGCGGCGGGCTTTACCCTTGCCGGTGCCGACCACGCTATAATTCCGGTAATGCTGGGCGATGCCAAATTGGCGCAAGAATTTGCCACCCGCCTATTGGCTGAAGGGATTTATGTTACCGGATTTTTCTTCCCCGTGGTACCCAAGGGCCAAGCCCGAATCCGTACCCAAATGTCTGCCGGACATAGCCCAGAACAGATCGAACATGCCGTGTCTGCCTTTATCCGCATCGGAAAGCAGCTAGGAATCATTGCATAATTTTATTGCAGACTTGTCAGGAGATATATATGAAAGCATTGGCAAAGCTCAAGGCGGAAGAAGGCATCTGGATGACCGAGGTACCCGAACCGGACTACGGGCATAATGACATCATGATTAAAATCCACAAAACCGCCATTTGTGGAACGGATGTGCATATTTACACCTGGGATCCGTGGGCCCAGAACGTCATCAAGGTGCCGATGGTCGTTGGGCACGAATATGCGGGGGAAATTGTTGCCGTGGGTAAAGAAGTGCGCGGGTACAAAGTGGGCGATCGGGTTTCTGGGGAAGGGCATATCACCTGCGGGCACTGCCGCAATTGTCGGGCCGGAAGAACACATTTGTGCCGCAATACCGTGGGCGTGGGTGTCAACCGCCCGGGCTGTTTTGCAGAATATCTTGTTATCCCCGCCTTTAATGCCTTTAAACTGCCCGACAATATTTCTGACGAAGTAGCCTCCATTTTTGATCCGCTCGGCAACGCGGTACACACGGCCCTGTCCTTTGATCTTGTGGGCGAAGACGTGCTGATTACCGGTGCCGGCCCCATTGGTATTATGGCGGCGGCTATCTGCAGGCATGTGGGCGCGCGTCATGTGGTGATTACCGACATCAACGACTACCGCCTGGAGCTGGCCCTTTCCATGGGGATTACTCGGGCGGTGAATGTCCGCACGGAAAAACTGCACGATGTCATGGTGGAGCTAAAAATGACTGAAGGCTTTGATGTGGGGCTAGAAATGTCCGGTTCCCCCCAAGCCTTCAATAGCATGCTTGAATCCATGAATCACGGTGCCAAGGTGGCTATGCTGGGCATTCCGCCGCAGGGTATGTCCATTGACTGGAACAACGTCGTATTCAAGGGGCTGCTCATCAAAGGTATTTACGGGCGGGAGATGTTTGAAACGTGGTACAAAATGGCGGCACTGGTACAGTCTGGCCTCAACATCCAGCCCATCATCACGCACCGTTTCCCCGTTGACGACTTTCAAAAAGGATTTGACGCCATGTGTTCTGGGCACTCCGGCAAGGTTATTTTAGATTGGTGCTAACACGCCAAGAGGGGAAATATGCCTATAGGCTGGGGGGGCGTGGCTCACCCCAGCTTGATCAGACAGGCTCTATAGCAGGAGAATATTGCGGGATAGGTGAGGAGTATCCCTGGTATTTGGGAGAGCATTTCGGCATTGCACATTGACAGCGATGCATCAAAAATATATGTTATTTACTTATTCGCGTGTAGGTGCCCTTGTGGGCTTAAGAGGGAATCCTGTGTCACTCAGGAACGGACCCGCCGCCGTAATGCTTTGAACAATATTCCCATGTATACACATGCTGCCACTGGAAACGGGAAGGCTGGAATGTTGGAGCTCAGTCGGAAGACCTGCCACACGCTTCTTATGCTCTGTCACCTTTTTTTCGGGTATTGGGCATATCGTCCGCTGCAACGGGATTTTGCGCGAAGGACGGAGGCAAAACGGCCCCTCCCTCCACACTATTGTGGGGGGTTTTTTATTTTCGGAGTCCACTTTTTGAAAACGTTTATCCCCCAAAATATTTTTCCCACATGGCTTGTACCGGTGCTGGTGGCTGGTCTATGGGTCATGTCCATCCCTTTGGCAACCTTCTTTGGCCCTTTGGACATAGCGCCCAGGCAGGTGTGCACCCTGTTAGGGGTGACGCTAGGGCTGCTGCCCCGCGATTCTGTTGACCCCGCTCTGCTGCTGGTGGTAGGGGACATCCGTTTAGCGCGGGTGGCTCTTTCGCTCCTGTGCGGCGGCGGGCTTGCCGTGGCTGGGGTAGCCCTGCAAGGGGTGTTGCACAACCCGCTGGCAGACCCCTTTACTCTGGGTATTTCCGCCGGAGCAGCCAGTGGGGCCAGCCTTGCCATTGCTTTCGGGGGAAATTTGTTACTACTGCCCGCCTTTGCCGCGTTCAGTCACCTGACGCCGCTGGGATTTTTATCTGAAGGGCTTGTTTCGCTCGCCGCTTTTGGCGGCTCCCTGCTGGCGCTGTTCATGGCCCTGAGTCTTGGGCGGACAGGGGGCAGCTTTCAGCGTGAAAACGTCATTCTGGCGGGTATAGCTGTGGCAACATTTTTAGGCGCGCTGGTAGCCCTTGTCAAAGCCCTGAATGAAGAATCCATCACCAGCATTGTATTCTGGATTATGGGCAGTTTTCAGGGCCGGAGCTGGAACAATGCCCCGCTGCTGGTTCTTCCCCTGCTGCTCGGCGGCACAGTAGTGGCCTTACATTGGCGCCACTTAGATGTGCTCGCCATGGGTGACACCCAAGCGACCCAGATGGGCTTAAACGTAGGCCGCGCCCGCCTATGGCTTCTCGCGGGGGCCAGCTGTATGACGGCGGGCTGCGTGGCTGTGGCTGGCGTTATCGGCTTTGTGGGTTTAGTGGTACCCCATATTTTACGTCTGTGCATGGGGGCAGCCCACGGCCCTCTACTGTGGAGTGCTTGGTTTGGCGGAGGTATTTTGCTGGTATGGGCCGATGTGCTGGCCCGCACCGCCCTTTCTGGCGGGCAAGAATTGCCTGTGGGGGTGGTGACAGCCCTGCTTGGTGGGCCATTTTTCGCCATATTAGTGCAGGGAAGAAAACGCTCATGATCACCTGCCGCAACATCCACGCGGGCTACGGTACACGCAGGGTGCTGCACGGGCTCAATTTTCACGCAACTGCAGGCGAAACCGTGGCCCTGCTCGGCCCCAATGGCAGCGGCAAAACAACGCTTCTACGCACACTTTCCGGGGTGCTCCACCCCACGCACGGGAGTATTGAATTGGGCAGTGGCCCCAACGCTGCCCCTTTGGCAAAACTCAGCCCGCGCCAACGCGCCCAAGTGGTGGCAGTGGTACCCCAAAGGGTGGAACACCTGCCCCATCTTCAGGCCCGCGACATGGTATTGCTGGGGCGCTATCCCTATCTTTCTTGGTGGGGTGTCTACAGTGCGGCCGATCACGCCGCAGCCGATTCCGCGCTCACCGCTACCCGCGCACAAGATTTAGCCCAACGCTTTCTTGAGGAACTTTCGGGCGGAGAACTCCAAAGAGTGCTGCTGGCCCGAGCACTGGCCCAAGAAAGCCCCGTACTGCTCCTGGACGAACTTTCGGCAGGGCTGGACGTGGCCCGCATGAAAGAATTATTTGATTTGCTCGAAATGCGCCGTCGTGCGGGAACCTGTGTGGTCACCGTAATGCACGACATGAACCTTGCCGCGCTGTATTCTACCCGTTTGGTAGGTTTACAGCAGGGCCGTATACTCTTTGACGGGCCCGTGGCAGAAGTTTTTACCCAAGAAAACCTGAGTAAGCTCTATGAAACACCTATCCATGTTTTCCCGCACCCTGTCTGCCCCGTACCTCAGGCCTGCCCCGGTGCTTGTGGTACTTTTACTGTTTCTGCTCCCCCACCCGACCCGCGCGGCCATTACTGTCTGCGATGACACCGGATGGGAAGTTACCCTAGAAAAACCCGCAACCCGCATTATCGCGCTCTACGGAGCCTTCAACGAATTGTTATTGGCTATGGGGCTTGACGCCACCATCATAGCCCGCACCAAGGCCGATGCAGCCATTCCGGCTTTACGCCATTTGCCCGAAGTGGGCACGCACATGCGCCCCAATCCCGAACTCATCGTCGCTCTCGCGCCCCACATAGTCATACAAATGGAAGGACGACAAGAAGCCGACGTCATTAGTCAGACTTTACGCCGCATGGGTATTCCCGTCCTTATGTTTAAAATGGGCAATTTTGACGAAATATTCGCGGTGTTACAGCGTCTTGGCGTTCTCACCCACGAGGAAGAACGTGCAGACCAATTAACACAGCAATGGAAAAAACGCCTCAACACCATTGCGACAGCTTTACTCAACACTCCTCGCAAGCGCGTCATCTATGAGGTGCGCTACCCTAACTTGCTCGCCGCAGGACAAGATTCCATCGTCAATGACATCATCCTGCATGCGGGAGGGCGCAATGTCATCACCACCCCCGGGCGGGTGGTGCGCCTGAATGAAGAGGAACTTATCCGCCATGACCCCGATGCCTATCTTATTCAGCAAGGGCCCATGAATCCCGCCCCCACCCCACTGGAAAGCAGAAAACACTATGAAAGCCTGCGCGCCCTGCGTGAAGGCACAAGCCTTGTGGTAGACGAACACGCCTTTGCCCGCCCCGGGCCCCGTGCCATTGAAGCCGTAGAAATTTTGGCAAAATGGCTTCACCCGACCGTAGATTTCACCCTCCCCCAATAAAAAGGATTAGCCATGACGACTGGAACCCTCTACGGTATCGGTGTTGGCCCCGGTGCCCCTGATCTGCTCACCCTACGCGCCGCCGCAACCTTGGGCAAGGTTGATGTCATCCTTGCTGCGGCCTCGCCCCGCAATGATTATTCCACCGCACTGGAGACCGCCCGTCCGCACCTCAACCCCCATGCGGAGATTGTGCGCCTTGAATTCCCCATGACGCACAATGCCGCCCTGCTCACCACCGCGTGGAACGTAGCCGCTGACACCACAGAGGCTATCCTCCGCCAAGGGCGCAGCGCCGCCTTTATCACCATTGGCGATCCCCTTGTATACAGCACTTTTGGCTATCTTTCCCGCACCCTACAAGCGCGCTGGCCCGACCTGCCCCTTGAAATCATCTCGGGCATCACTTCTTTTCAGGCCGCCGCCGCCCGCACCAATACTATTCTGTGCGAAGGCAAGGAAAGCCTGCTTATCCTCCCGGGGATTAACGGTGGAGCTAGCCTCAAACAAGGGCTCGAATTCTCTGACAACACGGTTATCCTCAAGGCCTACAAAAATTTTCCCGCCATCCGCGAAGCCCTTGAACAAGCCCATTGTCTAAAAAACGCCACCTTCGCCTCCCGCGTCTACCTCAACGACGAAATGTTCACCCGTGACCTGAGCGCCCTGCCTGCGGTTCCCCCCTACCTGTCACTCGTTTTGGCAAAAAAAGAGTAAATATTTTCCAGAGCACCCCGCCCCTTGGCATAAAGAATGCTATACTAGAGTAAAATAGGCATTTTTTTCCGAGGGGTTTGCATATGGGGCGGTCTTTATGTATCATTCACGCAAATTGTCAGGGGGACTCCCTGCACAGGATACTGGCCTCAACACCGGCATTCAGTCGGTGTTTCAGCATCCATAAATATACAAATTACCTTGAAGAACGGATAAGCAGTGCGGACTTCGCCGCATGTGGGCTGTTGTTATATCAACCTTTGTCCGACAAATGGCACGAGGCGGCCTCATCCGCACTTGTGGCGCGTCTGCCTTTGGGGGCGCAGGCTTTACAAATTCCCAATATGTTTTTTAAAGGTTATTGGCCTTTGTGGACGAATAAAACATTTATGGCCTACGGCGATGTGTTTATGGAGTATCTTGCCGCACAGACTTTCACGCCGATGGAAATTCTGCACGTCTGCACCCATGCCGATCTGCCCCGCATGTACCCCATTGACGAATGGCTACAGCAATCCATAAACCGAGAACGGGATAAAGAAGTCAATAGCGTGGTGGAAACAGTGGATCTGGTGCAAGAATTTTGGCGCAGTGAAAAACTGTTTACCACGGTTAATCACCCGGGAAGCCGGCTGCTGCTTCATGTGGCAGACGGCGTGTTGCAGGCTTTGGGGCTGGGACGGGTGCCAGAATCTGTACGCGCGGCTTTTGCCGCACAGTGTCATGACGATTTCGAGCAGCCCGTCTACCCACAAATAGGGGCGCATTTTGGGCTTACCTTTGCCAATGCCAGCACCAAATATGCGGTGTTCGGACGGCACATGTCCTTTGCCGAATATTGCCAGTGCTATCTGGCCTGCCGACGTGAGGAAATTTCAGACTTTGCGGCCTTCATGCACTATTTCAGCACCCAGTGCAAAACACGGGCGGCATAATGCAAAAAATACTGGTTTTGCGGGCTTCTGGCGGTTTGTCCAATCGTTTGCAAGTGGTACTCGCGGGCATTGCCCACTGCCTACTTTCGGGGCGTGCCCTGTATGTTGACTGGCGTGATGGCATGTATTCCGACGATTTCAGCAATGTTTTCCCGCGCTGGTTTCACGTGCGGGGTCTGCCCACCGTAGAAGTGATACCCGCACCTCAAAAAAAAGAGCTATACCCGCCCTTTTGGCAAGGCTGGCTACAAGAAGCCGTGGCGGTGGAATATTTATTCAATAATGATCACCTGAATGCGGAAAACAGGGCGCGCACCAGCATTGATTTTACCCGGATTGACTATCCAGAAACGGTTATTGTAGGCTGGGGGGCAGATTTGCAACCCGCATTGGCCTTGGCCCCCCTTCTGCGGGAGCAGGCAGCCGCCTTACAACAGCCCTTTTTAGCGGGATATTCCGATCCGCAGATTATCCGCTGGCTGGCGCAAGAATATCTCCACTTACAAGCCCGACTCGCGCAAAGAGTGGAAGATTTCGCCGCACGGCACTTCCCCCACCCGCACACCGTCGGTATTCATATCCGCCACACTGACTTGCAAAGCCCTTTGGAAAACATGCTCGCCTGTTTGCGCCAAATTACAGACACCGCAGAAAAAGCATGCAACATTTTTTTAGCCACCGACAACAAGCATGTGCAGAGCACCGTGGGAAAAATGTTCCCGCAGGCAGTGTTCTGCCCCAAACATTTTCCGGCGGGGGACGAACCCTTGCACTGCTTTGTGCCCGACGTAGCCAATGTGCCCAAGGGGGAGGAAGCCCTCATCGACATGTATCTGTTGAGCAAATGCGACGAGCTGATTTATTACCACAAAAGCTCTTTCAGCCGAATCCCTTTACTGCTCGCCGATTTGCCCGCTGCGCGCGTTCATGCCCTATAATTTTTCTGCACAGGCCAGTGCAGCATGGGCGTCTTTCTCGCGCCCCAAAGCTTGCAAGGCACGGGCCAGCAACACCCACGTTTGTTTGTTATCAGGATGCAGGCCCACGCTTTGACGCGCCAGCATTTCCGCCATGCCTGGATCTTCGCCTCCATCCAAATACAGCGAGGCCAGCATTTGCATGGCCAGCGCGTCTTGAGGATTACGCACCAGTGCCTCGTGCAGCAATTCGCGGGCTTCGTGGGGTTTGCGCTGGCGTAGTGCCACCCGTGCCAAATGCCGACGGGCCAGCCCGCTATTGCCCGTGCCACTCTGATCTTCCAAGGCGGCGGCACGGCTATGAAAAGCGCGGGCATCTTTCAGCCGACCACTGCGCTCTGCCATTTGCCCCAAACGGATATGCCCAAAAACATGTTGGGGATCAGCCTTAATGCACGCCCGAAAATGACGAGCAGCCGAGCGTTTTTCCCCAAGGTTCTGACACACCACCCCCAAATTATACAGGGTGGCCCCGTCATCCGGTGAGCGCTTCAAGGCTTCTTTAAAATATCGGCGCGCCTCATTATGACGGGACAAAGCCGCCATGCACACGCCCAAAGAATTCCACGCCATGGCATTGCTCGAATCTGCCAGCAAGGCAAGTTTATATTCTTCTACAGCGGCAAACACGTCCCCCTGACTGTAGAGTTTGTCGGCACTGATATTCAAGGCCAGAGATCCAAAAAGCCCCACACGCTGATCCGGCAATAGCAGCGCAAAATCCAAGGCTTTCTGGCAGCACTCCAGCATCTCCCCTTTGCGGAATTTCAAAAAGGGATAGGTCGCCAAGCCCACAGAGGCATGAATACCGCGCTGGGTCAACGCGCTGCACACGCCTTCATACATCGCCTCCAAAGCGACAACACTGCCCAAGGGATGAAAAAATATGACGCTGTTCCCCCCAAAACGCCCGCCAAAATACGCGGGATCGCCAGCATTTTGTTGCACGGCAGCGGACAAATACTGACGGCACAGTTCTGCCACCTCCGCCATGGTCTGTTCCCCCTGCAACGCGCCCACCTGCGCGCTTTGCTGCGTCACCCGCAGCAGCGCTAAACCAAAGGCCGTATAATTTTCGCGTTCCTGCCCAAGGCAGTGCAAAAAATCACCGTGCCGCAATAAGCCTGTCACCGAATCCACCTGCCGCAGCAAACGCGCAGGAGTGCCGCCCCCCACAGTGTGCGGCGCGTGCTCTGGCGAACTTTCCGCCAAAAAAGCCAGTGTATCCCCCACTTCTACCGGCCAAGCAGGGTCAGCCACATGCAGACATTCCGCAATGGAATCCTCTTCCCGCACGTCCACAATCACCACTTCACCCTTATACTGGGGCGCAGGCAAAGCCGCGTTAAGCGCCCATACCGAAAAGCGCTGACCTTCCTTAGCCCCGGTATTACGCCCAAGGCTGATGCACACCCGCCCCAAGGCTTGCATTTCCCGCACCAAACCGCCTTCCAACAAAATACGCCCAAAGGCCATAATCCGCCATGTGGGCTTTGAAAGGCCGCCGTCTATGGGGGCACTTATGGGGGCGCTGCCGATAGCCACAGCCTTCTGACTGGCGACCCGCGCGGCAATGCGGGCTTTATGCAGCAACAGGCGCGATTGCTCCTCCATGGACAACGCAAATTGCGCGCCTTCCATATCTTGAGGGTACAGGGCATGCCCAATGCTGAACCGTGCACAAATCTGCCGTCCGGTAAGCGGATGGGGCACCTTGACCGCATCAAGCGCCTGCAACAGCTGTTCTGCCATTTTTTGACAAACATTGCGGGTAGCTGCGGGCATCAACAGGGTAAATTCCCCGTCACGGGTACGGGCTGCCAACACTTCCTGCGGTACGGTGGCCTGCACCGCTTGCGCCAATGTTTGCACGAGCGAATCCGCCAAGCCGTAGCCGTGGACGCGGCCCACCTCTTCCAAATTATCCACGCGCACCAGCACAAGCCCCATGCAGGCCCGATACAAGGGCATGGAGCCGGCAGTATCCGCATAGGGTGCGGCCAAAGAATCGGAGGAATCTAAAGAATCCGGCGCGTGGGACAATTGGGTACGCACCATGTCCGCATCCTGCGCCATGCGTTCTAGTAAATCTTCACGCCGTGCAAGTCCGGTGAGGGTGTCTGTACGGCTCTGCTTATACAGCAGCACCGCGTCAAGACACAGGCTGACCAGCTGCGGCAACAGTGGCAATACTTTTTTTGCATCGCGGGCAGAGACACCGCTGGCAATAAATATCCCCAAAGCGGCCCCGTGGTGCAGCAAAGGAATCAAGAGCTTACGCTCACGCGCAATCCACACAGATTCTGTAGGGATACGATCCTGAGGAAAATATAAACCATGGGCCGTAAAGGGAACAAGACGCCCTAAAAACTCACTGAGTTGCGGCTCAAGCGCGAGCAAATCGCGCCTTTGCAAGGTCTTGTCTGTGTATTGAGGTGTTTGCATTGGCACAGGCTAGCTTGTAATCATAAAAAAGTCTAGACTTCCACGCACTATTCTTTCATAGAATCTCCTGAGCTATACCTTGAAAAAGACATAGCTTTCAGGCTATACTCAAAGGTGAAAGACAGTTGCCCTAGGCAATATGCCATCATAGGCTTTTTCTTAACATATTTGTAGGACACTTCCCATGCCCATCGAAACCTTCCCACTCGGGCCTCTTGAAACAAACTGTTATGTCGTCTACCAACAATCTACGGCGGTGGTCGTCGATCCCGGCGGTGACCCCAGCCCAGTGCTGAATTTTTTGCATCAAAAACAGTTAAGGCTGCATGCAATCATCATAACACACCAGCATTTCGACCATGTATATGGTGTGGCGGCATTGCAATAAAGTACGGGGGCCCCCGTGTATACCCCCGCTGGGGACGATTGCTTGCGCGGCACAGAATCGGGCATGGGCGGAATTTGGGGATTTCCGCTGGTACCTCCCTTTAGCTCAGAAAATATCACCGTGGGCCCACAGCAATTTGATACGCTCCCGTGCACGGTCATATCCACACCGGGGCACACCCCGGGGAGTATTTCTCTGTATTTCCCCGACGAAAAAGCCGTGCTTACCGGTGATCTGATTTTTTACCGCTCCGTCGGGCGTACCGATTTTCCCGGCGGCAGTAGTGACGACCTGCTGCGCTCTATCCGCGAGCAAATTCTTGTTTTGCCTCCTGAAACAGCTATTTATGCCGGGCATGGCCCTGCCACAACCGTTTTGGACGAATACAACAATAACCCGTATTGCGGTGCTTTCACGAGGTAACGCTATGAATTCCGCCCCTATTCGCGTTTTGGCATGCAGCCCTAGGGCTAAAGGCAACACTGATTTTATGGTACATAACTTTGTGCAGGGGGTACGCGGTTCCGGCGGCACTGCGGAAGTATCGTATTTACGCGACTATACTATTATGCCGTGCACAGGCTGCCATGCGTGTGCAGAAAGCCCTACAAGCCGCTGCATCCTCGCCAACCGTGATGATGCGGAAAAACTTTTTCAACTCATTATTGACGCGCCCCTCGTGCTGATTGCCGCGCCCATCTTTTTTTATGCCCTCCCCGCACAATTAAAAGCTTTTGTGGACAGGGCCCAGCGTTTCTGGGCGAAACGGGAACGCGAACGTCAGGCAGGCACATGGAAAGCCTGCCCCACCCCCAAACCCGCCATTGTTTCGTTGGTAGCGGCGCGCAATCGCGGTGATAAAATGTTTGAAGGCAGCCTGCTGACACTACAATACTTTTTCGACCTTTTTGATACCCGCATTGCGGATACCTGCCAGCTTCTGGGTTATAACGCCTCTGACGACCTGACCGCCGATGGTGTCGCCTGCCAAAGGCTGTACGAAATGGGGGCCAAAGCACAAGCACTGGTTATTGAACAGGCAGGGCGGCCCTAGCCACCTAAATTGTGCTGCCCACTATGCGTACCAACACGCCATTAGGGCCCTCTGCGGCAAAAGTCTTTGCTACGGCCTGCCGCTGGTGGCATGCGGGGCGGGCAGTAGCGGAACTGCGCTGTCCGGCCTGTTATGCGCCTTTCAGCCCTAGCAAACCGGATTCTTTGCTGTGCCCGAGCTGTGAGGCCCAGCTTACTCCCTATACGGGTGCTTTATGCCCCTTATGTGGTCTGCCCGCTATTGATCCGGCAGGCCCCTGCGTACCCTGTGGGCATTGCCTCACCACCCCTCCCATATGGACACAGCTCGCCTTTCACGGCCTGTACAGACATTTGCTCCAATCCTTGCTGGTTCGCTTGAAATATCATGCAGATTTTTCACTAGTGCCCGTGCTGAGTGCTATGCTCTGCCAGGCCTATGCCCGTATGTCCCCCTGCCAGACGGTTTTGGCAGTGCCACAATATCCCAGCCATTTACGCGAAAGAGGCTTTAATCAGGCCCATGAACTGGCCCGTGCGCTGGCTCGGCGCACCAGATTACGGCTTGCCCCACAGTCACTCACGCGCACCCGCATCACCTTAGCCCAAACCCGCCTGAATGCACGCCAACGGCAAGACAATCCCAAAAATTCCTTTGCCGCCCACGATGTTGCGGGCATGCATATTTTACTTGTTGACGACACCATGACCACAGGATCTACCCTGCACCACGCGACCAAAGCTTTGTTAGCGGCCAAAGCCGCCAGTGTGTCTGTAGTTATTGTGGCCCGCACGCCGCCTCCCTCGTGGGGAACAGGTATAAAAGCACATGACAATTGACACGATTTCGTATAGGCAATGAGAAAGACGTGCTACACGCGTAACTCCCCTTTTTTATCCCTTCATGATAAAGGATCGCCTTCATGCTCAGGCAAAGTATTTCAGCAACATGCATATGTTTTCTGGGGTTTTTAACCCTGCTCGCCGTAACACGGACAGCGGAAGCCCAATATATCTTACTTGTGCCCGACCAACCCACGGTTGAAAGCCCTCTCCCCGCCAAAAAAGTTCCCACGCAGATGGATGTGCTGGTCGCCTTTGTGGAACCGCAGGAACATGCTGGTATCGATCTGGACAGGCCCCAAATGTTTGCCGTTATTCGGCGCTCACTCGCTATGCCCGAAAATGAAAATGCCCGTGAGCAAGCAGCCGTGCCCATGGCAACGCGCGAAGATTTACTCGGTAACCTTGAAGAAATTAAATATCTGAACCGTCAGGCGTGGGCCGCCAACGTGCCCTTGTCCATTCCCGGCCTGTATCAACTGATTACCGAATCCCGTCCGTGGTGGAATGCCAAAGACAATAATTTTATTCAACAATTTGTCAAAACAACGGTGCCTGTTTTTGGGGAAGGTTTGGGATGGGACGAACCCGCTAATCTGAAATTTGAAATTTTGCCCCTCACCCGCCCCTTCGGCAATGTGGCTCCCACCCATTTTAGGGGAAAAGTGCTCCTGTCCGGCACGCCCCTGCCAGATTGCTATGTAAAAATCACCCGCCACAATACCGAAGAACGCCCCTTCCCCAGCCCGTGGCACGAAAGCCAATTGGTCAAAACCGACGGACAGGGCATCTTTTCCTTCGTCTGCCCTTTGCCCGGCTGGTGGGGTTTTATGGCGGTAACCCAAGGAGACCCCCTGAAAGGGCCAGACGGACAAATCAAACCCCTTGAAATGGGCGCCATTATCTGGATGTATGTGGACGAAAACCTGCCCGTGAGCCGTAGACGCAAATAAAAATTTTCTCTTTTCCCATGAACTCATTTGCCTTTTTAAAATATTGCGTTAGTATATACGTGGGTTCTCCGAAAAGGCGTGATTGTAAGTAACAGCGGAGTGCCTGTCCCCGTTCGTTTGAACACAACCCACTAATCTGGGAGATTACGATGAATTTTAAGGCTTTATTAACAATCTTTATTTTTGTGACGGGTTTGCTCTTTGTTGCGGTTGCTGACGCTGACGCGGCGCGTTTTGGCGGCGGCAAATCTTTTGGTAGCAAACCTTCCATGCAGCAAAAAGCCCCAGCCCCCATGATGCAGCAAAAAGCTCCTGCGGCGGGCGCTGCTGGTGCGGCGGGCGCTGCCGCGGCCAAGCCCGGCTTTAGCATGGGGGGCATGATGGGTGGCCTGCTGGCCGGTACCTTACTCGGCTCGCTGCTGTTCGGCGGCGGAGGCATGGGCGGTGGTATGGGCGGCGGCTTTATGGATATTTTGCTCATCGGCATTCTGCTCTTTGTGGGCTTCAAGCTCTATGCCCGCTTCAAGGCCAGCCGTTCTGGGCAGACAGCTACCGCTGGTGGCCCGTCCATGGGCAGAATGCAGGCCCCAGAAGAACCCATGGCCCGTCAGGATACCGGTATGAGCTGGGGCAATCTGCAAGGCCAGA
>JAVVPD010000008.1:0-7585 GCA_036655975.1 Desulfovibrionaceae bacterium | reverse complement strand
CCCGTAGAACCTGTACTGCCCGAAGGCTTTGACAAGGAAGAATTTTTGCGCGGGGCCAAAATGGCCTATTCTCGCCTGCAAGCGGCTTGGGACAAACGCGACGCGGCAGATATCGCCAATTTTGCTCGCCCCGCCGTCTTGGCCGAAGTACAAAAACAAATTGAAGCGGAACCTGTTCCCAGCAAGACAGAAATACTGCTTGTAAACGCACAATTGCTGGAAGTGAAAAACGAAGGCACGGAACAAAATGCCATGGTGTTTTTTGACGTGCTGCTGCGCGAAGATCCCACCCAGACCACACCCACTCAGGTGCGCGAAGTTTGGCACTTTGTCCGCGCCCTCAATTCTGAAGATTCGTGGAAGTTAGACGGCATTCAGCAAGTGGAATAACTCATTGAAAATAGCTAAATGCTTCTAGCCCCCTTGGCCCACGCAAGGGGGCTTTTTACATGCAATAAGGGGGAAAGGCTTTGGCCTTCCCCCCTCACATGGTGTGTAAAGGCTTTACGGGACTATTTTAAACAAATCTCTTTCATATCAATGCCAAGAAGGTCGGCAATGCCCTTGCCATAGGCAGGGTCTGCCTTGGCGCAATTGGTAATGTGACGAATTTGAATTTCCTTAGGAACGCCAGCCATATTGCGGGCGGTATTTTCGCACAGAACCTGTTTTTGCGCGGGGCTCATCAATTGAAACAGCGCGCGAGGTTGGGAATAATAGTCAGCGTCATCTTCACGATAATCCCAACGAGCGGCATCACCGCTAATCTTCAAAGGCGGTTCTGCATAGCTGGGTTGTTCCTGCCATTCACCCTGCATGTTGGGTTCGTGGGAAACAGTACCGCCATAGTTACCGTCCACGCGCATGGAGCCGTCACGGTGGAAACTATGGAAGGGGCAACGGGGTTTATTCACAGGGATAAGGTGATGATTGACCCCAAGGCGATAGCGCTGGGCATCACCATAGGCAAACAAACGGCCTTGCAACATTTTGTCGGGCGAAAAGCTGATACCGGGTACCACATTGGCGGGATTGAAGGCGGATTGCTCCACTTCGGCAAAATAATTTTCGGGATTGCGATTCAATTCCAGCACCCCTACTTCCATGAGGGGATAGTCCTTGTGGGGCCAAATTTTGGTCAGATCGAAGGGATGGTAAGGCACTTTTTCCGCATCTTCTTCCGGCATAATTTGCACAGCCATAGTCCAGCGGGGAAAATCTTTGTTTTCAATGCTTTCATACAAATCGCGCTGGTGGCTTTCCCGGCATTTGCCCACAATGGCCTCGGCCTCAGCATCCGTCAAATTTTTGATGCCCTGTTGGGTCGTAAAATGGAACTTTACCCAAAAACGCTTATTATCTGGGCTGATAAAGCTGAAGGTGTGACTCCCAAAACCGTGCATATGGCGGTAGGTAGCGGGAATGCCACGATCACTCATAACAATGGTCACTTGATGCAGTGCCTCAGGCAGACGTGACCAAAAATCCCAATTATTCGTGGCGCTTCGCATATTAGTACGCGGGTCGCGTTTGACAGCGTGATTCAAATCGGGAAATTTCAGCGGATCGCGGAAGAAAAACACGGGGGTATTGTTCCCCACGAGATCCCAGTTTCCTTCTTCGGTATAAAACTTCATGGCAAAACCACGGATATCGCGTTCAGCATCAGCAGCACCGCGCTCACCAGCCACGGTAGAGAAACGCACAAACACTTCTGTTTTTTTGCCAATTTCCGAAAACAATTTGGCCTTGGTGTATTTGGTAATATCTTTTGTCACGGTCAAGGTTCCGTAAGCGCCAGAACCTTTCGCATGCATGCGTCTTTCAGGGATGACTTCACGGTCAAAATGCGCGAGTTTTTCCAAAAACCACACATCCTGCAACAACATAGGGCCACGCGGCCCCGCCGTCATGGCATTTTGGTTATCAGTAACAGGTGCCCCGGCATTTGTAGTCAATTTAGCGCTCATTATTTGCTCCTTGTAGTATAGGTGACTGCACAAAGGTGCTACGTTATTAGTAGCTTTTCTTGATAGCTATCATCTACCTAAAACATAAAACTGTCAAGAATATGCCCCAAAATGCTAACACTACAAGATAAATCGACTTAAATCTTTATCCGTGCGAACATCCACAAGATGCTCCGCAACATATGCTTTATTAATAAGGACTTGCACCCCAGGTGTCTCTGGCGCGTCAAAAGAAATATCCGCTAAAATTTTTTCCATAATTGTATATAAGCGTCGCGCCCCAATATTTTCGGTGCGGGCGTTGATTTCTTCAGCAAAGGTGGCGATTTCTTCAAGCCCATCAGGCGAATACACAATAGATACCTGTTCTGTTGCCAATAAAGCGCAGTATTGTTTGGTTAAAGAATTATGCGGCTCGGTCAAAATACGCAAAAATTCCGCCTTGCCCAGGGCTTCAAGCTCTACGCGCAAAGGGAAACGGCCTTGCAATTCTGGGATAAGATCAGAAGGTTTGCTAAAATGGAAAGCCCCAGCGGCAATAAACAAAATGTGATCCGTACGCACCATGCCGTGTTTGGTGTTCACCACGCTCCCTTCCACAATGGGCAGAAGGTCGCGCTGCACACCTTCCCGTGAAATATCGGAAGACCGCGCTTCCGTAGTGCTGGCAATTTTGTCTATTTCATCAATAAAGATAATGCCCATCTGCTCCACACGCTCACGGGCGATATCGTCAATATTGTCAAAGTCCAACAGTTTTCCGGATTCTTCCTGTACCAGCACTTTGAAGGCGTCTCCAATTTTCATTTTGCGGCGGCGCTGACGGGGCGGAAAGGCCTTGCCAAACATGTCTTTCACTTGGCTCCCCATGTGCTCCATGCCGGGGATGGCAAAAATATCTACTCCGGAAGACTGTTCCTGCACTTCCATTTCCACTTCGCGATCCTGCAGAAAACCTTGGCGAAATTGCGCTCGCAATTTTTCACGCGTAGAGTCGCGCCCAGTCTCCAAACCAAAGGAGGCGGGCAGCAACAAATCCAGCAAGCGCGATTCGGCGGCAGCCTCCGCCGCAGCTTTCACGCGGGCATTTTCTTCATCGCGCACGAGTTTCACCGCAATTTCCATCAAATCACGCACCATAGATTCCACATCGCGCCCCACATAGCCCACTTCGGTAAATTTGGTGGCTTCCACTTTAAAAAAAGGCGCCCCCGTGAGCTTGGCAAGACGTCGGGCAATTTCTGTTTTGCCCACGCCTGTGGGGCCCATCATTATAATATTCTTGGGCGCCACTTCCTCGCGCAATTCTGGGGTCAGGCGTTGCCGGCGCCAGCGGTTACGCACCGCCACGGCGACCATGCGTTTGGCTTGCTCCTGACCGACAATATATTTGTCCAGCTCGGCAACGATTTCGCGGGGAGTAAGAGTATTCATGCCTATTCCTTTCTATTTTTGTACGTAAAATATTGCACTTTTCTATTATTGTAAGCACTCTGCGAATATTTGCAATGCTCGCGCAGCTTCCGGGAGCGACAAAAGCCATACTCTCGACATAAGGTGCCCGCACACATGACCCAAAAATAAGTGCCCCGCCGCTCCATGGGGAGCCTGCGGGGCACTGCGTGTTCACGAAAAAGGGGGAATAGATATACCTTAGAAGCTGAAGCGGACACCGGCCATAAATTCGTTGGCGGTCATGTAGTTTTCCACGTCATTGCCGTTATGCTTGACCGAACCGTTGCCGAAACCGGCGAAACGGTAGCCGATATCCAGAGCGACGTTATCCGTAAAAGCATACGCAAAGCCCGCACCCACGTTCCACGCAAAGCCCATGGTGGTGTCTTCCGTGTGATGCCGATAGCTGGAAGGCCCCGAGGTCATGCTTTCATAAATAGCGCTGGCACCAAGACCCGCACCAATGTAAGGGGTGAACGCACTACCGGTGTCAATGTCATAATACCCGTTGAGCTGGAAAGTCTGCACTTGCCATGTGGCTTTAACATCCTGACGGTGACCGTAGCTGGCATTCCACTCCGAACGTGTATTGCCACGGGTTGCGTATTCCACTTCCACCCGGAGGGGAATGCCGGATTCGCTCATATTACGCAAATTCATCCCCACGGCCAAAGCTCCACCAACGCTATTATGCGTCTGACTGCTCAGTCCGTCACTCCCCCCAAGAGAGCCGGAATTTTGCAGCGAATCCAAAAACTTTGGTGTAATATACATCCCAGCCTCAGCGCTCGCCATGCAGGGCAGAGCCAACACACACAAAAGCGCGCACAATGTAATAACCTTGTTCATAATTCATACCTTCCTTCGTATTTTGTGAAGCGTGATGTTTATCACGGCGGCATTTTTTACCCACTGTTAGTTCTAAACGCCTCATGCCTGCCAACTTGCAAAACACGGGCCAAAAAGTCAACCACTTGAATTACAAAATTAAAAAAAAATTATGTAATTTTTTTGACACCGCTCCCATCCCCCTTATTTTTTTCAACGATGATATTACCTATACTCGACAACTGGTCGCAAATGATATATGAAGTAGGTGAAAGGTAAACAAGCATTCATAGAATGTTACATGAATAAACATCACAACAGATATTTTACTCGAGCAAAAAGCAGTGTAAACGAATTTTTTTATTAGCATACCATTACCGTAAGGAGGGGAGGGCTATGAAGTTCCACTTTGACAAGGCTGCCTGTCAAAATATCCGTAAAGCGTTGCGTAAAGAATGGCTGCTCACCAACGGATTAGGGGACTATGCCTCCAGCACTATCTTATGTTGTAATACACGAAAATATCACGGCTTGCTGGTCGCAAACCTGCACGAACCTCCTGGGCGGCACGTACTGCTTTCAACCACAGAAGAATCTGTTATGGGCGGCGGCAAAGAATTTATGCTGTCCATGCGCCAGCACCCTAATGCCTATTATCCGCGCGGTTACGAATACCTTGAAACCATGGACACGGGCGACTGGCCCCAATTTACCTACCGGGTCGGCGATCTGACCATTAGCCGTGAACTGGCCCTGGTACGTGGGCGCACTTTGCTGTTGTTCCGCTACACGATTCATTGTGACAGTCCCCACCCCCCGCTTACCTTACGTATCAAGCCTTTACTGGCCTACCGCAATTTCCACGCCCTCACCACAGAAAACCCCGACATGCACGTACGCACCTTTCCAGCGCGTGAAGGTTTCACCATCAGCCCTTACAACGGCATGCCGCCCCTCTTCATGCAAGTTAAGGGAGCTTTCGAATTTTTCCCCGCGCCCGACTGGTACCACGCCGCCAAATATCTGGAAGAAGAAGAACGTGGCTTCCCCTGCACCGAAGATCTGTTCATGCCCGGAGTCTTTGACATAAAAATGACCCCCGGCAAATCTATCTTGATGGCGGCTTCCACCGAAGAAGTCCAAGAAGATTTGCAAGCACTGTGGGATGAGGAAACAGGCCGCCGCCAGACGCTGTGTCAAGTTGCTGACACTATTTTAGGGCATTTCATCCGGCAGGGTTCGCGCTTTATCATCACCCCCCCGCAGGGGGGCTATGCCGTATTGGCGGGCTATCACTGGTTTGACGCATGGGGTCGGGACGCCCTCATTGCCTTACCCGGGCTGACCTTTTGCGCGGGGCGCATGACCAAGGGCACACGCGTACTGGAACACATCGGCAAAAGCGTGCACAATGGCCTTATTCCCAATTTCTTCGCCCAAAAAGGCGAAGACCATGCCTTCAATTCCGTGGACGCCTCCTTATGGTACGTGTGGGCCGTGCAAAAACTCTTGCATCACCTCCCCGACCATCTGGAATGGATCTTCGAACATGCTTGGCCGGTCATTAAAAATATTCTCTACCATTATAAGAACGGGACCAATCCGCTGATCTATATGGATGAGCAAGGCCTGTTACACGCGGGCAATGCCCAAACACAATTAACGTGGATGGACGCGCAGGTGAACGGCAAACCCGTAACCCCGCGCCACGGCTGCCCCGTAGAAATAAACGCCCTTTGGTACAATGCCTTAGCTTTTGCCAACGAATTGGGAGAATGCTTTGGCGAAACAGAATATTGTTGTCATGAATTTTTGCGGCAGGTTCGCACCAATTTTCGCCTGCGCTTCTGGGTCAACAAAAAAGGCGGTTATCTGGGGGATGTGTGGACAGAAGGGGTGCTCGACACCAGCATTCGGCCCAATCAGATTTTTGCGGTGTCCCTCCCCTACCCGGTGCTGGACGAAGATTATCAGCCCTTCGTTGTGGAATGTGTACGCAATAATTTGCTCACCCCCTACGGTTTACGCACCCTGTCGCCCGCTGACCCCGCCTACAAAGACGTGTACGAAGGCGGCCCTGCTGAACGCGATGCCGCCTACCATCAGGGCACGGTGTGGCCGTGGCTGCTTGGCCATTATACCGAAGCCTTATTACGTACCGCATGGGATACCGACGGGGCTGCCCACTCTTTACTTGAGACCGTAAGCCCGCTCTTTACCACGCATTTACGTGAGGCTGGTTTGGGTTCCATATCTGAAGTGTTTGATGGTTCGCCCCCGCATCGCCCTAATGGGTGTATAGCTCAAGCGTGGAGTGTTTCAGAATGTTTACGTCTTCTCCGCTTACTTCAAATGGCGGCCCCAGACGTATACGCAAAGTGGGAAGCATCACTCGGTTACGGGAGGTAGGCTTTTATGCGTGTGCTCATGTTTGGTTGGGAATTTCCGCCGCATATAAGCGGCGGCTTGGGAACAGCCTGTTTTGGCCTCACTCAGGCCTTAGTGAAGAAAAATACCGAAGTCATCTTTGTACTGCCGTGCACCAGCAATGGTAAAGAAACTCAATCACCTATACGGCTCCTGCCCGCTTCCGGCACGCCTGTGCCCCATGCGGTGCTCTCGCACTTGCGGGCCACTATGGATACGGTCTGGCACGACAAGCTCACTGTCCACATGGTCAACTCCCTACTGTTTCCCTATGCTACACCTGAAAGTTATGCTGAAAAACTCCAACACTCCAATGCTTCCCACACCACGCGTTATCAGCGTGTACAGGCCTCTGCCTACAGTCCCGCCTATACGCTAAAAGGGGGCTATGGCAAAAATTTACTGGACGAGGTGTATCACTTCAGCCAAATGGCAACGGTTATTGCCATGCGCGAACAATTTGATGTTATTCATGTTCACGACTGGATGACCTACCCCGCTGGCATTTTGGCCCGGCAATTAACCGGAAAACCCTTGGTAGCCCACATTCATGCGACAGAATACGATCGCAGTGGCACAAGCATCAACGAATTTGTCGCCAATATCGAAAGAGTGGGCCTGAATGCGGCCGACCGGGTTATCGCCGTGAGCCATCTCACCAAAAACATGGTCATGGAACATTATGGCGTGCCCGCCGACAAGATTAGCGTAGTCCATAACGCGGTGGCCCGCCATGACGTGAAAAACCAATACACTATTCCCCCCCGCCTCGAGCACGAAAAAAGAGTGCTTTTTCTAGGGCGCGTGACTTTTCAAAAAGGGCCAGATTATTTCATTGAGGCCGCACATATGGTGCTGGAACGCATTAAAAATGTTCGCTTTTTCATGGCAGGCAGCGGGGACAT
>JAVVPD010000007.1:32662-43311 GCA_036655975.1 Desulfovibrionaceae bacterium | reverse complement strand
CTCGATACAGCTCGACACCGTATACCCGCTTAGCAGGCGAGCGCCTTCGGCCGACTCGGCCACCTCTCCGTGTTGTGGTGTTTACCAACACACACGAGAATGTTGTGTATGCCATTGATCCGGGGCTGTCAAGCCTTTATGTTGTGCTCCTACTCTGCGGGGAGTTTGATTGAAAAGGAAAGTTATTTTCAATTATGCAGCAAAAAAAGAGGACTGTGTTGTCTTAGGCTACCGTCAGCATAATATGATAGGCGGCTACAGCCACCCCATAGGCGATAACCGTATTTCCCACAACCGGAAGCAAAGCCCACGCCCACGACCCAGATTCCTGCCGCAGCACCACCACGCTGATAAAGCAAGGGGAATAGAGCAGCACAAAAAGCATCAACGATAAGGCGCGGGCGGCGTTCCAGTCCGGATCGGCAGCCAAACGCTGACCAAGGGTTTGGTCGGCGCTTTCTGGATCCACCGTTCCCATGGAATAGGCGGTGCCCAGAGTGGAGATGACCACTTCCTTCGCGGCTATTCCGGCTAACACGGCGATATTTACCCGCCAGTCAAAGCCTGCGGGCTTGCCCACGGGTTCCAAGGCCACACCAAGGCGACCCGCCACGGAGTGGCGCAGGGCGCTTTCGGCCTGAGCATCGTCAATATCAGCCAACACGGTCTTAAGCTCCTCGGCTGTTTGACCTGTATGCTGCCCTGCCTCTTGTGCCGCAGCACGGGCGGCGTCAAAATGGGCAATCTCGCTGTCTGGCAGGTTGGGAAAGGTCATGCCCGCCCACAAAAGAATAGAAATGGCTAAAATCACCGTACCCGCCTTACGCAAATACATCCACGTGCGTTCCCAGGCATGAATACACACCCCACGCAGGGTGGGCAGGCGATAGGGGGGCAATTCCAGCACAAAGGGGGTCGCATCGCCCTGCAGCAAACTATGACGCAAAACCAGCGCCGCCAACAAAGCTACGGCCCAGCCCATAAGGGTCAGTCCAAACAGCACCATGCTCTGCTGTTCCGCCGGAAAAAAGATACTCACGAATAACAAAAACACCGGAATTTTCGCGCCACAGCTCAAAAAACTCACCGTAAGCATGGTTGCCATACGCTCACGCGGGCTACGCAGAGTGCGCGAGGCCATAATCCCCGGGATAGCACAACCACCTGGAATGCCACCAGAGACGATATACGGCATGACCGAACAGCCGTGTAGACCAAAAGCCCGAAACACCCTATCCAACATATGGGCGATGCGGGCCATGTAGCCCGTGTCGTCCAGCACGGCGATCACCATGAACAAAATAAAAATCAGCGGTACAAAGCTGAGCACACTCCCCACTCCGGCAATAACACCAGACACCAGCAAGGAACGGAGCAGACCTTCAGGCAGAACCCCACTGGCCTGATCCCCGAGCCAGCCAAAGAACTGCTCCAGCCAACCTTTGGGGATGTCCCCCACACTCAGGGTCAATTGGTAGGTCATCCACAAAACCCCCAGCATGATCAGAGGCCCCAGAACGCGATTGATCAACACCGCGTCCAATGTGGCGCTCAAATTACTACGCGCGTGCTGGTCTTCTTCCCGCGTAAGAACACCATTGCGGAGCAAGGCAGTAATGAAGCCGCGCCGATAGTCTGCAATAATGGCTTCCGGCGTACTGTCCAGAGTGTCCAGCAGGTGCCGGCGCAAGCGCTTGACGTGCTGTTCCAGCACCTTTGCCAGAGGGGCATTGCCCTTCGTGCCCATAGCCTGCAACTCCGCATCACCTTCAAGGTATTTCAGCGCCACCCAACGGGGGGGATAATAGGCGGTCAAGAATTGGGCCTGCTCAATGCTACGGGTCATGGCTTCAAGGGCAGCGTCCACATCCGCGCCATAGGACAAGCGCAGTGGGGGCTGAATCTCCTGCTGCTGTACCACGTCCACAGCACGTTCCAACACGGCCTTTACCCCCTGACCTGTGCGCCCCACGGTGGGCAACACGGGGATACCCAACAGGGAAGACAGGCGCTCGCAATCAATGCGTAGGCCCTTGGCCTCGGCCTCATCCATCATGTTCAGAGCCAGAACCAGGGGAATTTCCATTTCCAGTAATTGTACGGCCAGATACAAGTTGCGCTCTAAGGTTCCGGCATTGATAACATCGATCAGCACTTGGGGCATGCCGCCCCCCTGCCGAGAATCGCCCGCTTGTGGGGTCAGCACCTGCCGCACAACGGCTTCTTCCTGACTATACGCGCTCAACGAATAGGTGCCGGGCAGGTCGAGCAGGGACAAATCTAAACCTTTAACTTGTAGGGATAGCTCGTGTTTTTCCACCGTAATGCCGGGATAATTGCCCACATGCCTGCGGGCACCGGTCAGCGTGTTGAACAAGGTCGTTTTGCCGCTGTTGGGATTTCCCACCAAAGCCATACGAATAGCTGTCATATTCTCTCCTTTTCCTGTCATGACTATACAGGGTCAACAATAATTTGCGCCGCTTCCGCACAGCGTAACGACAGGGTGCAGTCTTCCAAACTCACGGCGATGGGATCTCCGAGGGGGGCGCGACGGAAAAGCGTCAGGCACACGCCGGGCAAAAGGCCCATGTCCATCAAACGGCGCCCCAATTCACCCCTGGCCCGCACGGCGCGAATTTGCGCGCTTTGCCCCACTTCAAGGGCGCAGAGGCTTATTTCCCCTTCGGGGCTTACCGGGGGGCAACAGAGGGAATGGGGGGAAGCAGAAGGCGGGTCCGCGGGCACCAGGGAGTAACGGGGGGATGGCTGGGTGGGCATGGGAAATCTCCTGAGTAAAATGACGATGAATGTCGAGCGCGATGGGTAGAACTATTCATTTTGAAAATGAATGTCAATATCAATATTGAGTCATTTTGCACAAATCCCGCCACCATGGGGCGGGACAAAAAAAAGGCGAACTATTTTTTATTATTTCTTGACGGCTTTGCGACGAGGGAATAAGACTAGTAACACTTTTTTATGAAAAGTAACACATAAAGCAAGCAGAAGCTTATTCATGCTCTAACAGCGTGTATACCCAGATGGTTTGGGGGAAGCTTTCCGCACAGGGTGTTACTTTTTTAAAAAAAGTAGTACCCATAGTCCTCTGATACCCATCAGTGGGCGTGACCCTGTAGCAGGAAGGAGAAAAAAGGAATGAGGATAGTTCGGCAAGTAGTGGCCCTGTGTTGTGTATGCCAACTGTGGGCCGTGGCCCCCGTCTGTGCCCAAGACAGCCCAACAGCCGCCCACCCCCCGCTGACAGAGGGCTCATCAACGGCCTACACCCTGCCCGCCGTCACCACTTACGGCGTTGCAGACCAAGCCCCCAGCGTTCCGGTAACCACCCGCTTTGGAACCCAATACAATGTGGTTACTGAAGAGCAGATTTCCCGGCAGAACTCGCTGGATTTTTATGACGCGCTCCGCAATGTGCCCGGCGTTATGTACCAAAAAAAGAACATCGTCGGCGGGCAAACCAGCCACAGCCTGTATATTCGCGGGCGCGGAGCCAGCCACCCAAGCCCTGACCTCAATATCTTTTTTGACGACGTGCCCCGCAGTGGGGTTTTATTCGGGCAAGCGCTGGCCGACGGTATCCCCGTCTTTGCATTGGGGGGCATGGAAATTTACAAATCCCCCCAACCCTATCGTTTTGGCAGTGGCTACGGCATGATCAACTTCATTCCCAAGTTCATGACCGAAGAAGGTACGGAGGTGCGTCTGGGTTTTGAAGGGGGCAGCTTCGGCACTTTCGCGGAAAACGTGGGCGTGGGGGCTAAAAAAGACGGCGTGGATATTTACGCGGCCCAAAGCCACATCAGCACCATGGGGCATGAGGAACACTCCGCCGCTTATCAAAACAGCTATTACGCCAACATGGGCATCCAAGTATACGAAAATTGGAGTGTGCGCCTGTTGGCTAATCGCGTGGACGCGCAAACCCAAGCCCCCAACGGCCCGCTTACGGGCACACGCTCCATTGACAGGTTTGAAACAGAAACGAGCCTCGCAACCCTAAGCTTGGCAAACCAGTACGAAAACGCCAAGGGCTATCTGAAAGGCTATTACAACAATACCCTGTTCCACTTACGGGCAGCAGACACGGCTAAACCGAGCATGTCCACCCAAACCAATAATCTTTACGGGCTGCGCGGGCGCGAAACATTTTCCCTTTGGCAGGGCAACGAATTTGTAGCCGGTTTTGATCTCGACGCCACCCAGTTAAAAAACTATGAAGAAAAATACGGTAAAAAAGGAACCACCGACACCACCTGGAATTTTCCCGACCAGACGCTTTTTTCGCCCTATCTTGCCATCAGTCAGTTTTTTGGAGAAAAGGAAGGCTTCCATGTGACGCCTTCGGCGGGCATCCGCCTGTACGAGCACAATGTCTTTGCCTCAGATATTGCCGCGCCACAAGCGGGTGTGGTGCTGGGCTACCATAACACCAACCTGAATTTCAGCTACGCACGCGGCGTGAACTATCCCAGTCCGGTCATATTTCTGGGACTTCTCCCCAACAAATCTCTGCCTTCAGGTCTGAACACTCAGGACATCAAGCCTGAAATCGTTGACCATTATGAAGTGGGCCTCAGCCACACATGGCCCAAGCTGTTCACCCTCAGCGCCACCTATTTTCACGATGACGGTCGGGACAGATTCCGCGCTTATATGGGCGGTAAGCAGAATCCCACGGCAGATTTTTTCACTTCCCGCACGGCTGAATATAAAATTGACGGTTTTGAGCTGGGGGGCAGCCTCACGCCCATAGAAAACCTGGAACTTTTTGCGGGGGCAACGTGGCTGCACGCCCAAGCCAAGGGTGATAAAGGTACAACACAAGACCACATGCCCTACACCCCCAGCTTTGCCTTGCAAGCTGGGTTCACGTGGAAATTTTTGGAACATTTTCAGCTCAGCGGCGATTATCAATATCTGCACGATGTCTACGCGGCAACCTCCATGCGTTCCGCCGATGTACGCAAACCTTCCAGCACTTTTGCGGAACTAAACTCTGTGGACAAGCTGCCGGACATCAGCGTTGCCAACGTGCGGCTGGACTATATTTTTAGCTATGATGATCTAAAAATCGAACAAGGCAAGGTGTTTATTGCGGTGAACAATCTGTTCGACAACAAATACGCCTATGCGCTTGAAAAAAATCGCGCGGGGACAGATCGCTGCCTGTACAATATGCCCGGAATCAACTTCATGGCGGGCTTTGAAGTAAAATTCTAACTTTTCTGGCGGGTCGCACCGCTCTCGAGCGGCCCGCCAGTGCCATGGCACGGTGATTTTCACAGCTCATCCACACGAGGAAAAACATAGGAGAAAAAATATATGCACCTCGAATCAAGCCGCGACGCACAAAGGAAACAATTTTTCAACGACGGCGCCCATGGCTGGACAGACCGGAACTACAGCCGCGCCAAGCTCCAAAAGCTTGAAACCATGCTCGCGGGGCTAGCGCTCAGCCAAGGCATGACGCTTGTGGACGTGGGCTGCGGACAGGGCGTGCTCCTGCCTTTTCTACGTCTGGCTGTAGGCGAAAGCGGCACCCTGATTGCCCTTGACCCTTCCCCAGAAATGCTCGCCTCTGTGCCGGAACGTGATGCCCGCGCCGTGCCCTTGCTCGCGCGGGCCGAACACATTCCCCTGCCGGCCGCCTACGCTGACATGATCCTGTGTTTTTCGGCTTTTCCGCATATTGGGGACAAAAAGGCTGCGGCACGGGAATTTTATCGCGTACTCAAGCCCGGCGGGCAAGCCTATGTGCTGCACATTGACGGACGGGAAAAACTCAATACTTTGCACGACCAACACCACGCTGTGCAGGGCGACCACTTGCCCTGCCCCCAAGGCATGCGGCATATCTTCGGCGCGGCGGGCTTTAACGCCATGACCGTAGACGACGCCCCCGACCATTATTACTTTTTCACCCAAAAGTAGGGCTACATGCGTCTTCAACATATTTTTTGTATTTTGAATCTGCTGGCATTACTGCTGATAAGCGGCGAGACCTGCCGCGCACAGGCGGAGCTACGCATCATCGCGGGAACCTCGCTGATTGCAGATATTGTCCACGATTTGACGGGGGGTCACAGCACTATTTTAACCCTTGTGCAAGGCTCAAGCTGCCCAGGACACGACAATGCCAAAACCCAAGATTTTGTTTTTGCCGCCCAGGCCGACATGGTGCTGGTGCACGCTTTCCAACAAGATTTACCCCAGCTCTCCGGCATGCTTGCAACGGTAGGAACCGCACGCGAAAGCCTGCACGTGGTGAAGGTCGAAGGCAGTTGGCTGGTACCAGAAAACCAAAAAAAGGCCAGCCGCGCCATTGCGGCATTCCTTCAATCCGCTGACCCCAAACACGCGGCAGACATTAACGCAAGAATGCAAACGCGCCTGACGCGGGTGGATTCCCTTGCCCAGCACTGTAGCGCACAACTGGCCCGTGTGCGGGGCAAAGCCATTCTCGCGGCACAAATGCAGGCCGAATTTTTGCGCTGGGCGGGTTTTGAGGTGCGGCGCACCTACGGACGTGCGGAAGACCTCAGCGCTAAGGAACTCGCCGGACTGGTGAGCGAGATGCGGAACAGGGGCATACATGCCGTCATCGACAATTACCAAAGCGGCCCACAGGCGGGGCTTCCTGTGGCTTTGGAATTGGGAATACCCCACCTTACGCTTTCGAACTTTCCGGGGTCAACAGCCTCCGTCCCAGACTATTTCAGCCTGCTGCAAGCCAACGTGGCTTTGCTAAACACTCTACCATAAGGAAGAGTATGCCCACGTCCTTTCTGGCCCAATTGTGTAAGGTGGAGGTTCGCTACGGCAAGCGCACAGTGCTCAACAATATCTGTCTCAATATCGCCAAAGGGGATTTTTGGACGGTTATCGGGCCCAATGGCGCAGGAAAATCCACATTTTTAGGGCTGTTCAACGGTCTTAGCCCCGTGCATTCTGGTACAAGGCTGTATCATGGCGAAGCCGTAACGCGCAAAAATCTTGCCCGCATCCGTTTGGACATTGCCCATGTTTTTCAGGCTTCTGATCTAGATCCCAAAATGCCCTTGTCCGTGTTTGAGGCCGTGCTGGGCGGAACTTACGGGCGCCTCGGGCTGTTCCGGCGACCGGGCAAGGCTGAAAAATCCCTCGCTTTATGGGCCCTTGAGGTCGTGGGACTTGCACATTTAGCCGCGCGCCCCATAGGGCATCTTTCCGGTGGAGAACGGCAACGCACCGCGCTAGCCCGCGCACTGGCTCAAAAACCGGAACTGCTGTTGCTCGACGAGCCCACCGCCGCACTGGACTGGCAGGCGCAACGAGAAATCCTCCAAACCATAGCCAAATTGCGCGATACACTCAAACTGACGGTGATCATGGTGACCCACGATTTGAACGCCGTCTTCAGCCTCGCCCAAAAGGTTGCCATGCTGCAAGACGGACAATTATTCTGGCAGGGCGCGGTGGACGAGGCCATGCAGGAACCATTACTGAGCACGCTCTACAAGGTGCCCATTACCATTATTCGCAGTGCCGGTCGCAAGGCCGCGCTGTTTTAACCCACGGGAGAGGTATGGAAGGCTTTCTCAGCTATACATTTTTGCAGCGCGCGCTGCTCATGGCCGTGGTCGGCGGCGGCGTATGCGGGGCCATGGGCGTATTTGTGGTGCTCTGGCGGATGAGTCTGGTGGGCATGTGCATTTCACATGCCGCTTTTGCCGGTGCTCTCGTGGCCCTGTGGCTGGGCTTCCCCCCCTTGGGAGGGGGGCTTATCGCCAGCCTGTGCACCGCTGGAACCGTGGGCCCCTTGGCGGACAGGCCGGGTTTCAGTCTGGATACCGCCATGGGGGTCATTTTTTCTGTGGTCATGAGTCTCGCCATGCTGGCCCTAGGGCTCCTCCCCGGCGCGCGCACAGAAGGCCTGAGTCTTATTTGGGGAAATCTCCTCACCGTCACACGAACCGACCTTGCGCTTATGGGGAGCACCGCCCTGCTCCTTGCCGCCTTCATTAGCTTATTTTTTAAAGAAATTCAGGCTATTCTTGGTCAAAAACACGCCGCCGCTGCCAGCGGCATTCCCGTACAAAAAATTTATTATGCCTGTTTGATTCTCATGGGTCTTGTGGTTGCCTTTGCCCTGAAGGCCATTGGCGGTTTGCTCATCTATGCCCTCATCGTCACGCCTGCGGCAACAGCCCTGCAATGCACCTATCGGCTCAAGCATATGTTTATATTATCCGCATGCTTTGGCAGTTTTGCCTCGGCGGTGGGGCTATGGCTGTCCTATCATCTAGCCGTACCACCGGGAGCCGCCATTGTGCTCATCGCCGCGCTCATGCTGACTATTGCTACCCTCTGTTCACCCAAAAAACACCCTGCCTCGACATAATGCGGGAAGGGAGCAAAGTGTACGCTATGTCCCTCGTCTCTTGGCCCAACCTCCTCCGCTCTTTATGCGGTCATGCCTGCTGTATCGGGCTGCTCTGTGCCATGAGCGGAACCCCAGCACCGGAAGCCCCTGTCTATCAACTGTCTTTAGTGACCGCCATGCCCGGTCAACATGCGGCATCATCCTCCGGTCTGGAGGCCCCGTCACAGCCCGCAGGCGGCCCTAAAAAGGGGACGGATTCCCCCGTACCGCCACCCCCAAGCCCCAGCCCGCCCACTAGGCCCCCAGCCCCTCAGGCAACTCGCGCGCTCGCGCAAAAAACGTCACCGCGCCCCCCCAAAGTCCGTAAAAACCCTTCTGCCGCTCCTACGGCTCCTGCCGCAGCTGAAAGCCCCCTCGCCCCCCAGCCCCCTGCCGCTGAAGGGACTGAAGCGGGGGCCGCGTCTACAAAAGGCGCGGAAGGGCAACACGGGGAAGGCGCGGAAAGCGCGAAAAAACGCGGTACGGGCACAGGCAATGCCTCCAACGTGTTTGCGGCGCATCAGGTAGACCACATGCCCGCCGTCACCCGCAGCGTTAGCCCTGTGTATCCCCCCAGGGCAAAGAAAGAACGCCTTGAAGGCCGCGTTATGGTACGCCTTGTTGTGGATACGTCCGGCAGACCGTCCCAATGTGCGGTGGACAATGCCACTCCGCAAGGCTGTTTTGAAGAGGCCGCCTTGGAGGCCGCGCACAAAATGCGTTTTAGGCCGGGGAAAAAAGACGGAAAGGTCGTGAACACGCTGGTGCTGCTCCCCTTTGTGTTTCGCCTCCGCTGAGGGAAGGCGGTTTTTAGGGTTTTGTGTCTAATAATGGGTAAAATTGTATAGCAATGCAACATAATTGCCTGTAATTAGACACTTTAGCGCCCGCTATTCCATAATATTCATAAAAAAATCAATATATTATGTCTATATAGTAATAAGGTATGTTTTTTGCATACTCTTCTACACGAGTATCTGCCTGCTTTCAGAATACGACGACCGCTACACATAGGCTTCTCATATCTGGGTAATAACGATGAGGAAGAGTTTGTGCTCCAAACATTCAACTCGGAGGCCTTTTATGAAATTCCCTTTCCGGCGCATCAGTCTTTGTATCCTGTGTTTCATGCTTAGCGTGCCCGCTTTGGGCTTTGCCGCTGATAAGCCCATTATCCGCACCAGCGGGCAGCCCTGCCTACACGGCATGCCCTTGTGGTACGCTGACAAGGCGGAAACAGGCTGGATGAAAAATGCCCCCTTCCAAAACAAATTCATGCTGTTCGCTTCGGGAGCACCGCAAATTGAAGCTTTGGCCGCCGACCAATGGGATGCCGGTGCCATGGGGGCCATTCCTGCCATGCTGGCTTCCATGCGCTACGGAGCCTATATTGTGGGGGTCTCCAACGATGAATCCGAAACCAACGACCTGTGGGTACGCCCCGACTCTCCCCTCCTAAAAACCAAGGGGGCAAATCCCCAGCACCCCGACTTGTATGGCACCAAGGACGACTGGAAAGGGAAAAAGGTTTTGGCGACAACCGTGTCGACCGGTCACTATGCCCTTACCCAAACCCTGAAAGTTCTCGGACTTAAAGACAGCGATGTTTCCATCGTGCATATGGAGCAAGGCCAAGCCATCACCGGTTTCAACGCTGGTGAAGGTGACATTATCCAATTGTGGGCACCTTTCAGCTATATTGGGGAAAGCAAGGGCTGGAAAAAGGTTTCTTCCGGCAAGCGGGCTGGGGCTGTAGTGATTGGCCCCATTATAGTACGCAAGGAATTTGCCGACAAAAACCCCGCACTCGTGGTGGAATGGCTTGATATCTACATGCGCGGCATTGAAATGATGAAGAATGACCCGCAAAAAAGTGCCCCCATTCTGCTTTCCTACTTTACGGATTATTGCGGTATGGAACTCACCAAAGACATGGGAGGCTTGGAATTCAAATTGCGCCCCCTGTACACTGTTCAGGAAGAAATAGATATTTTAACCAAGCCTGACATGCTCGCCAAATGGATGGACGGCGTAGCCAAATTTATGCTGGATCAAGGCCGAATCAGCAAAAAAGAATATGACCGCTATGTTAAGTCTCATTACGGCATCGAACCAAAATTCATGAAAATGCTCATAGAAAAGCGGGCTGCAGCTGCTAAATAAGCCCATCAACGCTGTTTTTATCTGCGGGGGCTGGCCTCGAGCCCGCCCCCGCCCCCCCGGT
>JAVVPD010000007.1:0-32652 GCA_036655975.1 Desulfovibrionaceae bacterium | reverse complement strand
AACCCATAACAGCTGTTTTTTTTGGGGGGGGGGGGCCCCCCCCCCCACCCCCCGCCCCCCGTGTGCCATTGTCCTGTTGTAAGGAGCCTCGCATGCAAAATTCACAAGGAGAGAGAAACGACACCCTGTCACTTGAAGTAGCTAAGGCCAATTATTTGGCCTCAGCGGCTAAAGAAAACTGGATCTCCGTCGTCAGCTTCGTACTATTTTTAGTTATGTGGGAAATGATCTGCTATTTTGAAGTTATCGGTCCGTACCAACTTGTTCCGCCTAGCGAAATTATCGTTGTCTTTATTGATAAATTTACCCAAGTCAATCCCGATGGGGCTTTATTACACGTCCACGCCTTGGCAAGCCTGAGCTTGGCCTTTGCCGGTTTTGCAATGGCAGTGATTGTAGGTGTCCCCTTGGGCTTATTTATGGGCTGGTATCCGGCAGTCAACGCGCTGGTACGCCCCATTTTTGACGCCGTGCGCCCCATTCCCCCCATAGCCTGGATTCCCATTTCCATTTTATGGCTCGGCATTGGTATCTATGCCAAGGCCTTCATCATCTTTCTTGCGGCCTTTGTCCCCTGTGTCATCAATTCTTTCACCGGCATACGCCTCACCAATCCCGTGCTGATCCGCGTCGCCCAAATATACGGGGCCTCCAATTGGGAGACTTTCCTCAAAGTGGGCGTTCCTTCGGCTATCCCCATGATTTTTACGGGCATGAAGCTTTCGCTCAACGCGGCTTGGACAACCCTCGTGGCGGCAGAGCTGCTCGCCGCTTCTGAAGGTTTGGGCTACCTCATTCAACTTGGCAGACGTTTGGCCCGCCCCGACATTATCATCGTGGGCATGCTGACTATCGGCCTTTTGGGAGCGCTTATGTCTTGGATTCTCACGCGCATTGAAGCGCGCTTTGCTTCTTCCCGGAGGCTCACATGAGAATACGAAACAAAAAACTTATGGCTGTGGGAAACTCTGTGGTGTCCTTGGGCTTTTTTGTGTTGCTCTGGCAAATCATCGCCATGAATTCCAACACAGACTTCTTTCCCACGCCGCTGATGGTGTGGGATGAGGCCCTCCGCCTGCTCCAAAATCCTGTGGGTGGCAACAGCATTTTTATGCACGTCTATTACAGTATGCGGCGTGTGCTCATTGCCTATTTTTGGGCTCTGTTGCTGGGCTTGCCTTTGGGGCTCTACATGGGCTGGAACCGGGTGTGCGAAAAAATCGTTATGCCCGTGTTCGAATTACTGCGCCCCATTCCGCCCATAGCGTGGATTCCCATTGCCATTCTGTGGCTGGGGGTAGCCGAAGGCTCCAAGATATTTATCTGTTTTGTGGGCGCTTTTGTTATTCTGGTGCTGAATGCCTATACCGGTATGCGCTATGTAGACCCTTTGCTTATTGATGCGGCGCGTTCCTTTGGCTCCACACGCAATCAACAATTCTACAACGTGGCCGTGCCCGCCTGCCTGCCTTCCATCTTCGCCGGCGTGCAAAACGCTCTTTCCATGGCGTGGATGTGCGTGCTGGCGGCTGAATTGGTGGGCGCACGCGAAGGCGTGGGCTTTATCATCATCCAAGGTATGGATCTGAACAATCCGCCTATGATTTTAGTAGGCATGATTTTAATCGGCATTGTCGGTTCCGTATTGGCATCCTCTCTGCGGTGGGTAGAAAAAGCTTTATGTCCTTGGCGGAGGGAACTGATATGAACGAGAAAAAAATCAAAATTGAATGCCGCGATCTGTCCAAAGCCTTCACGGTTCCTGGGCAGCAGCACTTGCTGCATGTGTTGGATCGTATCAATCTGAAAGTTTACGAAAACGAATTTCTCGTCATTCTAGGGCCGGGCCAATGCGGAAAAACCATTTTGCTCAACTGCGTTGCGGGGCTGATGCCCCCCACAAGGGGGGAAATCCTCATCAATAATACCCCTATAGACGGGCCGGGGCCGGATCGCGGCATGGTTTTTCAGCGCTATGCGCTGTTCCCGTGGAAGACGGTGGAAAACAATGTGGCCTACGGTTTAGCCGTGCGCGGCGTGTCGGTGAAAGACCGGCTGAACATTGCCCATAAATACATTGATCTTGTGGGCCTCAAGGGTTTTGAAAAATCGTACCCTGAACAGCTTTCCGGTGGCATGAAACAACGTGTGGGCATTGCCCGTGCCTATGCCAATAATCCTGATATTCTGCTGATGGACGAACCTTTCGGCGCACTGGATGCCCAAACCCGCTATGCCATGGAAAAAGAATTACGCGACATTTGGGAAACAGAAAAACGCACCGTTGTCTTCGTCACCAACAATATTGAAGAGGCCATTTATCTGGGAGATCGCGTGGTAGTGTTGTCCAACCTCCCGGGCACGGTGAAAACAGACTATACCATCACCATTCCCCAGCCCCGAGAATACACGGACGACGACTTTTTGGAAATGCGTAAGCGCATTTCGGACGATACTGACCTTGCCTTGTAGGAGAAGCCATGACACGCACAAAAGAAGAATACGCCGCCGGCAGGGAAGTTAAAGTCCAGGTACGCAACCTTACCAAGTATTACGGCGACCTGCTGGTGCTCAACGACATCAATTTTGAAATTTATAAGGGTGAAATGCTGTGCATTGTCGGCCCTACGGGATGCGGCAAAACCACCTTTTTAAACTGCCTTTCCCGCTTTATTCCGCTCACCAAGGGAGACATCTTGGTGGACGGGGTTCCCGCCAACCCCAAAATTCATAACATTGCCTTTGTGTTTCAGGAGGTTTCCGCCATTCCGTGGCTTACCGTGGAAGATAACATCCGCTTTGGCCTGCAAATCAAGCAAGTTCCCACTGCGGAAGCCGAGGTACGCGTAGAGCGCATTCTGGATATCGTGGGTTTACGCAAATACCGTACCTACTTTCCCCAACAGCTTTCTGCCAGTATGGAGCAAAGGGTCGTTATTGCCCGCAACTTTGCTATCAACCCTGATCTCTTGCTCATGGACGAACCTTACGGTCAATTGGACGTAAAGCTACGCTACTATCTGGAAGACGAACTCATGCGTATTTGGAGTGAACTGGGCAGCACTGTGGCCTTTATCACCCACAATATTGAAGAAGCCGTCTATCTGGCAGAACGCATTCTCATTCTTTCCCCCAAACCCTCGACCATCAAGGAAGAGGTCATTGTCGACCTGCCCCGCCCCCGGCAATACGATGACCCCGAATTTGTACGCATCAGAAAATATGTTACCGACTGCATCAAGTGGTGGTAAAGGAGCCCCCCATGAATACCCAAGCTCTCTCCACAACTACGGGGAATGCGTTCCTCGCGCAGCTGTTTTCGCTTGCAGGGCGGGTGGCACTTGTGACGGGCGGCGGCACGGGCCTTGGCAATTATATGGCTCAGGCCCTCCACCGAGCTGGGGCCAAAGTAGTTTTGGTGGGTCGTGATCTTCCTCGCCTACAACAAGGCGCAGAGGAAGTATTGGCAGCCTCAGAACAAAACACGCCCCCACACGCCGCTGACACAAGTGTGGCCTGTGTGGCGTGGGACGTGAGCCAGCTCGACACCTTGCCCCACTTGGTCAAAGAAGCCGCGCGCCCCTTTGGCATGCCGGATATCCTCATCAATGCGGCGGGGCTAAACCCGCGCCGCTCATGGGACGCCGTAGACCCGGCACTGTGGGAATATGTACTGCGGCTCAACCTTTCCGCGCCCTTTTTTCTTGCCAAGGCGCTCATACCGTCCATGCAGGACAAAGGCTGGGGCAGAATTATCAATGTGGCCTCGCTACAAGCCTCAAGGGCTTTTGTCAACGGCGCACCTTACGGGGCCTCCAAAGGCGGGGTAGCCCAACTCACCAGAGCCATGGCTGAGGCATGGTCCTGCCCCGAAAGCGCCATCACCGCCAATGCCATAGCCCCCGGGTTCTTCAAAACCTCATTGACAGCAACACTCTTTAACGATCCCAAGACCGTACAGGCTCTGGAAAAACAAACCATGTTCCACCGCATTGGCCTTGCACAGGATATCCAAGGACTGACAGTATTTCTTGCCGCGCCCGCTTCCGACTATTTGACGGGGCAAGTTATCTATTTGGATGGAGGCTGGTCGGCTAAATAAGGCCCTGCCTCCTGCACGGCACCGGACGAACCATGGCGTTCGCCACGGGGCATACTCACACCCTATATATTGTATGGAGAAAAATATGGAATACCTCAAAAAAGCTGCAAAAAGTGCGGAAGAAGACAGCAGTAAAGCCCGTGGAATTGTCCAAAATATCCTTGCGGATATTGACGCCCGAGGCGAACAAGCTGTGCGCGATATCGCCAAAAAATTTGACAAATGGGAAGGCGACTTCCTCCTCAGCGAAAGCAAAAAGCAGCGCCTCATCGCCAGTGTGCCGGAATCTGTCAAACAAGATATCCGCTTTGCCTACGAACAGGTGCGCGACTTTGCGCTGCTGCAACGCGCGAGTATCCGCGACTTTGAAGCCCTATCTCCTGCCGGAGTCCTGTACGGGCAAAAAATCGTTCCCATGGACGTGGCAGGCTGCTACGTACCCGGGGGGCGTTTTGCCCACATCTGTTCGGCACTCATGAGCGTGGGCACCGCTAAAGCTGCCGGCGTGCCCTGTGTCATTGCCGCCTCCCCACCACGCGGTGACAGTATTGATCCCGCCGTCTGCTATGCCCTTGACATCGCCGGTGCGGATATGGTGCTAGAAATGGGCGGTGTGCAGGCTATCGCCGCTCTGGGCTATGGCCTCTTTACGCACAAGCCCGCCAACATTATTGTAGGGCCGGGCAATGCCTATGTCTCCGAAGCCAAGGCCCTTTTGTGCGGCAGGGGAATATGCGGCATTGATCTCTTTGCCGGCCCTTCTGAAATTGGCATCATTGCCGACGCCAAGGCCGACCCCATGACCGTTGCCATCGACCTGCTTTCCCAAGCCGAGCATGGCTTTAATTCCCCCGCATGGCTGTTTACCGACAGCCGTGAACTGGGCATGAAGGTTTTAGAATGCCTGCCCAAACTCATTGCGGCTATGCCCGACCCTTCCGTACCCGGCACTTCTTGGGCGGATTACGGGGAAGTGGTCTTGTGCCAGAGTGCGGAAGAACTCATCACCGTCAGCGATACCTACGCCCCTGAACACCTCGAACTCCTCGTAGAAAATCCCAATTGGTGGCGTGAGCGTCTGCATTCGTACGGTTCGCTGTTCATGAGCGAGTTCAGCACCGTAACCCACGGTGACAAAGCCTCAGGGCCTAACCATATTCTGCCCACCAAAAAGTCTGCCCATTACAGCGGTGGCCTAAATGTCCATAAATTCCTCAAAATCCTCACCTACCAACACGCCACCAAGGAAGGTTGCCAGCGCATCAGCGAAGTCTCTTCCCGCCTCTCGCGTGCAGAAGGTATGGAAGGGCACGCGCGGGCCTGTGACTGGCGCTTGACAAAGCACAATCCCGATCAACAGTGGAACTTCCACGTCTACAAGCATCCCCAATAGACGTATCACACGCGGAATATATTACCTTACCCCTTCCCGCTTTCGGGCGGGAAGGGCCCACTAGAAAAGGAATAGCCATGAAAATAGGATTTATAGGATTAGGCATGATGGGCGGCGGCATGTCTGCCAATCTGTTGAAGGCAGGCCACACGGTTGTAGGCTACGATCTGAATCCCGCGTCCATGGAGCGCCATGTCAAGGCAGGGGGCATCGCCGCTGCCAGCGCACAAGAAGCGGCCGCCCATATGGATGTGGTCATCACCATGCTTCCCAACGGCGCGCTTGTGGAATCCGCACTGTTCGGCCCCCAAGGTTTTGCGGAGAGCATGTCCCCCAACACCCTGTATATTGACAGCAGCACCATTCAACCCCACATCAGCGTGAGCCTCTCCGAGCGCTTACAAGCCATGGGTATTCCCATGCTGGACGCGCCAGTGGGGCGCACGTCCAACCACGCTTGGGCCGGAACGCTCATCTTTCTTGTGGGGGGAACGGCAGAAAACCTAGAACGGGCCCGTCCACTCCTAGAATGTATGGGCGATACCGTGCAGCACTGCGGCCCTGCAGGAGCGGGAATACGGACAAAAATTGTTAATAACTATATGTCTATCACCCTAAACGTCCTCACCGCCGAAGCCCTGACCCTCGCGGAAAAATTTGGTTTGGAACGCGACAAGGTTATTGAAGTGCTCATGGGCACACCTGCCGGACGTTCGCACTTGACAACCTCCTATCCCACGAGGGTATTTAAAAACGATGTCAGTCCCACTTTTATGATTGATCTGGCCGCCAAAGATCTTGGATTGGCTCTCGAAGCCGCTGCCGCTGTTCATGTGCCGCTGTCCACGGGGGCTGCCGCCCATCAGATGTACAGTATCGCTCAGGCCGAAGGCCGAGGGCGGGAGGACTGGTCAGCCATGTTGCTAGCTATCCGAGAACTGGCAAACATACAGCAAAGTCTATAATATATTAAAACAAGGTGTTGTGCACAGGGAGGCTCCCCATGGCTCATGGATACACGGGCAAAATTCTGCATGTGAATTTGACGACACGCACTTGGAGCATAGAAGAGCCGGGGGAGGTGTTCTACCGTACCTATTGGGGCGGGGGCTGCCTAGCATCGGCCTATTTATATAAAGAGCTTCACCAAAATACAGACCCGCTGGGGCCAGACAACCCGCTGATTTTTGCCGCCTCGGTGCTGGTGGGCGCGCCCTTGCCGGGATTCAACCGTTACAGCGTATGTGCGCGTTCGCCACTCAGCGGTACTTTCGGTGAATCTGAGGCTGGGGGATACTTTGGGCCCGAATTAAAGTTTGCGGGTTTCGATGCCCTTATCTTCCGTGGTAAGGCCGATGCTCCCGTGTATCTTGCCATACGCCGGGGCGAGGTGGAATTACGCGACGCTTCTGCCCTATGGGGCATGGAAAACGCTCCCCTGCAGGACGCCATCCGCGCCGAACTGGGGGACTCCAAAATACGGGTAGCTTCCATAGGCCCTGCGGGGGAACGTCTTTCACCCATGGCTTGTATTCTCAATGAATTAACGCACGTCAACGG
Organism: Desulfovibrionaceae bacterium; assembly: GCA_036655975.1. Taxonomy (GTDB): domain Bacteria; phylum Desulfobacterota; class Desulfovibrionia; order Desulfovibrionales; family Desulfovibrionaceae; genus CASQEL01. The sequence continues at coordinate 25,597 of JAVVPD010000007.1, read as the reverse complement.
GCGCGGCGGCTTGGGGGCGGTCATGGGTTCCAAAATGCTCAAGGCCGTAGCCGTGCGCGGCGATGCAAGCAGCCTCAGCTTTGCGGATCCGGCCCTGCTCAAAGAAATGCTCCATGTCCACCACGCCGCCCTCAAAAACCACATGCCCAACGTCAATCTGGGAAAACTGGGCACCCCCATGCACGTTATGACCCTGCAACGCCAAGGCATTCTCCCCACACGCAATTGGCAGGAAGGTGTCTTTGAGGGAGCAGAAAAACTGGGCGTGGACGGCTATGCCAAACATGCGACAGGCCGAGGCACCTGCTACCGTTGCACTGTCGCCTGCAAAAGGGAGGTGCAATTGGATCCCGCGTGGGACTATGACCCCAGATACGGCGGCCCAGAATTTGAAACCTTGGGCGCTTTCGGCTCCAATTGCGGCGTGGACGATCTCTCTGCCGTAATCAAGGCCCATGAGCGCTGTAATGCCTATGGGCTGGACACCATTTCCGCAGGATGCACCATATCCTTTGCCATGGAATGTTTTGAACGCGGCATCCTCACGGCTGACGATGCCCAAGGCCGCGTGGTGCGCTTTGGCGACGCGCAGGGCATGCTCTGGCTGCTAGAACGCATCAACGATCAGCAGGGCATCGGCAAAATTCTTGCTCAGGGTTCCGCCCGCGCGGCGAGCCGTATTGGTCGAGGGGCCGAAGCCTGTGTGGTTGTCAGCAAAAAAATGGAGCCGGGCCTGCACGACCCACGCGGAAAAACCGGGGTAGGCTTAGGTTTTGCGCTGTCTCCCACGGGGGGCGATCATATTGAAGCCCCGCATGAAGTGGCCTTTCAAGGGGCGGCGGCAAGCCTGCTGCATCCGCTTGGCATTCTCAGCCCACCAGAAGTCTTGGGCTTCAGCCCAGAGAAAATTCGCTATTTCAAAATTACCCAAGACAGTTGGAGCATGAACAATACCCTTGGCATCTGTAATTTTGTCGTAGCACCTATTTTTGCCCTGAGCTACGAACACCTCGTGCAGGTGGTCAAGGCCGTCAGCGGCTGGAACAGTAGCCTCTATGAATTACTGGGCGCCGGAGAAAGAGCCGTGCTTTTAGCCCGTGCCGTCAATGCCAAGCTTGGCCTAGGACGCGCGGATGACAGCGTGGCGGCGCGGCTGTGTAAAGCCATGCCCAGCGGCCCCATGAAAGGCAAGACTATGAACGCTGACGAGATGAATGCGGGTATTGACCTCTATTACCAGATGAACGGTCTAGACGCGCAAGGGCACCCCACAGAGGCCACCATGCACCGAATCGGCCTGAGTGCCCTCCTACGCCAAGCCCAAGGCTAAAAGGGCGGCAAAAACCATGCACATAGAGGTGGAAAACTTAGGCCCAGGGCCCGCAACAGCCACAAGCACTTCAGAACCGTATGACGTGCCAGACGGGGCAGACGTGCAGACCCTCCTGCACCTGCAAGGCCGCAGCACAGAAGAAGTCATGCTCGTTTTTGTTGACGGTGTCCTAGCCCAGCTCCACACCCCCTTGTATGCAGGCGCGCGGGTAACCTTGTGCGCCTGCATCTGCGGGGGCTAACAACACGGCCCTTGCTGCCTCACGGCATCTTGCCAAATGCCATTGTCACGGGTAGTCTACCATATCCCCTCTTTCGCAAAGCGTAGACGTATGCGCCGCGAGGAGGGAAAATACACTCCAGTGAGAATAGCATGGCAGATCTGTTGACGCACATTCATGTAAAGATATGGCTAGAACATCAGGAAAATATCATGCTGGGCGTGGGGCGAGCGCAATTATTGCAGCGCATTGACAGCTTGGGATCGCTAAAAAAAGCGGCCGAAAGTATGAATATGTCCTACCGAGCCGCATGGGGGCGCATCAAGCGCACGGAAGCCGCCTTAGGCGTGCCCATGGTGGAGGCACTCGGCACACGGCGCGGGGGCTATAGCCTGACGGCTGAAGGCAAAAAAATTGTCGAGGCCTTTTTGCAATGGCACGAACGCGTACAAAGCTTTGCTGTGGGCGAAGCCCAAATTCTTGGCCTGCTGGATATCTACAAGGCCCCAGCCAAAACACCGCCGAGAGACGAGAGCATCACACGGTAACACGCTTTTAAAATGTATACCGCAAGCCCACAGAGTGAAAATTAATGCCCCCGGGTACGCTCGCCCCGATAGCACCAAACACCGTGCACCGGTGATGTAAGCGGTAAAACAAGCTCACATCCTGATAGCGGCCCACTTCAACATCCACAAACAAGAAATTGAGTACGGCGGAATCCATAGGATTTTCAGGATCACCCGTGCCGTATTTTTTTTCATACTTGGGCACTTGGGTGGTTACAGAAAGGCCGTCGCCCAAGGCGATGGAGGGGAAAAAACGCTCACTCCACGGATTGTACAGCCGCAAATAAATAGCCGAAGAAAATTCGGCAAAATCCTGATTCTGATAGCCCCAATGATAGCTGACATTGCCTTCAAAACCGAAGGCCAAATGATTCTTCCACACAAAACTTTCAGCGCCCATACCTCCCGTGAGCATGAAGGCACCTTTCATCTTGGTTAATTGCGTCTGGTCATAAAAAAAATTGGCTACATCCATGTTGGCGAGTTGTCCGCCATAAACTTGTGCAAAAACTCTATCAAAAGCGTGGACTTGCAGGGGAAAGGCTGTCAGAAAGAACCACAGGGTGAAAAAGAATATCGTTCTGTGCATAGAAATCGCCTTACTGAGAGTGAATGCACCGTGTTGGTACAGGGAGTATGCGCTTATACGCATAAGTTTTAAAATTGTCCATATGTTATATACCTAAAAAAACCCCGCACAGCGGACACCGTGCGGGGTTTTCAGCGTTTATTCGAGAACTGTTACGGTTTGCAACTACCCACTGACGCGGGAAAAGCCCTGCCGCACCTTGGCAAAAAGCTGTTGGCGGGTGAACGACACCGGTGATGCGTCTGCCACGGCGTGTGCGTGGTACAGCTTGGGATCTTTTTCAAACAGATAGATCACCAGCACACTGTCCGCATCGCCGAGCACGGCATCAGGATGCTTCTTCTTCACTTCCGCCAAACGTTCCTTAGCCAGCGCCTGCATGTCTGTATCTTCACCAAAGTTCATGCAGCCTGTGGGGCAAGTTTGCACACAAGCAGGTTCTTTACCTTCACGCACGCGGTCGATACACATATCGCATTTATGCAGGCGTTTGGTTTTGGGATCAAGGCGGGGGATATTGTAGGGGCAGGCTTCGCGCACCCCCTGACCGTCCACCTCAGCGGTGAGCTCGGTAAACAGCACCGCGCCGGTGGCCGCATCTTGAATAACCGCGCCTTCTTTATCCACATCGGCCTGCCCCATGCACGGCGGCTCGGTACAGTGGCGGCATTGTTCAGGAAAGAAGTGCCATTGCAAACTCTTGCCCTTGCCTTCTTCCACCATGTGCACGGTTTTATAGGTTACGGACGAAAGATCCGGCGGATTGGTGTGCACCCCCGTGTTGCTGGTGTCTTCGGCGGGCAAATTTTTCCATTGTTTACACGCAACCTGACAACCACGACAGCCCGTGCAACGGGTAAGATCTATAAAAAAGCTTTTAGCCATTATGTACTCCTAAAAAAGATAGAGGGAAGCGCCTTAGGAAAGGAGCGTGCCCTTAACCTTTTCGATATTTACCATGAAGGCTTTGGTTTCGGGAATGCCCGTGTTGGGGTCACCAGCCGCAGCGGTCAGCAAATTGGCAGAGTCGCCCCCGTTTTTGGGGGTCAGCCAACCAAAATGCCACGGCAGGCCCACAGTGTGCACAACCTTGCCGTTTGCATGCATGGCTTGCAGGCGTTCGGTCACAATGGCCTTGGCTTTTACAGTGCCACGGATAGAGCTTACCTGTACGACATCCCCATTTTTAATGCCTTTTTCTTTGGCAAGAACGGGATTCATTTCTACAAAAAGCTGCGGTTCCGCTTCCACCAGCCACGGGCAACGCCGGGTCATCAGGCCCGTTTGCCAGTGCTCGGTCACGCGATAGGTGGTGCCAATGTAGGGGAACTTGTCCCCTGCCTGACTGAATTTTTCCTTATCCGCACGATAGGCCACGGGATTGGCCCTTTGTGAGGAAAAACCGTGCTTCGCAAAAGGCGATTCCAAAGGCTCATAGTGTTCGGGGAAAGGCCCGTCCACAGGGCCTGGGCCGTACAAGGCCCCCAAACCGTGTGTTTGCATGATAAAGGGATGCTTGGTGCCGGGATTGCCCCCGCCGTCCACCACATCACCCACCCACGCACCGTCCTTCCACGCAATAACCGCCTTATCAGGATTCCACGGCTGGCCCGTGGTGTCCACAGAAGCACGGTTATAAATGATGCGTCTGTTCACCGGCCACGCAAAGGACCAATGGGGGAACAGGCCGATCTTTTCTTGCTGTGGGGTCTGGGTCTTGTCGCGGCGCGCCATCATATTGCCCGCCTCAGTCCACGAACCCGCGTGCAGCCAATTGCCGCTGGCGGTGGCACCGTCGGCGGTCAAAAAGGCGAAGGCCGGAACTTGTTGCCCCTTCTTGAAGGACTTGCCGCCCACTTCCACATCACGGGTAAAATAGCCGTTCATAACCTTGGCGGTTTTGGAAGGTGAAAACTCGTGCCCTTCCATCCACTCTTCCAGCCCCAATTGCAAAATAGGCTCGGGGAAGGTTCCGCCGTCTTTTTTGTACAGGTCACGAATTTTCAGCATCATTTCAACCATGATGTCGCCGTCGGGCTTGGTTTCGCCATAGGGTTTAGGCCCTGCATAGCGCCACTGCATCCAGCGGCCTGAATTGGCGATGGAACCTTCTTTTTCAATGGACGTGGCGCAGGGCAAGAAAAAGACTTCCGTAGCCACGTCTTCGGGTTTCACATCTGGCCCATGCCAAAAAGAGCCTGTTTCGTTATCAAACAGATTCACGTTGACAAGCCATTTTAATTTGGCAAGAGCCTTACGATTTTTACCCGCGTTAGCCCCGCCGCATGCGGGATTCATGCCCCACGCGAACAGGCCCTCAATGTCACCGTGCGTCATTCTGTCAAAAATACCCATCCAAAAATAGTCCGTCTTCTTTTTTTCGGCATTCAAACGCGGCATCAGCGCATAGGCTGCCGCCGGTTCCAAGGCCGGATACATGGACTTCAAAAAACTGGCGGCGTACTTGGGCTTATTCTGCCACCAGTTTACGCTCATGGGATCTTTCGACACGGGAGTGGTAGCCGCCGTATAGTCCGCAAAAGTCACCATTTTTGTGGTGGGCACGGGCAGATAGCCGGGCCAAACATCGGACAGCAGGCCTTGATCCGTGGAACCCTGCACGTTGGATTCACCGCGCAGGGCATTCACGCCGCCACCGGCAACCCCAATATTGCCCAACAAAAGCTGAATCATACACATGGCGCGGATATTCTGTACCCCCACGCTCTTTTGCGTCCAGCCCATGGCGTACATAATAGTACCCGCCTTGGTGGGCACGCCCGTGGCAGCATATGTTTCATACACGGCCTTAAGATCTTCCTTGGAAGTCCCCGTAGCTCGGGAAACCGCATCCAAGGTATAGCGCTTGTAGTGCTTTTGCAGCAGATTAAATACGCATTGGGGATTTTTAAGGCTTTTGTCCCGCAGAGGGGCGCCTTTTTCGTCCAGCGCGAAGGCCCAACCGCTTTTGTCATAAACATTTTTTTTCGCGTCAAAACCCGAAAAAAGACCGTCTTTAAAGCTGAAGCCCTTGCCTACCACGAGGGCGGCATTGGTATACTCCACGACATATTCTTTGAAATATTTATTTTGACTAAGGATATAATTGATCATCCCCCCCAGAAAAGCGATGTCCGAACCTACGCGCAAAGGAACATACATATCACTTTTGGCGGAAGTATGGGTAAAGCGCGGGTCCACATGGATGAGCTTTGCGCCCTTGTCCTGTGCCCTGAGCACCCATTTGAAAGAAATAGGATGATTTTCAGCAGGATTGCTGCCCATCATTAACACGCAATCACTATTACCTATATCAGTCCAGTGATTGGTCATTGCACCACGTCCAAACGACTCTGCCAGAGCCGCTACAGTGGGGCTGTGTCAGAGCCGAGCCTGGTGTTCCACAAACACCAGGCCAAGACTGCGGAGTATAGATTGATACGCCCAGCATTCTTCGTTATCCATGGCAGCTGACCCAAAGGAGGCAATGGCCTCAGTTCGGTTGACCACCTGCCCAGCCGCATCGGTGGTGGCAAAAGACGCATCACGTGTTTTTTTCACCCTTTTGGCAATTTCGTCCAAAGCCCAATCCCACGAAACTTCTTTCCACTCTGTACTATGGGGCGCGCGGTATAAAGGTTTTTGCGGACGCGCAGCATTTTCGGTTAATTGCCAAGTGGACGCCCCCTTGGGGCACAAGGAACCTTCGTTAATAGGATGGTCTGGATCACCTTCCACATTAACGGATCGGCCCTTGCCCTGCGGATTCGCCGCCATATCGCTGGTGCTGACAATCAGGCCACAACCCACCGCACAATAACAGCACACAGAGGTGCTCTGCTTGGTCCATTGTAATTTATAGCCTTCTGCTTGGGCCAATGCAGGCTGCAAGTCGAAACCGAGTCCCCCAAACGCAGACGCCAAGGTAGCTCCCGCACTCAGTTTGAGGAACGTTCTACGTGTAACACTCATATGTACCCCCTGAAAATGTTCCGCCCCAAAGGCGAGATTCTATATGCTTTAATAAACATAATACACTAAAAACATACAATTTTTGATGGCTGTGTTACAAATACGCCGAGCCACGCTGTGGGTCAAGTAGGTTGCAAAAAAATTCTTGACCTCTTGCCGCTCCCAACATCTTGGCGTATAGCTTCTGGCTCTAGCGCTGTAAACTTTACGAGGATATAATGGCATTTTCTTACCCGATTGAAAAAGATCTGCTTGAGCGGAAACTTGCGACATTGCGTGACAAAAACTGGCTACCACCGGAATTGCTGACTCTGATCAGCTATACCGCGCACGCCCAATTGTCCAACCGGGCCGCCTGCCCTGCCCCCGCTCCCCTCACTCTTCAAAAAAGTGATGCCCACAGCCAAGGCGCGCCCCTGTTAGACAAGGAGGCCTTCCCCGTGCATTTTGACATGGCAGCAACGCTGTTCACGCAATTGCTGGACACGATGCGGACTGAAGGCCCTTTGCAGGAAGCCGCCACCCATATTTATCATACGCTCCAGCTTGCCCACGGTGATGCAACGACCGCCCTGAAGCCCTGCTTCAAGGCCATTCTGCACGATGATTCAGACTACTTTAGCCCGTGGGCTGCGGCCCTGCCTGCCTCCCCACGCCTGATGCACTTTTTGGCCTATAACAGCCTTGTGCCCAGTCTCAGCACCATTGCCGCCGAGGCCTATGCCCCAAACCACAGTCTATGGCAGCACGGGCATTGCCCTGTATGCGGTAGCGCGCCCTTTTTCGGCTATATCGGCAAAAAAAGCGGCAAAGACCACTTGAAAAATCTGCACGACACCAACGGGCAACGCTTTCATGTCTGCTCCTTCTGCCGTACCGAATACCGCGTCAAACGCCTACAGTGCCCTTTCTGCCTTGAAGAAGACCACACAAAACTCGAATATTTCAGTCTGGCCGAGGATTCAAGCTATCAGGTACACGTCTGCCATTCCTGTAAAAGCTATATTAAAATTGCAGATTTCCGCGAATTTAGCGACCGCCCCGTACTCCCCGCCTTGGACGACCTTGCCTGCCTGCCCTTAGATATTGCCGCCCAACAGCAAGGCTTTTCCCGCCTAACGCTCTCGGCTTGGGGTTTTTAAACATGTTCCCCCCAGACGACGCCACCTTTGTGCAGCCGCATGTCCGGCGCTACAAACACGGCCTATGGCAAGATATTCAAGAAAATCTCGCCCAAGAAATCTCCTTACCTATCAGCTATGCCGGAGGCAGCAAAAAACTGTGGGCTTGGCCCCAGCACCTCGACCAGCTCGCCGCCGGACACGTGCTTTTGGACTGCCTGCCCCAGCCCGGCACGGTCTGCGGGGCCACGGCCTGCCTTGAGGCGGGCGCGGGTTTTCGCGTAAGCTTGCAGCCCACCGCTGACACCTTCCCCAGCCAAAGCTTGCCCCCGCGCATCAGCGCCCATAGCCTGCTTGAGCACATGACCGCCTTTATCAAGGCCCCAGGTTTGTGGGACAACACCGGCTGCTTCCACCGCGCCGCCATGCTTGATATCCACCGGGCTGCGCTGATTCACGTTGCTGAAGACATCGGTCGCCACAATTGCGTGGATCGCCTTGCCGGATACGCCGCCCTCACCAGTCCCCAAGCCCTGCACCCCGCGCGCTTTGTTTTGCTCATCAGTTCGCGCATCACCGCCAGCCTGTACCACAAAGCCCGCCGAGCCGGCTTTCAGTGCATGGTCAGCCGTTCTGCCGTAACTTCTGGGGCCTACACCGCCGCCCTTAACGATTCCTGCACGCTGCTCGGCTTCTGCCGGCCCGAAGATTCGCGCGTCACCATTTTTGCGGATTCGCCGGGGCGAATACACTAATGCTGTAGGGAGAACACCTCCCCAAAAAACTTTTATGCGTATTTGGTATACAGGAGGCTCGCATGAACAAGGCACATGTCCCGTATGAGGGGATAAAGGCAAGCGGAATTGACGGCGCACCATTGCTCGATTTGAAGGTGATTCCCACGGCTGGCGGCCCCGTTATGCACATGCTACGGCAAAATTCCCCCCTTTTTATGGGCTGTGGCGAATTGTATTTTTCGGAAGTTTTTGTGGGGGCGGTCAAAGCTTGGAAGCAACATTCCTTACAAACCCAGCATTTTTCTGTGCCCGTAGGACAATTGAAAGTGGTGCTGTTTGACGACCGGGAAGGCTCAAACACGCGGGGACAGGTGCAGGAAATCTTGCTGGGAAGACCGGATAACTATCGTCTGCTCCGCATTCCACCGCGCCTCTGGTACGGATTTACCGCCGTGGGCACAGGCCCCGCGTTGATCTGTAATTGTGCCGACATTCCGCATGACCCCACAGAATCTCTCCGTAAAGCCCCTGATGATGCGAGCATTCCGTATACGTGGCAGGTTTAGAGTATTTGGCTATTGAAAATAGCTAAATGCTCTGGCGCCGGAGGGAGCGTCTGGAATCAAAAATGCTTTAGAGTATTTGGCTATTGAAAATAGCTAAATGCTCTGGCGACGGAAACCGTCGCCCGCCCCGTAGGCGTAGGCGAAATGTACTTTCGCCGTAAAGCGCCGGAGGGAGCGTCTGGAATCAAAAATGCTTTAACGGAGACTTTTGAGTTTTTCAAAAAGTTTAGCAGCCGTGGCCTTACCTATGTTGGGAACCTTGCACAACTCTGCACAACTGGCCTGAGCCATGGCTTCCACCGACCCAAAATAATCCCACAACAAACGGGCGGTATGCGGGCCAATACCGGGCAAGCGCATCAATTCGCCCGCCAAAGCCGCCCCCGTGCGCGCGCGGCGGTGCCGCCCAATGGCAAAACGGTGGGTACAGTCGCGCACATGCTGCAAAAATAACAATTCGGGGCAGCCCTCCTTCAAGGGCAAAGGGTTGGAACGCCCGAGCAAAAAAATTCGGTCGCCCACATTGCCCGCACGCCGATCCGCATGGCCTTGCTCATCCCGCGCCTTGGCAATAGCCGCAAGGGAAAACAAGCCTGACTGTCCCGCCTCCTGTAAGGCCCGCGCCACCACCGCCAATTGCCCCTTACCACCGTCAATAAGCAATAAATCCGCCCAAGGCGGGCCGGATTCTAAACGCCGCGCCACCCACGCCGCCAACACCCCATAATCGTCCCCTCCGCCGTCGGGCATGGCATAGTCCCGATACGCCGAAGTCAGCGGGCGACCGTCCTCAAAAACAACCATTCCCACCCGCGTCTGCTGGCCCGAGGTATGCGATACGTCCACGCATTCAATACGCAGAGGCGGCACGGGCAAATGCAGAGCCTTGGTCAAGCGCTCGGTGATGGGCACGTCCTGACGCTGGCGGGCTTCTTCACGGGCGTTGGCTACCGCCATATCCACCAGCCGGTGCTCGTCAGCCGTGCGCGGAGCCATAATCCGCACGGGCTTTTCGCGCAATTGACTGAGCATGGTTTCAAGCTCAACGAGGGATTCTTCTTCACCTTCAACCGCTGCGACAGCCGCCACGGGCGTCGGCCCCTCTTCCTGCATCTGCGGGGGCACAATCCACGGCACCACAATTTTTTGCGGAGGCCCTTCCCCACTGCCCGAGGCGTAAAATTGACTCAAAAACGTCCACAATAATTCCGGCGCATCGTCCCAGCCCAGACCGGACCAAAAGAACGAGCGCCCGTCCAACAAACGCCCCCCCCGCACAAACAAGAGCGACAAAGCCATGCCCCGCGCACTGGGATGCAGGCCCAGAACATCCATATCCGCATCGTTTGCCAGCACGGCGCTTTGCTGCTCAACAGTGCGCTGCACCGCCTGCAACTGATCCCGCAAGCGGGCGGCCTGCTCAAAATCAAGGGATTCCGCAGCGGTCAACATTTTTTGTTCAAGCTCACGCAATAAATCGTTGGTTCGCCCCGACAATAATTCGATAACCGGTTGTACCCCCACAAAATAATCCGCAGGCGTCACCTCCCCCATGCACGGGGCACAGCACTGACCCATATGGTAATATAAACAGGGCTTCACCCGATTTTTCAACGCGCGGTCTGTGCAGCGCCGCAAGGGAAAAACCCGATGAATCAGCTTAAAGGTTTCCCGCGCCGCCGTGGCAGAAGAAAAAGGACCGAAATACCGCGCCCCGTCCCGCGCGCCCCCCTTGCCCTGCCGGGCCTTACGCACGATGTCCAGACGCGGAAAAGGATGCTTGAGATTTAAACGGAACAACACATACTGTTTGTCGTCGCGCAATACAATATTGTAGCGCGGGCGATGTTTTTTTATCAGGCTGGCTTCCAGCAGCAGGGCTTCTTTTTCCGTGGTGGTCGACAGGGTTTCTAGGCTGCAAGCGTGCCGCAGCATAGCGGCGGTCTTGGCGGGCACATCGTCCCGAAAATATGACAACACCCGACGCCGCAACACACGGGCCTTGCCCACATACAAAATACGTTCGGCACTGTCCTTATACAGGTATACCCCCGGGGTCAGGGGCAGAGATTCTGGCTTGGGGCGTTGCATAGACAGAGTATAGCCTTGACTTCAAAAAAGTCTATTGGAAACAGGGCCCTGTTCCATTCGATCCTTGCATACGTCAAGGATGTCCGCTATACTTAGGTACGTCTATTATTACCCTAGGTGGTGTACCATGAAACGTATCGTATATATTCTGATCGCCGTTTTAGTTGTGCTGGGAGCGGCGGGCGCTATTGCCATCAGCCGTATTGACACTGCGGCCCTGACCCAAAAAATCGCTGATATCACCCGCGAAGCCACGGGAAAACCCTTACTATTGGCACAAACACCGAGCATTTCTGTCATGCCTCTGGGGGTGAGTTTCGGGCCCGCCTCGTGGGGCCTGCTCGACGGCAAAGCCGCCGCACAAGGCATTTCTGTTGCCATTCAGGGCGGCTCTATCAGTATGCAATTGCTGCCCCTGCTTTCGGGCAAAATTGTGGTCAACGAAATTACGCTCAACAGCCCCACCGTTACCGTGCGCCCCGAAGCCAAAACAATTGCCGCTGCAGAGGATGCAACCATAGCCCCCACCGCCAAAGCAGAACCGCTCACCATCCCCCCCCTTGAACTGGCGCGCTTGAGCATCACCAACGGCACCGTAGACATGGACTTGGGCACAGGCCAAATTTTACGTCTTACGGCACTGGATATACGCCTGAGTGACCTCATGCCCGGCAAAGAAGCCAGCACCGCAATCTCCACACACATAAGCTTGAGCAAGGCTGACAGTAAAAGCCCACTGCTCGCGGGTGCGCTCACCGAAAAAATGCGGGTGCGTCTGTCCCCCACGCACGTAGATTTTCAGGGGCTGGAAATAACATTTACGCCTGAAAAAGGGCTTATCCCCGCCGCTGTTGGCCCCATCCGCTTGACGGCCAGCGGTTCCTATGCGCTGCCCAACGAACAATTGAAGCTACAGGCCTTTAGCCTTGGCGCGGCCCATGCAAACCTGACCTGCACGGGTGAAGCAAACCTCAGCCCCCTAACCTTTAAGGGCACCTACACCGTAAAGGCCGCTCCAGACAAATTGTTGCCCAGCCTTGGGATTGCCGCGCCCTTACCAACTATGCCGGAATCTTTTACCCATAAAGGCTCCATCAATTTTGCCGACAATACCCTGACCATTCCCGATTATGTGGGCACGCTTGATAGAAGCAACATCACCGCATCACTCAAAGTGGCTTTAGCACAGGCGGGAAAGAATCCGCTGACCATAACCAATGTTATCCACATTGATTCCTTGAATTTGGATCATTACCTGGGGGCCACACAGGGACACGCCAAAACCAATGCTCCCTCCCCCACCAAGGCCGACAAAGCCGCTTCCTCCGCCCCGCTCAATGCGGCGGCCCTGCCCACGCTCGACATAGACATCAGCATCAAATCCCTGACCGCCCACAAAATTCCCCTGACAAACATCCGTCTGGTTCTTAAGGGAAGCGCGGGCCGCTATGCCGCCAATCCCTTGTCCCTTGATCTGGGCACAGGGGGCACGTTCCGCAGCTCTGCCACCGTGGATCTTGCCACCATGCGTTATACCAGCCAAGGTAAGCTCGCCCAGCTCAATGTAGGCGCGCTCTTACAGGCCGTGCAGGGCAAAAGTCCGGTCAACGGTAGCGCGCAGATGGACTATACTCTCGCCTGCGGCGGAAGCACTGCCCACGCCATTAAGTCCAGCCTGTCCGGTAAAGGCCAGCTGCTGGTGCAAAATATTCTGCTCAAAGATGTGACCCTCCTGCCCAAGGATGCCCCCCACAGCGGAAATATCCCCAGTAATTTTGAACGGCTGCACGTTCCCTTTACCATAAAAAATGGCATTATGAACATCAATCCTTTGACCCTGACCTCCCCCTCACTCAAAGCCAAAGGCCTTGGCACCGTCAACCTTCCGGCTGAAAACCTCCAGATGAGTGCCGACATCTCCATGCTGGGGGTAAGCCTGCCCGTTGTGGCCTCTGGGCCGTTCAGCAATCTGTCCTATGGCCTTGATCCGAAAAAAATGTTGCAAGGGGTTGGAAGCGTCGTCAAGGGCGCAGGGAACTTATTACAGCAGGGGGGCAAGAGCGGTGCTCAGGGCGTAGACAGTACCTTGAAAAATTTATTCCGCAGATAAATACAGCCTAACATATGATTAAATGTATTTTCCTGTGTATTATTATGGGAAAAACCCTAAAGATATCCTTTACACCGTCGATAGAGACAGGTATGCCCCTAAAAAAGACTTATAACGCTGAAGCGTTTGGCGCTTCGTATCGGATTACTAAAGCATGTATATATTGATCGGGCTTTTAATTGTTGTCGGTTCCGTATGCACCGGCTACGTTATGTCTAAAGGGGACTTCTCGATTCTCTTTCAGCCTGCTGAATATATTATTATTCTGGGGGCTGGGCTGGGGGCTTTTTTTGGTTCACAAACAAAGTATACTTTTGGCCTTATTCTCAAAAGTTTTGGCCATATTTTTGGCGACCCGGGATCAAATAAAGATAAATATCTTGACACCTTAGCGCTCTTATACGCCTTATTTTCCAAAATGCACCGTGAAGGGGTTATCAGTATTGAAAGTGATGTGGAAAAACCCGAATCCAGCCCTATTTTTAGCAAATATCCTTCTATTTCTAAAAAACCCAAAACTATCACCTTCATCGGTGATACTTTACGTGTCTATCTGACCACCGGCGACCCTGCCGATATTGACAGCCTCATGAATGTAGACATGGCAACCATGCACGAAGAAGAAATGCTGCCGGCCCACGCCATCAACCACATGGCCGAATCTATGCCCGGTATGGGGATTGTGGCCGCAGTGCTTGGGGTTGTGCTGACCATGAGCAAGATTAACGAACCCCCTGAAGTGCTCGGGCACTATATCGCGGCGGCTCTTGTGGGCACTTTTGTGGGTATTTTATTTTGTTACGGCATTTTTGGCCCCATGGGGGCAAAGCTTGAAAACGTCGCCCAAGAAGAACACTTTTATTACAATACCATTAAAGAGGCGGTGGCAGCGGCTATCCGTGGTTCAACCCCTCTTATTGCTGTGGAATATGGCAGACGCGCCATCCCCGCACCCTTTCGTCCCACATTTGCCGAGATGGAAGAAAAATTGAAAAACGGATAGGGTGTGTACGCGCACAAGCGAACACACCCCAAACACGGCAGGAGATAATGCATGGGAAGTGCGTGGAAAGTGGCCTATGCGGACTTTGTAACCGCGATGATGGCCTTTTTTTTACTGATGTGGATTTTGAATATGACGCCCCCTGAAACCAAGGTAGGGCTTGCGGCCTTTTTTGCCGGTGATCGCAATTACGATTCTAGCAGCACCTCACCCGTCTCCAACAATCCTTTTATCCAAAATACCGACAAGCTTGATACCCGTGAATTTAAAATCACCGAAGTGGAAAAAAGCCACTACGCCATTGCCCAAAAGCTGAAACAAATGATTATGGCCGATGCCACCCCACAGGCGGCTTCGGGCATCAGCGCCGATGATGTGGGCGTACAATTGCGGGTAAACTCCGACCTGCTGTTCAAAAGTGGAACGGCTGAACTGGGGCCAAACGCGCCCCAAATGCTAGAACACGCCTTGGAAGTGCTGCGCGAATATAATTTGTATCTTGTGGTACGCGGGCATGCCGATAATGAAGAAGTACGCCCCCCCTACCCGTCCAGCTGGGAGCTTTCAGGGGCGCGGGCGGCGGCTGTGCTGCACTATCTGGTGGAAAAAGGGAACATCAAGGCTACCCGCTTGCGCGGAGTGGCCTATGCGGACACTCGGCCCCTCAAGCCCGGCGCCGATGCGGAAAGCAAAAGCATGAACAGACGCGTAGAATTTTTCTTCCATCGACCAGAGGTCATGTCGTATAGCGTGGTATATTAGAGTATCCCACAAGGGGCCTGCTGCGCGGATATTCTCCGTGCAGCAGGCCTATTTTAGCCTTTAACTGCCGTAATCAGCGCATCCACCAAAGCGTCCAGCGCGTCCACCACTGCCGGATGTTGCGGGCAAATAACCGACAATTCCGTGCAGGCGGCTATGCATACGGGCGTATGCGGGCTCAGCATGGTGTCAATCACCTGCTGAAATTGCGCTTTAAGCGGGCCAACATCCTGCCCGCCCTTCACCCCGGCGATAATTGCGGTCACAATTTCCTGTTGCGCGGCGTCGGGATAGACGGCCTCAATGCCGTATTTTGCCAGCCTTTGCTCATCCAGGCCTGTAGAGCGCGTTCCCACGGTACACAAAACCGCCGCTTGTTTTGCAGCGGGATAACGTTCCCGAACCCGCAAGGCGGTACAATTGAGCATATCTACAAAGGGCAAGCGTGAGGCTGCGCGGATTTCGTCCAGATAATAATGGGCCGTATTACAGGGCATGCACAGCATATCCGCACCATAGGCCTCTAAACGGCGGGCCATATCTGCCAGTACCGGCCCTGCGGACGGAATACGCCCTTGAATGGCGTCCACACGATTGGGCACCTTGCTATTCTGATCCACAATGCAGCGGATATGGTCGTTGTCTACCGCCGCCTTTGTGCCCGCCACAATGCGTCGCAATAATTCCACTGTGGCCTCTGGCCCCATACCGCCCAAAATACCAACACTTTTTTCTGCTTTCACGGCGCACAATCCTTATTTACTTCATCGCCTCAGGCCACAATGCGGCGGCCATGTCACGAAGTTTGAATTTTTGGATTTTACCACTGGCGGTAAGCGGGAAACCGTCAACAATACTGATATAACGGGGCACTTTATGCCAAGCAATTTTGCCCCGGCAATAGTCGCGCACGTCTTCGGGCAAAATATCGTAGCCCGGTTTCTGAATAATAAAGGCCCCAACTTCTTCGCCGTATTTGCGGCTCGGGACAGCGGCCACCTGAATATCAAGCACTCCGTCCATACCCAACAAAAACTCTTCAATTTCACGGGGATAAATATTTTCCCCGCCACGAATAATCATATCTTTGATACGCCCCGTCACGGTAACGTAGCCATTTTCATCCATCATGCCCAAATCGCCAGAATGCAACCAGCCTTCAGGGCTGATGGTTTCGGCGGTGGCTTCGGGCATATTATAATAGCCCTTCATGATATTATAGCCACGGCAAAGAATTTCGCCCACTTCGCCTCGGGGGAGTTCGGCGCAGGTTTCAGGGTTGCCGATACGCACCTCAATACCGGGCATGGCACAACCCACGGTGGAGCAGCGCACATCGAGGGAATCATGAATATCCGATTGCGTCATCACCGGCGAGGCTTCGGTAAGGCCGTAGCAGATGGTGATTTCCTTCATAAACATATCTTCAGTAACCCGGCGCATGAGCGGTTCAGGGCACACGGAGCCGGCCATGATGCCCGTACGAAGCGAGCTAACATCAAAGCGTTTGAACATTTTATGTTCAAGAGCCGCCAAATACATTGTGGGTACGCCGTACACGGCGGTACAGCGTTCGCTATCAATGGCCTCAAGCATATGCAGGGGATTGAACGTTTCAAGAATAATCATGGCGGTGCCGTGATTAACGCAGGCCGACACGCCGAGTACACAACCAAAGCAGTGGAACAGGGGCACGGGTAGGCACAAGCGGTCTTTTTCCGTAAAACGCTGGTGCTGCCCGATCCAATAGCCGTTAAGGCCCACCCCCACATGGGTGAGCATAACGCCCTTGGGAAAGCCGGTGGTACCCGAGGTATATTGCATATTAATGGTGTCCCACGGGTCAAGGCTGTTCTGGCGGGCTTTATAGTCCTCGTCGGTAATCATGACGGACAAGGCCCGGATTTCGGGCACAGAATACATGCCACGATGTTTCTCAAGGCCCAAAAACATAATACGCTTCAAATGGGGCAGGGCTTCGCATTTGATCGACCCGCGGGACTGTGTACGCAATTCAGGAACAATATCGTACAAAGTGTGCAGATAGTCGTGGTCGCGGTAGCCATCCATAATGAACAGATTTTCACACTCAGAATGCGTGAGCAGATACTGAACTTCATGCTGGCGATAGCTCGTGTTGACGGTAATGAGAATGGCCCCAATTTTGGCCGTGGCAAATTGCAGGGCTACCCAATAGGGCACGTTGGTGGCCCACACGGCAACTTTCTCCCCGCGCTGAATACCAAGGGCCATCAGCCCCTTGGCAAGATCGTCCACCACGGCCGCAAATTCGCGCCACGTCTGGCGGAAATCCCTGTCCGCGTAAATAACGGCGTCGTTATCAGGAAAACGCGCCACGGTGTCGTCCAGAATTTGCCCTAAAGTCCATTCACGCAACACAAATTGTTTTTGCCTTTCGGCAACTTTATCCTTCATGAAAGCTTATCCTTATGGTCTGGTGCGTGAATCTTGATTAGGGATTATAGACAACAGCAAGAATTTCAACAGGTTCACTGCCGGCAGCCCCCACAAAATGGGGCACGATAGAATTATAATAAATCGTATCACCACGGGTCAGGGTGTAGGTTTCACGCCCGTAGACAACAAAGAGATTTCCCTTGATAACAAGAATAAATTCTTCACCTTGGTGCGAGGATGTTTTACGGTCGTCGCCAGAATCGGGCATGATTTCAATATGGAAGGGTTCCATATTGCGGTCGCTTTTCCCCTTGCCTAGGGAATGGTACACGTAGCTGGCATTGGTATTTTCGCCTTTGTGCATGGCAAGGTCGGCCGTACGTTCCCCGATGCGCGAAATAATCGGATCGCGGGTGATCTCATCATCCATGAATGTTCCCAGCCGCACACCGAGGGCACGGGCAACTTTTTGCAGCGGCCCAATGGTAGGGTAAAGATCATTTTCTTCCAGCGAGTGAAGAAAACCCACGCTCAAGCCTGTGGTTTCCGCCAAGGTTTCTAGACTAATGTTACGTTCTTCGCGGAACGAGCGGATGCGAGATCCCAATTTATGTTTCTGCCCCATAATATTTCCCCCTATGTGTTCAAAGGTGATGTGGGTTTTCATACCAAGAGCCGCGCGGACTCGCAAGGAAAAAGGGCGCTAGCGCTTTGCTTTTCCAGCGCGCTGTTGCTACTGTAAAAACATGCACACACACAAACGCTACAGCCTGATTGTGGGCGGACAAGTACAAGGGGTGGGCTTTCGCCCTTTTGTGTACCGTTGTGCCGTAGAACACGGGCTAACGGGCAGTGTGGGCAACACCTCGGAAGGTGTGGAAATTCAGGTGCAAGGCCCCGCCAAAGGCCTGAACGCTTTTTTAGCTGATTTTGAAAACCAGCTGCCCCCTTTGGCCCAAGTAACATCCTGTACACGAAGGGAAATACCGCTGACACAGGGTGAAGACCGCTTTGTCATTACCCACAGCGGCGCGACAGGCGGCGGGCATACGGTGCTGGTCAGCCCAGATGTGGCCCTGTGCCCCCAATGCCAAGCCGACATGGATGACCCCTTAAACAGGCGCTACCTTTACCCTTTCACCAACTGTACTGATTGCGGCCCGCGCTACACCATCACCCGCGCTATTCCGTATGACCGCAGCAGCACCTCCATGGCCTGCTTTCCACTGTGCCCGACCTGCCACGCCGAATACACTGACCCGCTCAATCGGCGCTTTCACGCCCAGCCCAACGCCTGCCCGCTCTGCGGCCCGCGCCTGTGGGCCGTAGAAGGACACAAGGGAGAAGAGGAAAACAGCCACGCATACGGGGAAAAGCAGGGTACAGACTCTACCCAGACCGTGCAGACCATTGCCACGGCCCTGCAACAGGGGCGCATTGCCGCCATCAAGGGTCTGGGGGGTTTTCAACTGGCCTGCGACGCCTTCAACGCCAAGGCCATTGCGTTGTTGCGGGTTCGCAAGCACCGCCCGCATAAAGCGCTGGCGATCATGGTGCCCGATATGGCGCGGGCGCGGCTTGTGGCCGAGCTCAGCCCCGCGCATGAGGCCCTCCTGCGTTCAGCCGAGGCTCCCATTGTGGTCTGCCCCCAAAAGGCGGGAATCCTTCCCCAAGGCATTGCGCCTGACGGGCACAATGTGGGGCTAATGCTGCCCTACACCCCCTTGCACAAGGTATTATTTGCATTGTTTGCCAGTGCTGACCGTTCCCAGCCCGCCGGGCTGGTTATGACCTCAGGCAATGCGGGCGGCGAGCCTATTTGTCTGGGAAACCGAGAGGCCCTACAGCGCCTGCGGGACATTGCGGATATCTTTTTGCTCCATAACCGCGATATTTTAGTGCGCGCTGACGATTCTGTGGTGGCTGTAGTTCCAGAAACATCACAGCCCCTGCTCTACCGTCGGGCGCGGGGCTATGTGCCGCGCCCCCTGCCCTTGCCCGCCTACGCTGGAGCCTCACAAGAGCCTTGCGTTGTGGGCATGGGCGCAGCTTTGAAAGCCACCTTGTGTTTTACACGGGGCAACGCGGCCTTTGTCAGCCAGCATGTGGGGGATTTACAGAATCTGGAAACGTGGCAATTTTATCAAGAAGTCGCCACGCATCTGGAACATCTGCTCGAAGTACGGCCCGCCGCCCTGGTGTGTGACCTGCACCCGGACTATATGTCCACCCTTTGCGCTTACGAGTGGGCGCAAGAAAAAGCCCTCCCCCTGTTGCGCTTGCAGCACCACGCCGCCCACGCTTGGAGTGTGCTTGCCGAAAACGGGTATGAAGGTTCCGCGCTGGTATGGACTTTAGACGGCACAGGGCTTGGCACACAAGGCCCTCTGGGGCTGGAACAGAATCAGGACTGCCGCACCGGCACCCCCGAAATATGGGGGGGAGAACTCTTGCGTATCGATACCGCCCAAGGTACCCAAACGCGCGTGGGATCTTTGAGCACCTTCCCACTACCGGGTGGGGATGCTGCCGTGCGCGAGCCGTGGCGCGTGGCCCAAGGGATGCTGGCCCTGCTCGGCAAAACATGGACTTGGCCCGCGCCTCACGCAAAAGCCGCAACAATTATCACGCACATGGTTCGCCAAAAGCTCCACTGCCCGCCCACCTCCAGTGTGGGGCGGCTGTTTGACGCGGTAGCGGCCCTGCTGGGTCTATGCCTAGTGACAAGCTATGAGGGGCAAGCGGCCCTGCGTTTACAGGAAGCCCAAGATACAGAAAAGTCAGATTCACGCTACGCCATACGCCTCTTAGCTCCCACACACGACAGCCTGTGGCGCATGGACAGCCTGCATTTGTTCGGACAAATATATGAGGAATGTTTGCAGGGTGTGCCTGTGGGACGAATCGCCCGCAAATTTCATTATTCGCTGGCACAGGGTCTTGCGGATATGGCCGCCTGCGTGGCCCGTGAGCAGGCGCTGCAATATGTCGGCCTGAGCGGCGGGGTCATGCAAAATCCCACCCTGGTCGCCATTCTGCCTTCTTTGCTCACGCAGCACGGCTTACAGCCCTTGTTGCATAAAGCCCTGCCCCCCAACGATGGCTGTATCGCCTTCGGGCAGGCGGCCTTTGGTCGAGCATGGCTGAAAAACAACTAAAACATTCTTGATTCCAGACGCTCCCTCCGGCACTTTACGGCGAAAGTAAATTTCGCCTACGCCTACGGGGCGGGCGCGGCTTACAAGCGTTCAAAATAGGCCATCCGCAACAATTCTCCCACCTGCGTTGCGGGATCAGGGGCAGCCATGTGCGCCAGTAGGCGGCTGGTTCGCACCGCTTTGAGGCAGGCTTCACGCATGGGCAAACCCAAGGCCAGCAAACCCGTCACGATGCCCGTGACAATATCCCCCGTGCCGCCGATAGCTTCCATGGCTTCCACAGCGGGGCTGTCCACAGTATCCAAAATATTTGCCCCCTGCACCACATAGTCTTTTGCGCCTTTGACAATCAAATTTTGCGCGCAATTCCCGTGGCTGTGAGCGCGGGTGAGCAAGGTGGGAATGTCATTTTCCGTAGCCAGCAAAAAACCGCGCGTGTAGAAGGGATGCGGCGCATTTTCATCGGCCAAAAAGGCCATTTCGCCCACATCCGGCGTAAATAAATCGTAGGCATCGGCATAGCCGCTCATTTTGGCAACGTACATAAAGCCCGCGTCAGCCACCAACAAGGGCTTACGCGCTAACATTTCAATCGACATGAGCACCCGATTATGCCAGTCCACATCGGGAAAAAGGTAGTGGAAAGTCAGCCCGCACAAAGCCGACGGTTGCGCCGCCAGCGTCACAAGATTTTCCACCAACCACGCATACACAGCACGGCTGCCTTTGCCGTCCCCCGTATCCCCCACCAACAAGAGATGCGGAACACAACATTCCTGCGGGGCAGCCCCTGTTTCATGATAGGTCGCACAGGTCAGCCACGCAGCGGCGGCAAGGGCGGCTGTGCCCCTGTCCACAGAAACACGCTGTTCCCCCACATACAAGTGATCGCCTTCCATCCGAGACACACCAAAGGTCAAGGGAAAATCCTCGTGCGGCACCGTGCCGACTATGAGCCACATGGGGGCGCTCCTGCCGCGCTGGAAAGCAGCCTGCGGGCTTCTTCAAAAGCTTTTTGCAACGAATAGCAACACAAAGTTTGCCCAATATGCCGGGGTTCCTGGGCTTCTGTCAGCGTTAAGCCCGTCAAATGGGCAGCCAAGTAGGGTACATCTGGACAGCCCCCACCGGAAATATTGACAATCCGCCCATCGTCTTTGCACACGGTAATCTTCATATTGGCGGCCCGCACCATCAGCCATGCGCCCAAATCCTTCACCTGAAACAACGACACCGGATCCAACAGATTCTCGCCCGCATGTACAAAGGCCTCGGCCTGCACCCCAGCCATTTCCAATACTTCACGTACCCGCAATTCCTGAAGCAAATTATAGACCACCACCAAATCACAGCCCGTACGCAAATGTGGCGGAGGGCCTTTGACCTCTACGGCAAGCCCAGCGGTACGCAACACCATTTCGGCGCGGATAACCTCACCTGTGTGGGCAAAAACCGCAATCCCCTTCGGGGCGGCATGAGACGAGGGAGCGGAAAGCTCCGCCCCCCCTGTATCTAAAGCCCCTTTACGGCTTTTCCAGATATGTTTCCACCAGTTCATTAAAATCCTAGTGCGTAAGCTGTAACAGGGTCAATCCGTCTTCACCATAGGTGGCGCGCTCCACGGGTGAAGCTTCCACCCGAAAACCGCGATTCTGCGCGGCTCGCGTAACATTTTCAAGGCTGCAATCATTGTCCACGAGCACCGTAAAGGGGCCTGTATCACCATTTTTTACAGCCTTTAATACCATCAACACCGGTTGGGGACAAGACAGCCCGCGAGTATCGATCATGGTCATGATTACGCCCCCCTTTTGCATCCGACAGCACCAATCACAAGACACAGTGCAAAGCCCCCAAGGGCGGCTATGGCCCCGTGCGGGCCGATGCCCGCCCCAGAGCTTGCCATACCAAAATTATGCGCCATAGCCGCACCCACAATCAGGCCCAAGGCAAATATGGCGGCGTCATTGTCGCCCTCGCCCGCCAAAAACAATTGCCGCCCCGGACAACCGCCCGCCAGCGCAAAAGCCAGCCCCGCCGTAACCATGCCCATAAAATTCCAAAAATCCTGCGTATGGGCCACGGGTTGGCCTTCAAAGCCGGGCTTAAAGGTGCCTAAAAACATATTCATCACAAAAGCCGCCACCAGCATGGCGGCTACCCCTAAAAAGAGATGCCAGTGACGAAACAAAAGCACATCACGGAAAGAACCCATAGTACAAAAACGGCTACGTTGGGCAATAAAGCCCGCCACCAAACCCAAAGCCAAAGATATGAGGAAGGGCGCATGCTGTGAGCCCGGCCCCTTAAGCGAATAGAACAGCACGCCGTTTTTGTCCTGCCCTTCCAGCGGGGGGTATATCAGATACAAAGCTACCAATCCCACCATCATCAAAGGCAACACCAGCCCCGAAAGCGCATGTTGCGGCGTACTGCGCCCAAGGGTGAAGCCACGGCGGAAAAAGAGCGTCCCCACGCCGATGCCAACCACCAGCCCGACCAGACCGAACAGCGCATTGGCATCCCCCCCCGCAAGGCGTAAAATCACGCGCCACGGGCAACCCAGAAACACCAGCGCCCCCATGGCCGCAATCATGCCGAGCACAAAACGGATAGCGGGTGACGATCCCCCACGGGCACGAAATTCCTTAAAAGAAAAAGCCGCCACTAAGGCCCCCAGCACCATACCCATAATCTCGGGGCGCACATATTGCACAATGGCAGCACGGTGCAAGCCAATGCCCCCCGCAATATCGCGGTTAAAACACACCACGCAAATTCCCATATTTGAGGGATTACCAAAATATTGCAACAAAATAGCCATGACACCCAACAGGGCACCTGTCAGAATGATGCCCTTTGTCGTAGAAAAAAAATTAAAATATTTCACTGTTTCATGCTCCTGCGCCTTGAAAAATGCCAAGGGCAGACAGACAAGCCGCAGAACCTGTGGCGCAACACAAGAACGCAATGCTTATACCAAGCGGGGTACAGGAACCCCCACAGGTGGAGAACCGTAAGGCTAAGGAAACACCGTATATTTCCCGTACCGCGCCACTGTCTGCAACAACCTCACACCGTGAAGTTTGCCGACGGTATGTCAGGTACAAAGTAACATAGATGCCTCCTGCAACGTTGCATAAAAAAATAGGAGCGTTCTTTTACAAACGCCCCCACTAGATACCAGCATCAGCACAAAAAATCTATGAAAATGTTACCCATCCGAAAATGTATACGATTCAAACCAGCACAATTGTACATCGGCTTCCCGCCACGCCCCCCGCAGTAAATTGGCTTTCAGGCACAAATTGTCCAAATATTCCACAAGATCCCAGCCCGCTTCCACCGGAACACTGGGCAAAAACATGCTGGAATGCTTATTTTTCTGCAATATCAGCCCGTGCCGCCCCACTTCAATCAAGCCCACCTCTGGGCAGCGGGAAAGCGGGCCTACAATGGAGATTTCACACCGGATTTTGGGCCACTCCACGGTTGTCAAAGGCGTAAAATGCGGGTCTGAAAAAGCCGCAGCATAGGCCATATAGATAACATTTTTGTACAAAGGTTCCACAGGCAAAACCGTACCCATGCAACCGCGTAATATATTATTGAGGCGCAGGGTGACAAAACAGCCTCTGGGAACGCACAAACGTTCCTGCCGCAGATCCTCCAGCAAACGCTTTGACACGTCCACACCCCCTAAACCGGAATCTACAGCCCAGCGTGCCAGTTTGAGCAATGTCGCTTTTTCCTTCGCATCTAGGCTAAAAGAATACCCCATCGCTAAAAGCCCTCCTCAAGAGGCGGCGACACGAGCCATGCCGCCATGCCCGTACCCGTACACGGCACAGCCGCAGAAGAGCTTTGAGGCTCTATATGCACCTGACGCTGACACACCCGAATTCTCCCCTCCGCAAACCACTGGATAACCTGCGGATAGATACGGTGCTCCAGAGCATGGATACGCTGCTGCAAGTCCGCCAAAGCTTCCCCCGCCAGCACGGGCACCACGGCTTGGGCGATCACCTCGCCGTGGTCCACTTCTTCATCCACAAAATGCACGGTGCAGCCTGCCACTTTAACCCCCCACGCCTGCGCGTCTTCCATACCGTGGGTTCCCGGAAAACTGGGCAGCAAAGCCGGGTGGATATTCACCACCCGACCCGCAAAAGTTGCCAAAAAATGGGGCGTTAATAAGCGCATATAGCCCGCCAACACGACCAATTCGGCCCCAGCCCCCTGCAAAGCCGACACCAGCGCCGCGTCAAAAGCCTCCCGCCCTGCATAGGCCTTGTGATCCAGCTCCAGCGTTGGCACCCCCGCTGCGCGGGCCCGCTCCAATACCTTGGCCCCCGGTCGGTTAGAAATCACCAGTACCACCTGCGCCTGCAAGCGCCCCTCGGCAATCTTGTCAAACATGGCTTGGGCATTGGTGCCACTGCCCGAAGCGAGTATTGCTATTTTTATGGGCATAGGTGTCTACAACCCTTGCTTGAGGGCTTCCACCAAGGCGGGGATGGTATAGTCCTGTGGCTGAATGGCGCAGGACAAGCCGTGCCGCGCCAGCGTTTGTGCCGTGATCGGGCCAATGGCCGCCAATTTTACCGCCGGATAGGCCTGAAGGGTGGTCGCAGGGATAGCCCCCAAAAAATTTTCCACCGTGGATGAGGAACCGAAGGTCACACAAGCAATGCGCCCCTGCGCCAGCATTTCCAGCACCTGTTCCTTGCGCGCCAAAGCCGGAAGCGTGGCGTACACCGGAAGCACGTCCACCACCGCCCCCGCCGCCCGCAATTCGTCGGGCAGTACCTCGCGGGCCTCACGCGCCCGAGGCAAAAGCAGCTTTTGCCCTTTCATGCCCAAGGCCAGCATGCCTTCTACAACGCCTTCAGCCACATAGCGGTCAGGAAAAAAGTCTGGGCTAATGCCTTTGTCCCGCAAGGACTCC
>JAVVPD010000006.1:44971-50175 GCA_036655975.1 Desulfovibrionaceae bacterium | reverse complement strand
GCGGGCGCGACACTTGGCACTGATTTACGGGATAGATGGCACAAAGGAATAACAGTCACACTTGTTAAGGGATTTATCCACTTCCACAATACATCTCGTTTTCCCAAAAGACTTGACCAGCTTTTCCCAGTGAGTACCGAGAAAAGCTGGTCGCATAATCTATGCCGCCATGGCCTTTTACCTATTTACTTGACAGGGGACAGACCACGGGCTTGGGGATATTTATTACGGGCATTGCCCCTAGAAGTTTTAGCTCAGCTGCTTTAGCAGGGTGTCCTTGATGGAGGTGATACTGCCTTCGCCATTCAGTTCAAGGTATTTGGTTTGCCCTTTGCCGGCAAGATTTTTGTAGAAATAAGCGGCGGCGAGGGTGCCATCAATGGTATTGTAATAAATGTCATGGCGTTTGTTGATAGCGCCTTCGTCCTGGTCGTCCGAGCGGGCGGTCAATTCACCATTACACACACGGCATTTGTCGCCATTGGGCTTAATGGCGTCAATGTAGATATTATTGGGATGATTATTGTTGTTTTTGCACAAACGACGGCCCATAATGCGATTTTTTGCGGTTTCGCGGGGCAGCAAAATTTCAATAACATAGTCCAGTTTTATGCCTTCAGCTTGTAGGGCTTGCCACAATTTTTGGGCCTGCACCATGTTGCGGGGAAAGCCGTCCAAGAGCCAGCCGTCTTTGCCACGGGTTTTCAGCGTTTCAAGAACCATGGGAATGGTGATATCATCGGGCACTAAGTCGCCACGATCAATATAGGCCTTGGCTTGTTTGCCAAGGTCAGTGCCGCCGCCGATGTGCTCACGGAAAATGGCCCCAGATTCAATATGGGCCAAATGGAACTTTTCTTTAACCAGATCGCCCTGTGTACCTTTGCCGCTGCCGTTGGGGCCAAAAATCAAAATATTCACCAAAGACCTCCTTGGTTATGAACAGACTATAAAGGGTATGCACTGCCTTGTGCAAAATATAACGTACTGGGAAAAAGATACTCCCGCTCAAGTCCTTTTGTCAATTGGGGTCAGCGGGATTTCTTTGCTACCAGCCCTTTAGAGCACTTTGCTATTGAAAATAGCTAAATGCTCTACGACGAGAACCGTCGCCCGCCCCGTAGGCGTAGGCGAAATTTACTTTCGCCGTAAAGCGCCGGAGGGAGCGTATGGAATCAAAAATGCTTTAGAACCGTTTACAGCGGTGTATGCTTTAACGAAACAATTTAAACGGGGTACTGAGCACATCACCTACCAGACCAAAAACATCGGTACCCAATTGGCCTAGGGTGTCCACAATGGCCTTGCCCGCTTTAATATCACGCTGCGGATTACTGATGGAGCCGTAATAATATACCGGAAATTCCGCAATACCGCGCATATTTACCAAAGCCGTGTAATCCAGTTGTTGGGTAACAAAGTCGATTTGTCCTTTCCCGGTGACCCGCATGTTGGCCCCGTCCATAACAAAATCGTTGTTACGCAACACACCTTTTTGCATTTGTCCTGTCCCGCGCAAAAACGTGAAGCCGGTTTTGCTGCCGCGCATTTCTCCTTCAGAGCGTGATTGGAAATAGCCGTTGACAACGTCAAAGCTGTAGCTGCCATTTAAAGCGGCGGGAATGTCCGCATCTGAATGTAAAATACCTTCCGTAGAAGTCTTGAGCACGGCACGACCCGCCACAGCCGTGCCAAAATTTTGATCAATGCTTAGGGGAAGCATGTCCATATTAATAGCCTGCAGATCGGCCCGTATGTGTAGGCTATTCTTCGCGTCTGCGCGGAAGGAACCCGTGACCGGGGCGGTATACAATTGTGCCTTCAGGGGCGTACATTCCACCAGCCCTTTGCTCAGGCCTAGGGGGATGTGCACATTTTGAAAATGGAGTTTATACACCGTGGCCGAGCTCAGGCGCAGGATCCCTTGGGCATCCGTCGTTTGCAACCATTTTAGGTTCCATGGGCTTGTGGAAGGCTTGGCTCCCTCAGGAGTAGGCAGGCGGTATTTGCTGAGGTCAAAGGTGTCAACGTTCAGATCAAATTTCCAAGCGGCGCGTGTATTCCAGCGTCCCTCTAGGCTGCCGGTCACGCGGCTTGTGTCTACTTGGGCCTTTATCGTGTGCAGACTTACGGAGTCCGGATTTAGGCTTATGTGGGCCGTGCCTTCAAGCTGCTGCAAAGCCCCCTCCGGCAGGTCGCTGACTGTTTTGCCCAACAGTGTAAGAATACGACGTAATTGTTTTGTTTTAACCTCAATATCGCCTTTGACACTGTATTCCTTAAGCACACTTTGCAAAAAACCCCGCACTTCTATCCCTTCGCTGCTGAGGTGTGCGTCTTCCAATGCAAGCTGGGACGTGCTGCTGTGAAAGGAAAAACGTCCAGTGGCATGCGCCTTGAGGTTCTGACTCAGGGAAGTGATTTCCGGCGATAATTGCACACTAAGACTGCCGGGGACTTTTTGCACCGTCAGCGGCAGAATACCCTTACGCGCAAAACTTAGCGGCCCGTCCAAACGCACAGAAGTTTGCCAATTTCGGGTTTGCATCATGCCTTGCCATTCCCCGTCAAAGGTCACCGTGCTGTCTTGGGGGCTACGGGTGGTGTCGCTGTTTTGCCGCCGGAGGCGATTACTCAGTTCCAGACGGGAAAAGGTACATTTGTTCGCCTCTCCTCCAGCCATGAGGCTATCAACATAGCCGTCTTCTATTTTTAGCGAGGTGACACCGCTGAGGCTTGCCAGAAAAGTCGCAACGCTTTTGCCTTCGGCTGTCCATTGGACTGCCGCGTTGACCCGCCCACCTAAGCTTTTGGAACCTGTGAGTGCGTGCACAGGGCGTTCGGCACTGACATTTTTGATGTGTGCGCGGAGAGTGTATTGAGTCGGCGTGGTGGCGGTGCTTGCTTTAAGCAATAGCGCGCCATCGGCATTGCCGCCGTAGAGGCCGCCAACGCCAAAGCGCATGTCTACGGCACCCTTGCCGCCGGACTGGCAGCGGAATTGCGCGTTCTGCATGTTGAGTGGGCCGTATTGCAGCGCATCTACCCGCAATTGAATATCATAATTAATGTCAGGCAGCTTCATGGACAAGGCGGTGTCACTGCCGGGAACGGGGGTAAGGGCTTTGTGCGTGTATACCGGAGCCTTGGGGGTAAGGGCCAAGGCTTCGGGCAGAGCTGTGCCAAGGTTGATGCTTTTACTGTGGGCGTCAATAGCGATGACGGGGCTAGCCCAAGATTCCATGCTAGCCTTGCCTTCAAAGGAGGTTTCCGCCACTTGTATATGCAGGTTTGGCACTTTCAGGCCTGTGGCATTGAGGGCGAAGTCCAGTGTGCCCGCGAGCGAATCCAAGGTGTGCTGCAAGCCTGCGGGCATGGGCCGCCCGAAGCCGAACCATTGCACCAGACTCAGACGATATATTGTCATTTTTCCTGTTATTTCAGGCCATAGACTGTCTGCCTTTGGCAGCATGAGCGCTCCCTGCACACGGATACGGTCTTTGTCCAGCCCCAGATCAAGGCTGTCAATAGTGATGCCGCCAGTGCCGAGAGTTTTACCTATTCCGTCCATATGAAAGGGGATGGATTGCCCATCAAAGGGGAATGTTCCTTTAAGGTTAGCAGATATCATGCTGGTCGTACCGCTACTGTGACGTTTTTGCTCCACCTGAATATCCATACTATGAACACTGAGCATATGGGGCAATGAAGCGCGTCCTTGAATTCGTAAACCACCGGGATCGCCACGGCTCAAATCTAGGGCTGTACCGTCCATATCGATCTGTACGGAATCGAGCCGTGCCGCCAAAGTATCTCCTTCGTAGACGGTGGCTGAACCGATGTGGAGCCAGCCATACAAACTATCCACACCGTCAGTGGCATTGGGGCTGATATCTGTGCGAATATCACGGATATGGAATTGCCGCCCCTCAAAATTTTGGATTTCTAGGCTGCCATGTTGCACCATGATCCGGCAGTTTTGGAGCACAGAGGGAATGCTGAGAGTGGTGCCGGAAGGTGTGGGCGGCAGGGGGGCGTTTAGAGTGACTTCTGGGCGTAGCAGGCTGATATCGCCAGGCTCAAATTCACCGCGCAACAGGGCCATGATAGAGGGGCGTACCGTGGCGTAGGCCACATACAGGGTCATACTTTCTGTACTGACGCGAATATCTGCCACAGCCAGTGCGGGCATGGGCAGCATAACCACATCTACCAGCCCCATGGAACACTCAATGCCCGCACGGCTACGGACGGCGTCTGCCAAATGTTCCGCGAGGGCCGTGGGGTTCTGGCGCAAAAAAATAGCCATTGCCAATAGCAGAGCCGCGCATACAAGGGTTAGGGCCAGCACCATGCGTAGAAAAGTATGAAGAATTTGGGCTGGAGTTCGCATGTGGCTTGTGGTGCTAAAGGGTGATGGTTGCTGTGTACGGTAGGGCAGTTAAGGCTATCTGCTCCTGAGGCATTTACTTTGAACACTAATTACTATAATTTTTTCTGCTGCTTTGCAATATTGGAAAAGGTTTTACAATTTCATAAGGAAATCGTGTCCGCATCTCCCTTACGCAAACTTTTTTGGATCGGAAGTCCCTTCTTTGCCCCAGCCTTAACGGCCTGTGGGTGGCAGATTCATATATTTAATTTTGAATATATGGCTGTTTTTACTTGGGATGACCTAGTGCGTATGGCGGGATGGGAACCTGATGTTGTGGTAGTGGCTGATAAAAGCCGTCCACCTTTTGTTGTGGGGATGGAACAATTCCCCTGCGTCACGGTGTTTTATTGTGTTGATTCTCATATTCATAGTTATTACCCCCTCTACGCACAAGCCTTTGATGTGTGCCTTGTCAGCTTGAAAGACCATATGCACACATTTTTGGCGAAGAAACTGTGTGCGGAACAGGTGTGGTGGTTTCCCGCTTTTGCGCCCGATATTTCTCTTGAGAGCGCGGCAGCGTCTGCCCACACGGATTTTATTTGGGATTGCCTGTTTGTGGGCACTGTGGATGCCGCTACCAACCGAGCCCGTGCGGAGTTTTTAGCGGCCTTAAAAAACCTTGTGCCAAGCCTGCATGTGACGCACGGCGATTACCGCAACTTGTTTCCACAAGGTCGAATATTGTTGAATCACTGTGCGGCTGGTGATTTAAATTTTCGGGTTTTTGAGGCCATGGGCTGCGGGGGTTGTTTACTCACGCCCGCTG
>JAVVPD010000006.1:41011-44961 GCA_036655975.1 Desulfovibrionaceae bacterium | reverse complement strand
GCAACAAGAGCTATTCACTGAAAACGTGCATCTGCTGACCTATCCCCTGCACGATGTAGGGGCGGCCGCCGCGCAAGTGCGGGCATTGCTCGACGATCCGCCGCGTCAGCAGGCCCTGCGTCAGGCAGCTCTTGCTTGCATCAACGCGGGGCATCGTGCCCGCCATAGGGCCCAAGAATTTACTCGCCATCTGCACACATGGTATCAGGCGAAAGGGCAGCAAGAGTGCAAAAATAGACAAAAGCACGCCAATGCCATTCGTAAGCAATGGTTACGCATGCCTTATTTGTTGTTTGCTGAAAATATTTCGCACCCGATGTTGCAGCAGGCGTATGTGCGGGCTGCACAGGGGCACTTTGGGCAGACGGAGAATTTTTAACGAATCATTCTTTCGTTGGGGTCAAAGTGCAAATCAAGGCCGGAATCGTGGGCCACTTCTTTATGCTCAGTCATACTGAGACTTGTCAAGGCCGTGGAATTGTGCTCAATACGACTGTCGTGGGAGGGATCGCCGCTCAACACGGCCAGCTTGTGTTCCATGGAATGGAGCAATACCTTGGTTTGAGCTAATTCTTGGCGGAGGTAGTCTTGAAATTTTTCTTGGCTACGCAAAATATACAAAAACATAACAAACATACCAGCAAAACACAGAAAAATGAAGAGCATCACAGCCATGTGAAGATACCTTTGTATAATTGAGTAGACAAAATTGCTGACAACAGCACTGCTGCGTTTTATATTATCCTGAAGACCGTTTTACTGCAAGGAAACACTATGCCTTCTGCACGTCCCCTCCGTCCGCATTTGCTTGTGGCTGATGCCCAGGGAAATATTTATGATCATCCTGATTTATTAATGGTTTGCCGCCGTGGTGACCAGTGGGGACTGCCCCGTCCTGACGAGCTTATTCCTCTGCCCCCAGAAAGTGAAATTTTTTTGCTGCCGGGCCGTCGAGCTGCGGGACTGAACGAGGAAAGCGGTGACATTGAGGTGCAGGAAGATCTTGCCGTGGCGGCTTTTGCGGCTCCGGCCCACACCATCACCGCGCACCCAGCCTATGTGAGCGATGCAGATGCGCCCGTCTTACCCCTGTTCGCTTATGGGGCCGTGGGTTTTGCCCGTGGGCGTTTTTATGTGTGTGCCAAAACTGTGGATTCGGACACACGCCAAGTCTTTAAGGATGTGCCGCGTGCGCGTCTTGAAAAAGCCGTGCGAACCCTGATGCTGCAATATCCTGAAAATCGTCTCATTCAGCATATTATGTCTCAGTGTGTGTTGCGCTATGATTGCCCAGCGGCCCGCAACTTTGCGCTTGGGCGGTATGAGGCCCCACTGCCAGTATCACGGGTGTGTAATGCCCGCTGCGTAGGGTGTATTTCGCAGCAAGAAGAAGGTTCGCCCATTGTGAGCACTCCGCAATGTCGTTTGAATTTTTGTCCAAGTCCTCAAGAAATTGTGGAACTTATGCAGCATCATGCCGCGCAGGAAACCGAGCACCCCATCTATTCTTTCGGTCAGGGCTGCGAAGGGGAACCGCTGACTGAAGCCGCAACCTTGATTGAAGCGGTGCGTTTGTTTCGTGCGGCGGGCGGCAAGGGCACCATTAATTGCAACAGCAATGCCTCGTATACTGACGCGGTTATCGCTCTGGCAGAGGCAGGGCTGAGTTCCTTGCGGGTGAGCATGAACAGCGCGCGGGAAGATGCCTATACCTGTTATTATCGCCCCAAGGGCTACACTTTGGCAAATGTGCGGGCTTCTATGGTGGAAGCACGCAAGCGTGGTGTGTTTGTTTCATTAAATTTATTGTATTTTCCTGGGGTAACAGACACCGAAGAGGAAATTGCCGCGCTGGGTGAGCTGGTGGGAAGCACGGGGGTCAGTTTTATTCAATTACGCAATTTGAACATTGACCCCGAAATGTATTTGGGTGTACTTACAAAGGTAGTCTTGGGGCCGTCTGTAGGATTCACAAATTTTAAAAAACGTTTACGTAAATTATGCCCTTGGCTAAAGTTTGGCTACTTTAACCCGTATGTGGGGGATAAAGCGGTTTTGGAAGCGCCCATGCCGGGCGTGTGGAAAGCTCCCGTACCAACAGTTCCTAGCGAAATGGAGGACGATCATGCCGAATGACTGGACAGAAGAAGACAGTTTGGATGACGATACTTTTTTGATTGCTGACCACGACGAAGACGGGCCACCAGACGATGTTTGCGGTTGTGAAGACCATAATGACATGTACGAAGACGATTAGTTTATAAAAAATGGCGGTATTTCACAAGAAATACCGCCATTTTTTATAAAGCATACGGATATTTTTATTCTTCAAACAGAATTTGAACCTGTTCTGTATCGTTTTTGCGGCGCTCAATGCTGCCGATAGTCCATGCGGACATGGAGGAGGCGTTCACGCGGCTGACCACTTCTTCGTGGCAATCACCAGGAACAATAACAATATAGCCGATACCGCAATTGAAAATCTGCAGCATTTCAGGCCAGCTCAAATGGCCGCTTTCTTTCAGCCATTGGAACACGGGAGGTATGTCCCACGAGCCAAAGCGGACGTGTGCTTCCACCTGACGGGGCAGAATGCGGGGAATATTATCGTAAAAACCGCCACCGGTAATGTGAACCATGCCGTGAATATCCACATCGCGTTGTAATTGGCGAATACTATCCACATAAATATAGGTGGGGGTCAACAGCACATCTTGCACCAATTGGTCAGTTCCGGGGAAAATATCTGTACCCCCCAGGCCGCTTTGGGCAAGTATTTTGCGTACGAGTGAATAGCCGTTGGAATGGATACCTGAGGAGGAAATTCCGACAATTTTGTCGCCCACGCGAATGCCTGAACCGTCCACAATTTTGTTATTGTCTACAATGCCGACGCAAAAACCCGCCAAATCGTATTCACCTTCGGCGTACATGTCGGGCATTTCGGCGGTTTCCCCCCCCAGTAGCGCGCAACCGGATTGACGGCAGCCTTCGGCTATGCCGGCGATAACATCGTGGGTTTTTTCCACATCTAATTTGCCTGTTCCAAAATAATCTAAAAAGAATAGTGGTTTAGCGCCTTGCACGAGAATATCATTCACGCTCATGGCAACAAGGTCTATCCCTACGGTATTGTGTTTATTGAAGGCAAAGGCTAACTTAAGTTTCGTACCCACACCATCGGTGGAAGAAACAAGCACGGGATCCTTCATATTGCGCATATCAGGACGGAACAGGCCCCCGAAGCCGCCAAGATCAGAAATTACACCATGGGTTTGGGTACTCGCCACGGCATCCTTGATGCGCGAAACAAGGGCATTGCCGGCATTGATATCTACCCCGGCCTCAGTGTATGCTTTTGAACGCCCTGAAGACATGTAAAACTCCTTACATAGATGTTGCTGTGCGAAAGGCAGCGTAACAAAACTATTGCAAATGCCCAAGGGGCATTTAGGGGTATTTTCCCCTTCAGGCGAAAAGAGCCTTTGGGAAAAACATAGTAAAAGGATTATAATATGAGTATGTTAAGTATATATATCAGTGCAGGAAAATTTTTTTTCGGGATAATGCTTTTTTTTAGCGCTTTCCTGTGGGTAAGCCCTGTTTTTGCTGAAGGTGCGGCTTCTCTGGAAGCGCAAACGTCAACGTCGCAAAATTCGAAAGGTAGCATCACGCCTCCGGCGCGGCATGACAGCTTTTTGGGCACGGGCAATAGTTCCACGGGCGGTTTCTCCAGCACGTATACCGACCCGCAAACCGGTGATGTTATCACTAGAGTGATTCCTCCCGCTCCACAGAATACACAGCAAACGCCTGTGCCTATCTTTGTGTACCCGCAGGTGGAGCCGCAGTGGCCCCCCAAAAATAACGCGCAACCGCGCCCCGTGCCTCCGCCACGCCCTGTACCCGACCCCTACAGCCCGCGCCCGCCTTCCAATCCTTCTTTATAT
>JAVVPD010000006.1:40479-41001 GCA_036655975.1 Desulfovibrionaceae bacterium | reverse complement strand
CTATGGGCGTTAATGTATAGGTAAACTTTAGGGAAGCCCTCACGAAAAATATTCGTGGCAGGGGGAGGGAGATACGATGATTATTGTGTATACGGGTCATGGCAAGGGTAAGACTTCTGCCTGTGTGGGACAGGCCGTGCGTGCCTTAGGGCAGGATATGACCGTAGCCTTTGCCCAATTCATGAAAAAAGACGGTCAAGCGGGAGAGCAGCGCATGTTGACCCGTTTATTGGGGGAAAATTTTTTGGCAGGTGGATGCGGTTTTTTACGCAAGCCCGAAGAGCGCCCAAAGCACCGTGAAGCTGCATTGGCAACGCTTGCATGGGCTCTGGAGAGGATGCCCCATGCGGATATGCTGGTGCTGGATGAAAGTGTCTACGCGCTTAACGCTGACATTCTCACCCGCACAGAAGTAGAAGGGGTATTGGCTAAGGCCCGTGAGTATGCAACGCATGTGGTTCTGTCGGGGCGCAACAGCCCAGAGTGGTTGAACAATGCGGCGGATTTAGTGACAGAAATGGG
>JAVVPD010000006.1:24117-40469 GCA_036655975.1 Desulfovibrionaceae bacterium | reverse complement strand
AAACATCCTTGGCAGCAGGGAATAGCCGCAACGGCAGGTATTGAGTTTTAACGATTTTTTTGTGAGTGCGTATGCGAATTCCCACAGTATATATTGCCTCTTCGTTCAAGCATATCCATGGTGTGCGTCTCTTAGGCCGCGAATTGCGCGGCTATGGCTTTGCTATTCTGGATTGGACAGAGAAGGCCACCCCCCCCATGGGATTGACCCCTGCAGAACGGCGCCAGTGGATGGATACAGACATAGAAGGCGGGCAAGTCTTCAGCTTTTGTCGTGACGCGTGTTTGCAAGCGGACATTGTGGTCTATTTCGGCGCGGCTGGGCAGGACGCGGGGGTAGAAGTGGGGATCGCCTGCGGTGCGGGCGTTCCTGTGCTGGGTATTCGTGGCCCCCTAGAAGCGCCGGGGCTTATGCTACACGGGGCCATAACTGTGTGGGCAGAAAGTGTGGAAGGCGCCCTCGCACTATTGCACAAGGCCGCCGTACATGCCGCGCATGCGTGCCGCGACCTGCCTGCAGAGTCGAACGCCCACGTTCGCGCCCTGTGCACCCGCTTTGTGCCGGCACAAGGCGCGAATCGATAAAAATTTGTTCGGGGCTTTAGGCTTTGCCGCCTGTGATACCGCGATACAATAATAATCCCGCCAATAGTGCCAGCGGCACACCAATGAAGACCGTGACCCACCAGTCAGCCTGCATTTGCCATTCTTCCAATGAGGTAAATAGGGTTTCCATAATAAATAGCACGATGATTAAGACAACACCCGCCACAATGGGATGATACCAAAAAAAGGTAAATCCCCGTGTTTTAAGGATGTGGAATACCCACAAGAAAATTCCCCCGATCATAAAGCCGCTGAATGCCCAGAGAAAATGTGAAAACATCATATTAATCTCCCTATATTTTACACGTATTCTATATATA
This sequence comes from Desulfovibrionaceae bacterium, assembly GCA_036655975.1. Taxonomy (GTDB): domain Bacteria; phylum Desulfobacterota; class Desulfovibrionia; order Desulfovibrionales; family Desulfovibrionaceae; genus CASQEL01. Next base: position 39,544 of record JAVVPD010000006.1, on the reverse strand, counting down.
AATATATGTATTAACGTCGCAATAAGCAATAGGCTGTATGATGTTTTATAGTCGCTCTGGTTTGATGAGTCCCCTGCAAAACTGGAGGAGGTCATGGGCTGGAGCGGAAAAAATTTGATAGTTTGGAAGAACTATTGGGGGAGCATCAGATAGTCCGTTACTTGGGTAACACCAGAAGTATCTTTTGCAGCAAGTATAACTTTTTCTTTTTCAGTCGCGCTGTTAACAACACCTAAGAGCACTACGCGGCCCGAATTTACTTGTGTGTCAATGCGGGTGGAACTGACACCGCTCATCCCTATTAAATTCGTGCGTAATTTGGTAGCCAACATCAGATTATTTTCTGGGGAGCTTAGAGCGGTGAACCAATGGGTGGTGATTGAACGTACTCCCTTGACCTTACGGGCGATTTCTACCGCTTTTCCTTGCATATTGGGGGGTACTTCGCCTACCAAGAAGACCTTACCATAATAACAATACACGGAGGTGGCCCATCCGTCCGAAAAATGAGCGTTCATCAAGTCTGTCTTAATAGAGGTGGCAGTGGCTTTATCGTCAGCAATAGTGTCCACCAAGCGTTTATCTTCATACAGGCCATAGGGGATAGTCACCGCGCAACCTACAAGCTGGGAGCATGTTAGCATGAGCAACAGCAGGGTGGGACAGTATTTGTACATATATTTTTATTCCTTTTCGCGGCGTATTCGTGCCCCAACAGCATTGAGCTTATTTTCAATGCGCTCATAGCCCCGATCTAAATGGTATATCCTTTGTACATGGCTTGTGCCACGGGCCGCAAGCCCTGCGAGAACCAGTGACGCACTGGCGCGTAAATCCGAAGCCATAACCGGGGCCCCGGCGAGTTTGCTTACCCCGCGCACCACTGCGGAACGTCCTGAAAGTTTGATGTCTGCGCCCATGCGTACCAGCTCTAGGACATGCATAAAACGGTTTTCAAAAATACTTTCTTCCACCACGCTACTGCCTTCCGCCAGACACATTAAGGCCATAATTTGTGCCTGCATGTCAGTGGGGAAACCCGGAAAAGGGCGAGTGCTAATGTCCACGCCGCGTAGAGGGGCGTCAAGCGACCGACGGGCAAGGATGCCGTTAGGACGCTGTTCAAAGTGCATGTTCATGGCTTCAAGCTTGACAATCACAGCTTCCAATTCTTCCCATGGGCAATTCTGCACGAGCAATTCGCCGTTGGTAATGCCGGCCGCCACCAAAAAAGTGCCCGCCTCGATACGGTCGGGCATAATGGCGTATGTGCAGCCGCCCAGTCGGCTGACCCCTTCAATGGTAATGAGGCTTGTACCGTGTCCAGAGATTTTGGCCCCACATGCAATCAAAAAATTAGCAAGATCAACAACTTCTGGTTCACGGGCCGCATTTTCTAGGGTTGTGACACCTTCGGCAAGACAAGCCGCCATAAGCAGGTTCTCCGTACCGCCCACGGTGGGCATGTCGAAGGAAATATGTGTACCTTTTAAACTTTGACAATGGGCGATGATATAGCCTTCGTCCAATTCAAAATGTGCCCCCATTTTTTCTAGCCCTTTCAAATGTTGGTCCACGGGGCGCGCGCCAATGGCGCAGCCGCCGGGCAGGGCTACCTTGGCTTGCCCGATACGCGCGAGTAAAGGGCCAAGGCACAAAATGGACGCGCGCATGGTTTTTACCAGATCATAGGGGGCCACGGGGCTTAGGGAACAAGGATTCATATGCACGGTACCGTCTTCATACGCGGTAGGGCATCCTAAAATTGCCAAAAGCTTTAAGGTGGTATGGATATCCCGTAGGTTGGGAACATTGGTGAAGGTTGTAGGCTCTTCCAGCAGAATGGAAGCGAATAAAATGGGTAGGGCCGCATTTTTAGAACCGCTCACAGTGATCGCACCGTGTAAGGGAACGCCGCCCTCAATAACAAGCTTGTCCATAAGTATCCTCGATGACTGGAAAGGTAGATATCTAGCAATTTTGCTGTTTCACAGCATAGTCAAAAGTTTAAAAATAATCTAGAGCTTCCCCATAGAAAATTTATTGCAGAAAAAGCTTGCAATAAATTTGGGGTCGGTATAGAAAGCTCATCTACGGCGGATGTAGCTCAGTTGGTAGAGCACCTGGTTGTGGCCTAGGTGGCCGTGGGTTCGAGCCCCATCATTCGCCCCATTTTTATGTCCCACAAAGACGGAAAAGACCGGAACCCCTTAGTAATAAAGGGCTCCGGTCTTTTTTGTATGTTATACGGGGTCTACGCCACAAAAATCCTTTATACTCCCATGGCGGCGGCTTCATCGACAATCCAGATAAGATCACCGAAGGTGGGGCGGACAAGTTGGGCGGGCAGAGTAGGGGTTGCCAGCAAATCCAAAGCGGTGGCAAGCACCGCGTGTTTTTCTTTGCCGGTGACCATAAACATACAGCAACGGGCATTGTTGATAACGGGAAGGGTCAGAGTCAAGCGGTCAGCATTACGCTCTGGCACGTATTGGTCAATGACAAGACGTTTTTTTTCCACCAAGGCGGGGGAGCCGGGGAAGATGGAGCCGGTGTGCCCATCGTCTCCCATGCCGAGCAGCATAAAGTCAAAGCGGGGCAATTCATTACCGGAGATATTAAAACGTTCGCGCAATTGTTGTTCGTAGCTTTTGGCTGCTTCTTCAGGCTTACCTTCGCCTTTCATGCGATAGAACAAGGTGGCGGGTACATGTGCGAGCAGCTCGCGGCGAGCCATGCCATAATTGCTTTCGGGATGTTCTGGGCCGGTACAGCGTTCATCCACCCAATAAATAGCAATTTTATTCCACGGCAAGTGCTCTGCCCAGTCGGGGCCGGCGAGAAGACGGAACAAGGGCACGGGGGTTGCACCGCCAGAAAGGGCCACCGTAAAAATACCTCTTTCGGCAATGGCTTCTTCACAACATTCAGCGAAAATATGCGCGGCACGTTCTGCCATGGCCGCAGGATCTTTATGGATGTGGACGGAAAGATGAATAGAGCGACTGCGCGGTATCATAGCTTATTAACTCCTTATAAATATATACATAGTATATCATACATGGTTGTACAAAGAAAGTGAAAAAAAGCACTGGACAATTTTGATCAGTGCGTGTTTTTTCGAAGGAACAGCACTTCACCAGAGCTGAGAACCATATTATTGAAACGGGTTGAGCATTGGAGATTTTTTTCTGCAAGCAAGTACACATGCTCGGGTTTTTGCAGATCAAGGGTAATATTCCACGTTTGAGTCAGCGTTTCCCCCTGCAAGGTATGTTTTGCAAGGTTGAGCAAGAAGCTGTGCGGAGTTGAAGGATGCTTTTTCCCCGTGAGTTGCACTTCAACATTAAAGTTCATCACACCGTGCGGGCCTGGGTTTTGAGCCAAAATTTCCACGTTGAGCAGTGCTGTTTTTCCGTCTGACAGCATGCCCGCCACGGCGGTGCATGAATTTACCACTAATTGGGCATGCATGCGTTTTTGCTGTTGGGCGTTTTTTTCCGCCAAGGCAATGGCTTTTTGTTTGTCGATGGATTGCTGGGAAAGAAGAAAGGAATTAACCAATTCGGCGGCATTGACGATTTTTGTCAATTGCCAGCCCGTACTTGGTTTTTTTTCCAATTGAAAGATGAGGATGAATTTTTTTTCAGCGCGTGGATAGTCCACCGTGGCGCGGGCTAAGACAAGGGAAGCGTTGGCCTGCTCCAAGTGCAGGGAGGTGCTTATCTGGGGCATAGCATCGGCGGGCAAGGGGTCAAGGGGAGCAGAGGAAAGGGGTTTTGGGGCGTCCTTTTTTTCTTCTACCTTGGTAAAACTATCAAAAATACGTTGTTGTACTGTTTCGGCAAGGATTTCCAGTGTGGGCAGGTGGGAATCTGGGGGAGCGTTTTGCAGAATTTGTTGTGCAAAGGATTCTGAAAGCGTTCTAAAATCAACAAGCATGGCTAAAGCCGGACGATTGCCTTTTTGCAATGCTTGGGAAATATCTTGTAGGGTTTTCTGAGGACTTTGTTTGAAGTGATAGTGCCGCCAAGCGAGGATCGCAAAAATTGTCAGAATAGATACAAACAGCAGTATTAATATTTTTTTTTTATGTTCTTTGAGCATGGGGACAAGTTGCACTATGGGCAGGGGAAGAGAAAATTTCATGAGGGATCCTTGCGACTGCGTTCCATGATTCGAACAGGCGTAAGATTTTTGAAGCTGACGTTTTGAAGACGGAGTGGCAAGGGGGTTCCCACGTGTAAAGGCGCAAGATCAATGCGTACAATCCCCAAAGTTCCAAAGGGTAAGGGCAGGGTAAGCGTGTTTACCACAGAAAATCGCTGTGACCATGTCCACTGCGGACCAAATAGTGTAGAGCGCAAAGATATGGAGGCCTTGCACGGGCATGCGCGAACCATTCTGTAGTATTCTAAGGGCGAGATATGCTTGTGCGCTGCCCACGGTGCGGCGCGGGTTTTGCGGCGCAGGCAGCAGGCTATCCTATCCCCCCATGCCGCTACAGACCACGGGTTGAGAAAGGCTATGACCACCCCTTTAGCGGCCACGCGCAGGGCTTCGGCGAGAATGGGCGGCGCGCTTTGGGCGCGTTCCAACACATGAAGAAGGGTCACGTAATCAAATTCATTATCGGGAAAAGGCAGATAGTCTGGGACGCCAACTTGAACGTCTGCTTTGCCGTTTAGTCGTTCTGCCGCAAGGGAGACAAAAACTTGGTGGCTGTCAATGCCGCTTACGTCAAAGCCGCCCTCCCAAAAAAAATCCAGAAAGATGCCGGTACCGCACTGCACGTCTAGCAAGGAGTGCCCACGGCGGGGCCAAGGTGAAAGAGCGCGTTGCAAAAGACTTTTTTCGCGCATGAGTGTGAACGAACCTTGGGAACTGGCATACCAGTTTTCCTGGTTGAGTGCGTAGTCACTAGTATCTTTCATCCAAGAACCATCGGGCTAATAGCGGTAAAAATCAAGTAAAAAGCGCACCGCGTCGAAACACAGTGCGCTTGTAGAGCGCTAGTAAAAAGACGCTTTAATTTTCGTAATAGGAGCGGAGCACTTGGCTACGCACCGGATGGCGCAACTTGCGTAAAGCTTTGGCTTCAATTTGACGGATACGTTCGCGGGTGACGTTGAACAGTTTTCCCACTTCTTCCAGAGTATGATCCGATTTTTCAGCAATGCCAAAACGCTTGCGTAGAACCTGTTCTTCACGCGGAGTCAGGTCAGCCAGCACCGAGGCCAATTGCTCTGACAATTTGGTGTTGATAACCTCTTCAGCGGGGGCCACGGCTTTTTTATCTTCAATGAAATCGCCGAGGCTAGAGTCTTCCTCATCACCAATGGGGGTTTCTAAAGAGATAGGTTCTTTGGCAATTTTCAGAACTTTTTTCACTTTATCCACAGGATATTCCATTCTTTCGGCAATTTCTTCGGGGGTAGGGTCGCGGCCCAGCTCCTGTACCAGATAGCGCGAAGTGCGGATAAGTTTGTTAATAGTTTCGATCATGTGGACAGGAATGCGGATAGTGCGGGCTTGATCGGCAATGGCGCGGGTAATAGCTTGGCGTATCCACCACGTGGCATAGGTTGAAAACTTGTAGCCGCGTTGGTATTCAAATTTATCCACGGCCTTCATCAGGCCAATATTGCCCTCTTGAATAAGGTCAAGAAATTGCAAGCCACGGTTCGTGTATTTTTTGGCAATGGACACCACCAAGCGCAAGTTGGAGCGGATAAGCTCTTGCTTGGCGCGCATGGCCGCCGTGTTGCCGCGTTTAATACGCCAGAGCACTTCTTCAAGATCGGTCACATTGTGACAGCACTTGTCTTGTAGACGCTTAAGAATTTCAATTTTGCCAATAATCATTTCTTTAAATGAGAAAAGTTCATCTACGCTCAAGCGCAATTCTTTGGCCGCATCCATGGGATTAACTTCGCGGGTTTCTAAACCTGTGAATAAAGCCTGAATTTCCGTTTGGGTGCGCCCAGTGGAAAGGATGTAGGCCGATAAGTCGCGTTGGCAATTGTGCATTTGGCGGACATAATCTTCCACCGTTTCGATGATGCGGTCGATCAGCGTTTTTTCCAGCTTGATATCTCGTAAACGGGTGACCACTTCTTCTTTGTAACTCATAATTTCTTTTTGAATAGCGGTTACGCGGCGTTCAAGAGTACAACAATCGTCAAGCTTGGCGTAGATTTTTTTCTTTTTGCGGAAGGTAAAGCGAATTTCGTCCAGCAACAGAATAACCCGGCTGCGCTGATTCATTTCGTCTTCACTGGGGTCGTCTTCTTCAATAGTTTTGACGACATCCTTTAATTTAATGCGGTTTTGGCGAAGATCTTCGCCCACATTGATGAGTTCTTCCACCGCAACAGGCACTTCAACCAAGGCGTATAACACGTCTTGTTCACCCATTTCAATTTTTTTGGCAATAATCACTTCGCCGTCGCGATCCAAGAGGGGCACGGCACCCATTTCGCGCAAATACATGCGTACGGGGTCGGTGCTACGGGAGGAATAGTCGGCAGATTCTTCGTCGTCGGTTAAATCCAAGGAGCCCTCGGCGACAACTTCATCGTCAGCTTCGCCGGAAGTAAGGGCAATTTTTTTGCCTTCTTTTTCCGAATCAACGATGACGATTTCTAATTGGTCAAAAATACCAATAATTTCTTCAAATTGCTCCGGTGTGCTCATTTCCACCGGTAGGGCTTTATTTACTTCATCAAAGGTTAAAAAGCCAACAGCTTTACCCTTTGCAATAAGTGTTTTTATTTGCTGAATATCTTTAAGATTGCTCATTATTCCTCTCCAGAGTTTCCTGCAGCGCGCGAAGATAATCTAAATCAGCTTCAAAGTCACCTGCTCTTGAGCTTTCCCGTAAAGCAGCTGAAAGATTAGATTTTTGAGAAGCTGCGTAAAATGCATTGAGCTCTTTTAACAGATTTTCAAGTTCTCGATCACCGGAATCCAAGGGTGCTGCCTCACCATTGCGGCATTGCATCCAAAAGGCTTTTTCTCGGTCATTGAGATGGTAGACCACCTCTTCGGGATCGTAGCGTTCAAGTTTATCCCATAATTGGCGCCCCATGGCCGTTGTCAGGGCCAGATCTGCTCCGGCCTGGCGCACATCATCCAGTCTGTGCGGGTAGCGGACGGCGAAAAGTAATATTTCTCTGTCACGCATGGTTGTCGAAGACATTCTAGAGCGGGCACCAGCAGCTTTGCTTTCCACTGTGCGACCGTGAGCATCTGCCACCGTTGTGCGTAAATATTCCTCAGACAGTTGTAGCCAATTGGCAAGGCGACTTACATAGGGACTCACCAGTTCGGGAAGTTCCACTTTTTTTAAAAAAGCCCGCGCCCATTCCACTGTTTCTTTCGGAGCTAATTCACGCAAAACATCTATACAAAATTTGAGCCCGTCTGGGGCACTTGCTTGCAGCGTATTAAAGGCTTCTGGGCCTTGAGTGCGTAAAAAGCTGTCAATGTCTTCGCCCTCAGGCAATAAAACAACAGTGCAGGCCAAACCCCGAACCAGCAGCATTTCACTACTGCGTAAAGCGGCCTTGCGCCCAGCCCTGTCGCCGTCGAAAAGCAGCACCATATTCGAGGTAAAACCGGATAAACGCTTGATCTGTTCCGGTGTCAACGCCGTACCCAGCACACCTACCGCATGGGTATAGCCGTATTGGTGCAGCGTCAGCACATCCATATAGCCTTCGGTCAATAAAGCTTTGCCCTGTGCGGCGATGGCGCGGCGGGCTTGGGGCAATCCGTAGAGATTATCCCCCTTTTTATACACCATGGAATCAGCACTGTTAATGTACTTGGCCTCATCTTCATCCGCAATAATTCTTCCCCCAAAAGCGATGACCTGATTAGACAAATTTTTGATGGGAAAAATAAGGCGCCCCCGAAAACGGTCATACCCGCGTCCGGACTTATCACTTTTACCGAGCAGGCCCGCTTCAACGGCAAGCTTTTGATCAAAGCCCCCCCTTTGCAGGACAGTCGCTAAAGCTTGCCATTGCCGTTGACTCCACCCCACATGAAAAGCTTGAATAATTTCCGGCGACAGCCCTCTTTTTTCGATATATGCTCGGCATTCGCTGCCTTCTGGGCCGTGCAAATTTCCACTAAAATGCGCGCTTGCCAGCTCGTACATGGCGAGAATGCTCCGCCGGGTGGAGAGGGAATCATTTTGCCGTTTTTCACCATTTGGGCGCGCCCCGCCCTTATCCAAGGTAATGCCGGCTTCAGCCGCTAATTGCTCTAGGGTTTCTTTAAAGTCGAGTCCGTTTATTCTTCCATAAAAATCGAACAAATCGCCGGAGGCCTGACAGCCAAAGCAATAAAAAAGTCCATTTTCTTCATTAACCGAAAACGAAGGCTTGGTTTCCTGATGAAAAGGGCACGGCGCTACCCAGCGCGGGCCATTACGTTTAAGATCAACATAACGCCGCACAATATCAACAATTGTGATACGCTCCTTAATCAAGCGGATGGCATCTTTATGCTGCATAAGCTTCTGCGGACAAAATTATTTGAATGTAACGATGGTCATGCCATCGCCACCGCGATCTTCAGGCGCCAGCGAAAAATCTTTAATTCCGGGGAAAGTTTGAAGGAAGGCATGAATTTGTTTGCGTAAAACCCCTGTGCCACGTCCGTGAACCACTTCCACTACACTACGACCAGCCAACAAGGCAGAATCTAAAAATTGCGCTACTTCGCTCATAGCCAAATCAGCACGTTTTCCGCGTAAGTCAAGGGTTAAAGGTGAGCTTTGTGTTTGCACATGCACTAAAACTTGCTGTGATGGCAAGGGAGAAGACGGTGAAATATCCTGAATATCTAGCAAATTTGCCCATAGAACGAGGCCATTCATGTCAATACGGACACGTTTTTTGCGCGTGTCAATATCCGTGACGCGCGCTTTTTTTCCAAAGCCTTTATGCAAGACTTCCTGACCAATACGCACCTGATCGGCCTGGAGCTCTGGCGGGGGTGATTCCGTGCTTTCTGGCAGAAGTTTTGTACGCAAGCGGGCCATTTCTTTAAGTGTTTGCTTGTGGCTCGTGCGTCCTTCTTTCCATGCTTGTAGTAAGGTAGCCGATTGTTTACGCATTTCGTCATACAATTGCTTGCGTTCACGCTCAAAGCGTTCTTGCAATTGGAGGCGTTTGTTGCGTTGGCGTTCCTGTTCTTCGCGCAGCAAGGTATTTTCTTTTTCGCGCTCTACGGCGAGCGCATTCAGGCGGGCCATAAGGGCGCTCGCATCTTCCCCACTGAGTAAAAGATATTGTTCAGCACGGCGTAAAATGCCTTCGGGCAGACCGTGTTCACGGGCCACGTCCAGTGCCTGACTGGCCCCCACTTGATCATAGGCCAGACAAAAAAGCGGACGTTTGGTATTGGGATCGAATAATACCGAGGCTGCACGGGCTTTTTCGCGGGTCAGGGCGTAGGCTTTTAGGGCAGGAAAATGCGTTGCCGCCACCACATAGGCATCAATATCGAGCAGGGCGTCGAGCACGGCCTGCGCCAGTGCTGCCCCTTGTGCTGGGTCGGTACCTGCACCAAATTCATCTAATAAAATGAGGGTATTTTTGTCTGTTTGTTCCCACGCATGGGCAAGGTTTTGAATTTGGGCCGTGAAGGTGGAAACGTGGTCATCAAGGCTTTGCTCATCACCGATAAAGGCGAAAATACGCTGCCACGGGGGCAGACTTGAGCCTTTGCCCACCGAAACAGGGAGCGCCGCTAAAGTCATGGCCGCCATGAGTCCCAAGGTTTTCAGACAAACCGTTTTTCCGCCCGCATTGCCGCCAGAAATAATCAGGCCGCGTTCATGCTCACGCAGATGGATATCAATGGGGTGGGCGGGGGAGCCGGAGAGCACCAAGAGGGGGTGACGCGCTGCAAATAGCTGTACGCCTCCCCCTGTGGTCAGGTTGACGCATTCACCGTGCAGCGCATCGGCAAATTTGACCTTGGCCTGTAGCACGTCTAAAAAAAGCAAAAAATCATTGGCAACGGAAATGGCCGGAGCTTCGTCGCGCACTAAACTCGTAAGATAGGCAAAAATTTTGCGTTCTTCTTCGCGTTCTTCATGTTTAAGCTCTTGAAGACGGTTGTTAATTTCTACCAGAAACATCGGCTCAAAATAACAGGTTTCCCCCGTTTGCGACCAATCATGAATGATACCTTGCAAACGGCTTTTAAAGTTCGCCTTCATGGGCAAAACATAGCGGTCTGAGGAAAGAGTCATGAATTCATCTTGCAGGTAGTGGGAAATAGCGTATTGGTTGGCGAAATCTTTCACCTTATGCATGCAGGATTGATGCAAGCGGCGCAATTCTGCGCGCACTCGGTGCAGTTCTGGTGAGCTTTCGTCCTTTAAGTGTCCGTCTTCAGTGAGGCAGCGGTTTAGGCCGGACAATGTTTGCTTGGGCAGTGATGCGTGCCCAAAGCGCTCAAATAGGGTAGGCCAGTGGGTGAGGGCTTCAGGGCGGGCCAGAGATTGCAGGGCCTTTTCCGAAATATGTAAAATTTCACGGATTCCCCATAAGGCCTCGGCGTCCAGCACGGCAGAAGAGCTGAACACACTCTGCATGATTTGCGTAATGTCGGGGAAAGAAGATAGGCGAAAACCAGTATCTTGTGCGGAAGCTTGGCGGGCTACAGTAAGCCATGTGCGGCCTTCATCAAAAAGACACATGTGCAGGCACGCTTCTTCAATGCTCGCATGGGGGCGCACGTCAAGGGCGGCCTGCCTGCCGGGAACAGAAAGGCAGTGAAAGGCAAGCTTATCAAGAACCTTGTAAAATTCTAAGGCCTTGAGGGTGCGCTTTTGGATGCTGACAGCACGGAAGGATTCAGACATTAGTTGCTCAGGCGTTGGCGCACTGTGGACGAAAGCACTTTGCCGTCCACGCGACCCTTATACAATTCCATCATGGCAGCCATGACTTTGCCCATATCTTGTGGTTTGCTTGCTCCAGTGCTGTGAATGGCTGTGTCGATGGCGGCGGCTAACTCTTCCGTACTCAAAGGCCTAGGAAGATACTCTTGCAGGATAACTAATTCTGCCGCTTCCTTATCTGCCAAATCATGACGGTTGGCGGCACGGTATTGTTCAATGCTGTCCTGGCGTTGTTTGGCTTGGCGGAGCAGGACATCCATGATTTCAGCATCATCTAAGCTACCACCCGGGCGGCGGTATTCGACCAAAAGATTTTTGATGGCCGTTTTCAGCAGGCGCAATACGTCAAGTTTAAGCTGCTGTTTGGCTTTATACGCTTCAATATATTCTTTTTCGATGCGTTCATTTAGTGTCATGATAAGTGGGGGGGTTAAAAATCCAAGACAAAATGCGGGAAACTCCGTTCAGAGCTTCCCGCTTGATATCTCTCGACAAAAAAAGCTAGGCCAAATTCATTTTTCTGATTTTTTTCATCAGACGCTTTCTGGCAGCTGCCTTTTTCTTTTTACGCATGACGCTGGGTTTTTCGTAGTGCTGGCGTTTTTTCATTTCTGAAAGAACTCCTGCCTTTTCAACCTGCTTTTTGAAGCGACGTAACGCGATGTCGAAATTATAATCGTCTTCGTTAAGGTATACTCCGGGCAAGAAAATCACCCCCTCATCGTAATATAGTGGCAAAGAGTCTTTGCCAATGCACAGAAATGTTCTGTGCGCCTGCCCTAGGGGGGCAGGTTCCCCCTTTCTTGCCGTGGGGGCCTTTTGCAAAGAAGGTTTTTTGAACCTTTGTTACAAGAGAAGAAGGATGATATACAAAATTATAAAAAAAGCAAGCCCAAAATATACGTTTATGGGACTTTTACAGCATAGAGGTATTATTTTACAGTGTCTTTTAGCATTTTTCCGGGGCGAAATTTTACCATTTTGGCAGCGGGGATTATAATGCTTTCACCAGTGCGGGGATTACGACCTTGCCGTGCTTTCCGGTTTTCCACCGCGAAAGTGCCGAAGCCCATCAAGGTCAGCTTACCTTCTTGGGCTAAACCTTCCTTCACAGAATCCAGAAAAGAATTCAGCGCCCTTTCGGCGGCAGCCTTAGTCATATGAGTTTTTTCCGCAATTTTATCAACTAGATCAGCCTTCGTCATTATGACGTCCTCCTCCAAAATGTTATGAACAATGCTCCTACTCAGCTTCCAATATATCCATCCGCGTCACTGAACACAGCTTTTACGTATCCCCTGCTCTTCCGATTATAAAATATCCATCTTTTTTGGGTAAAGTCAAGCCTTCACGAGTATCTGTTGAAAATCTTTAGGACTGAGTGTTTCAGGCCGTCGCTGCGGATTAATACCCAGTGCTTCCAGTTTTTCCATCAAATGAAGAATGCCATTCTGCCGAAAGATTGACCCCAATTGCTTACGCCGATTCTGAAAACATATTTTAATGAGCCAAGCCAACTTTTCTGAGTCGGCAGGCCATTTTTCTGGTGCCAAAGGTGTGAAGGATACTACCGCTGAATCTACCTTGGGCGGTGGAGAAAAGGCGTTGGGGCCCACGACAAAAGCCCAGTGTGGCACAACAAAGCTTTGTACCCATACAGAAAGGCCCCCGTAATGGGCGCTGTCCGGCGGGGCGGCTAGGCGCTGGCCTACTTCTTTTTGCACCATAAACACGGCACGCCGCAAGCCTGCTGCTTGCGAGAAAATATCCCACATGAGTGGAGAAGCCACATTATAGGGCAAATTCCCAATAATTTTCCACGGCCTGTCTGCAAGGAGTTTTTTCCAGTCAAAGGTCAGGGCATCCATAAGCACGGCCTGCGTACGTGTGTCGGCAAATTTTTGCCTTACCGCCGCCCAGTGAGTATCTTTTTCCAGCAACAATAAGGAGGTAAATACCTGTTGTTGCAATATTTGTGTTAAAGCACCAGGCCCAGGCCCTATTTCAATTATCGCATCATCAGCCGAACATTGCAACAACCGGACGATTCGTTCTGAAATCTGCGGATCGCGTAAAAAATGCTGCCCCAGACTTTTTTTGGCGCGGTGTGAAACCTGCATAATAGGGGTGCTCACTTACACCGTGTCGAAGCGTTCAAATTTCATTATTAAGCCGGCCCGCCCCTGTGTCACGGATCGTAAGGACGTGGAGAAACCGAAAAGTTGACGCATGGGAGCAAGGCCCTGCACTATTTTTTGTCCGGTCTGATCACTAAGATTTTCCACTTTTCCGCTACAGGCAGAAAACAGACTGATGGCAGGGCCTAAAAACGATTCAGGTACGGAAATTTCTACCCACATCAAGGGTTCCAAATTCACCGGCTGCGCGGCTGCTAAGGCTTCCCGCAGGGCTATACCTGCGGCCATGTGATAGCCTGCCGGAGAGGAGAGGCCCTCGCGTCGCTCCATGCCCGTAATACACACCCGCACATCCTGCACAGGGTAGCCATTCAGAATGCCGCTTTGCAGGCAGTCTTGCGCGCCCTGTACCGCCGCATCTAACCAAACTTGCGGCCACAACTTGGCCTTTTCTTTAGGATCAACGGGCACAAATGTTCCGAGAAGCACCGTATTGCCCGTACCGCGCTTTTGCGGCGCGACACTCAGGCTGACACTTCCAAAATGGTGTTCTTTACCCAATTCACGGTCAAATATTCCCGTGTGCTCTGCAGTTTTAAGCACGGTTTCTCGGCACACGACCTGGGGTTGGCCCGCACGCGGGCTGATAGCGTATTCCCGTTTAATGCGTTCCAACAAGACGTCTAAATGTAATTCCCCCATACCCGATACCATACGGTGCCCGGAGCCTTCTTCAGTACGCACAAATAGGGTAGGGTCTTCTGTGGTGAAGCGCGTCAGGGCTTCATCAAGCACCGAGCCTTCGTCCGCATTACGGGGTTCCAGCGCTAAAGTGATAACCGGTTCATAGGCTGCAATGGGTTCGAGCAAAACGGGGTGTTCACGCGCGCCATAGGTGGCCCCTGTCAGCGCGGAACGCAAGCCCACGAGCGCCACGATATCCCCCGCTGAAGCCGAAGGAATTTGTTCCCGCCTGTCGGCATGCATTCGGTAAATGTGTCCGACGCGATCGTCTGATTTTTGCGAGATATTCCGGCAGTTTTCGCCTTCCTTGATACTGCCCGCATACAGGCGCATGAACGAAAGCTTGCGTCCGCCTTCAACCAATACTTTAAAAATTAGGGCGGATAATGGCGCGTCCGCACTGGCAATAATGGGGTGATTTTTCCCTGCCATATCGTGGCCCGTGAGCGCAGGAACATCGAGGGGAGAAGGCAGATAGGCGCATACTGCGTCCAGTACCGGTTGTATCCCCGTATTTTTGAGGGCCGATCCGCACAGGACTGGCGTAGCCGTGTTGGCGATGGTCACACGGCGCAAAGCGGCCTGAACGTCCGCAATGGTAAAGTTTTCTGCAAGATAGGTATCCAAAAAACTCTCGTCAGCCTCAGCCAATTTTTCCAATAATTTTTCGCGCCACGGCGCGGCTAATGCGCTTTCATCTGCGGTGAGGGGGCTGCGGACTAAGGCTTGCCCTTGGTCTTCCGCAGTAAAATGCAGGCGCTCTTGCGTAATCAGATCAATAATGCCGGAAAAATCTTCACCTTGTCCCACAGGAAGCGTTACAAGCAGAGTATTGACGGCCAAACGATTGTGGAGTGAATGCAGCACTGCTGCAAAGTCTGCACCCACCCTATCAATTTTATTGATAAAAATAATTTTGGGTACCTTAAATTGTTCCGATTGCCGCCATACTGTTTCCGATTGGGGCTGTACCCCGCCCACAGCACAAAACACGCCGATGGCTCCGTCCAAAACTCGTAAGGATCGTTCCACTTCAATGGTAAAATCCACATGCCCTGGGGTGTCAATAATATTGATTTCGTGTTCGTTCCAGTGGCAGGTGGTGCAGGCGGAGCTAATGGTTATGCCGCGTTCTTGTTCTTCGGGCAGATAATCCATGGTTGCGGTTCCGTTGTGGACTTCACCCATGCGGTGAATCTTGCGGGTATAGAACAGCATACGCTCGGTAAGCGTTGTTTTACCGGCATCAATATGGGCGATGACACCGATATTCCGAATACGGGCCATATGGCTCATAATGGTGATTCCTCAGAAAGGTTGTCTGGTATACATTGGGCATATAATTGTGTGTGCGTAAAAAAGTGTGATTCAAGATTTTTGTGACACCAAAAGCCTTCCATACCTGCGGAGAGCAGTAAGGGCACTGTGGAGAGTTTTTCTTGTGTGGTGTTTGCAGCACCGATAAGGGCGTCGTAGTGCAGCGTTTTGCCGTGTATAGTCTCTGTTTCCGGACAAAAACAGACATCAGGATGACACCATTGGAGTAAATCCAATGTAAGTTCGCTGTTTTTTTGGATAATGATATGCGGAGCCGCGCCTTCCTGCCACGTATGCAGCC
>JAVVPD010000006.1:0-24107 GCA_036655975.1 Desulfovibrionaceae bacterium | reverse complement strand
TTGCTTCCAGCGCGCCCAAAGCACCTTTATGGACAAACAGTGCCCGGCCCTCAGAACCCTTGCGTTGAGACATGTGTCGCAATGCCTGTTGTGCGGCGGCATGATCGGCAAGGCAAAAAATATCTTCAATGCCTAATAATTCCAAACTTGCACTCGCCGCTGCAGAGGGGAGCCCACCCACACAAACCACTCCCACCATGGGCACACGGGCCAGCACTGCGGGCATGAGTGCCGCAATCAAGCGCGGCCCTGCCGCATATTCTGGCTCCATAAACAAGAGCGTCCACGCTGCCGCCCTGCGCCGCACGGTATGGGCAAAACCCTGCGCTCTGTTGCAGATTCGTTGTTCCCACTGTTCTGGCTGTTCGCCGTGCAGCGCATAATGAAAGGCTATGCCTGTTTTTATGCACGCACGTTGGGCGGGCGATACCGCCTCATAGGCTTGTCCCGTGACGGCATCGTCCAGCCGCGAACATTCGAGAGCCTCGGGCCACTGGGCAGACCATGTTTCAGGCGCTGTCATCATGGCTGAGAAGGGGCAAACAGCGGTTTTTGTAATGTGTGTTTCAAAAATTGCTTTAACAGTTCGCTACTCATTTGTCGGGTGGACAAGGTGGGCACATATTGTCCACTCCCCAGCAATTTTTTAAAATCTTTGCTGGAAATATCCGATTTGCCCTCACCCCACGGGGCTAGCGCGGTGCTGAAAGGGACTAATTGAGCGCGTAATTGCTCAGAGTGCATATTTTTAAATTCACGGTATTTGGCGGCAATGTTTTCGGCACTGGGGCGTGTAGGCGATTCCAAAATTTGGCGTAGACCATTTAAATAGCGTTGGGAACCTTCATAAATATGTTTAGATTTTACCATATTCATTTTTGACCAGCCCGCCCGTACATATTTAAAAAAGGCCATTTCTGTCGTGGGGGAATGGGGTGTGGGTTCAAAAAATATTGTTAAGTTGGCAGAATCATACATATAGGTTTCTGCCCAACGGGCAAGACTCAAATTCGACCCGACTTCCTTGCTGTACAGATAATGCCACTCATCGTCTTTACCCAGAATAGCTCCCACCTTGCCCACAGACGAAGGCCCGGCTTGGCGACTGACAGAAATCAGTACATTGCGTCCCTTGATAGTGCTTAAGATCAGCAGGCGGTTAAGTGTATAGTCATAATAACAATTACTGAAAGTATCTGGGGTGATTTCTTCAAATTCCTGACCGCGCAGTACAATGGGCTTGGAATCGTCCGGTAAATCAAGTTTTTCCCACAATTTGATTTTTTGGGTGACAATCTGGCTTTGGGGCAGCCAATAACTAAAGTTAATGGTGCTTGGATACACCGCCTCACCGGGAATAGCGGGGTTAAAGCAGTATTGGAGCACTTGCGTAAGGGGCAGCTGCAAGGTTTGGCGCACAAAAGCGCCTTTTCCCTGTGGGCGTGGTTCGGGAATAGTTTTTTGGGGAGCGCTTACTGACAAGCTATAGTCCATAAGTGTCTGAATATCCGTGGCGGAAGGCACAGGTTGTCCGGCGGGGATGGCGTTCAGAAAAGCGTCAATAATGGTTTCAATATTCGCGGGTACATTGCCTTCCTTCTTGCTTTGGGTTTCACCGCCCATGCCAGCCATAGTTTCGGCTTGGGCAGGGCTCGTGCACAGCAACATCATCGACAGACAGGCCAAGGTGAGCCCACCCCATAAGGTGCGTATCCCACGCGTGTAATACTGTAGTATATTCATCCATTACTCCATTGAATTTAATAACCAAGGTACAAGAACTTTCAGCGCACGCAAGGTGTATGCCTCTTGCTCTTGCCGCAAAGAGACAGGACTTTGCATGAGGCTTGCCGTCACACGGCAGGCAGACAATTGTGCTGTGCCCATGAGTAGGCGGGCTTCAGGCCTAGCCAGCGCCATGGCCTTTTCGTCCACCGTAAGACCAGCCCGCAAAAGTTGGATGCCGTCTTCACGCGCGGCAGGGCCAATTCCTCCATAGACAAAGTGGGCTTCGTCCAGCGCGAGGTGTATTTCACGGGTCAGAAAAATTTTAGCGCCTGCGGTAAAAGCCAAGCCGAGCAAATTTCTGTCGGGCTCACCCCATTCAGGCAGGGCCATAAATAATTCGTAGGGGACATACATGGCGGCTTCAATCAGTGAATGGGCTAGGGGGGTCGCCCCGCCTACCCACGCAATGCGTAGAGTGTCCATGTCCGGGTATAGAGTACGCAACAAGGTGAGGTCGCCCAGCACGGCGCCGATTCGCGCGTCATTACTGCTTCCGCACAAGAGCGGCATGGGTAGGGCCTCGGTGATGACTTCCAAAGCGGCGCGGGCTACACCATAGCTTACGCATAGATCCGCCGGATGTGCTGCTAGGGCCTGTAAAATTTTTGTAGTGTCATTGCTTTCCGTCACGTCCACGCTTACGCAGTGGCTCTGACCGCCCATGTCCGCGACAGCCTGCAATAAAATATCGCGCTCCTCAGTATGATTGCCCGCCAGAAGCACACAGACCTGTTTGCCCTTAAGCGCTTCATTTTTACACGTATGTGAAGATAATTGTCCGGCATCATATATTATTTTCCAAAAATTCTCATGCCCCAAGTGTCTGAGACTCAGTATTTTTTTTGCCATGAAGCTCTCCTCGCTCTGGGGAAAATTCTATAATCGACATTTTGTATTACTTTTTCTAAAACCTAATGACGAGGAAGTAAAGCCTATGAAAAAAAACTATAACGACACTGCCCGAAACTACAGGAATTTTTGTGCACAGCGACCGGGTGAATGCGTTTTTCAAGTGGTTGTGGAAGAAACCGATCTGCACATTGTGGCGCGGGCTCATCTTGCTGCGGGGATGCTTGCCCATGTGGGCCGACTGCGTGGAGAAATCACGGCGTGGACTCGTATGCACCCTGAATTTCGTACGAGCCTTGTGCCTCTGCCCATGCCCTCCACCGCTCCAGAGATTGTGTGCCGCATGATTGCCGGCTCTACCCTTGTAGGGGTGGGGCCTTTTGCCGCCGTGGCAGGCGTTATCGCCCAAATGACCGCCGAAGCTTTTGTGGAACAATCCCCTGATATTATCATTGAAAATGGTGGGGATACCTATATTTATTCTACCGTTGACCGTGTTGTGGGTATGCTTCCTGATCCAGAAAGTGGCACGCTCATCGGCATACAAATAGCCGCCGCCGATTGTCCGGTGTCCCTTTGCGCCTCGTCCGCACATATTGGGCATTCTCTCAGTTTTGGACAAGGAGATCTTGCCGTGGTGCGCGCGCGTGACGCGAGCCTTGCGGACGCTGCAGCCACGGCCTTGTGTAATCGTCTGCACTGCGCCGCAGATATCGATACCGTTCTTCGCATGGCCGAAAATCTTGCCCCCCAAGGCGTAGAAGGGCTTTTTGCCCAATGCCAAGGGCGTATAGGGCTTTGGGGTCGGATGGAACTGGCTGTAGGGTAATTTTTCCCTCAGCCCTCCAATACCTCGCGGATAATCGATACGGGGTGCAGGCTTGTAAGGTGCGCGCCGTGGCGCATTTGTAAACGACAGGTACCGCATTCGGAAGCGGCGTAGTCGGCTTGGCTTGCGCGCAAGGTGCTGAAGAGTTCCGCCCCCACCTGCATGCCGATGGGGTATTTTTCTTTTTTGAAACCATAACTGCCGGAAATGCCGCAGCAGCCCGCATGGGCGTCAAGGGCGTGTACGTTGGGCAGCGCTTGCAACAGTTCCAGACCGGGCAAAGCGATGCCTTGGGCGCGCAGATGGCACGGGGCGTGGTACATAACTTTGAGGGGCTTGGTACTTTGAGCCTTGAGTGCAAGCTGCCCCGTGCTGACGCAGCGCCACAAAAAGCTCTGGGCGTCTTCCATACGCAAGCAGGTATGCTCGGCAGTGATGAGGTCGGGGAAATATTCAGGAATATCGGAATTGAACATAAGAGCGCAACTGGGACAACCCGTCACAACGGGAATATTTTGTGCGGCGTAGTGCTGCATAATGCTAACATTGCGGCGGGCATTTTGGTGGGCATCCTCCCAAAAACCGTTGGCGACCATGGGCAGGCCGCAACAGACGAAGGAATCCGGAACAATAACAGTATATCCGGCTTTTTCAAGTAGCCAGACCATATCAAGGCCGGTGCGCGGGTCATAGGTATCAATGTAGCAACCGGGGAAAAAAACAACGATTTTGCCGGAATCTTGGGGAGTTGTGCGGTTTGGAGCGTGGTGTTTATACTGTGCACGGAAGCTTTTGGGGGCAAAAGCGGGTAGGGGAGCTTGAGGGGAAATGCCGAGCAGACTGAGCATGTGACGGGTAAGGGGATTGAGCATACCCAGATTTTTGCAAAATGCGGGAACAAAGCGCAACAGTTTAGCAATGGTTTCGCCGTGCCCGAGAATCCAATCGCGGAAAGGTGGTTTGACACGGACACTCTGGGCGGCGCGGGCGCGCATGTTGAAGGCGGAAATAGGGACATCGTGGGGGCAGGCTATATCGCAATTTTTACAATTGGAGCAATAATGTAGGGATTCTTCTTCACCCAGTCCGAGGAGCCGAAAACGCTCATAGGCGGGGCCAACCAAGCGTGGGCCGAGAAAATGGGGGCTAGCTTGGGCAACAGGGCAATGTACTTGGCAAATGGTGCAGGCAATGCACGAATCAGGATTAAGTTCCGTAGTATGGACAGGAGTGTTAGACATAGGTAAGTACCTGCTTTGCGGCATGCCAGCCCGTGGCGAGAGCCACGCCGTTACCGCTTTTTTCAGAGGCAAAATCATAGCCGCCCAAAATGCGTCCTGCAAAATGGACATTACGCAAAATTTCCGCACCCTCGGTATTGAGGGGAAGCATACGTGTATTCACGTGCACTCCCATGCGGGCGAAGGCATGTTGACCAAAAATATCTGGCTTAGACCAGTCTTCCACGTGGGTGGGGCTGTCAATGGCGAGATGAAAAATACTTTCTTGGGCGCAACCGGGGCTGGCGCGTAGCCCCTCCCCCAAAAAACCGCCTGTGGCGATAATAAAAGCTTTGGCGCTATAGTCCTGATATTCTTTGATACAGCGGGCCTTGAGTGAAACACATTGCCCTTGGTGCACCTGTGCACTGAGCACACGCGTATTTTCCACAATGGTTACCGGATAGCCACGCAGCGCGTGTAGAAACAATTCGCGCACCCGTAGGCCGCCCACGCCGGGGGGAATGGACAGCATTTCCACCACCGCGCAGCCCAAAGCACGGTGTAGGCTTTCCCACACCATGCTTTGGGCGTGCGTGCCACAGATGGGGGGCAGCAACAGCACGTCAGCGCGGATTTTGAGCGCTGTAAGCCGGTGTATGACCGAGCTTAAGCCCTCGGGTGTATCTAGATGCCGAGCAACATCAAGGGGGCTGATATTGCGGTGGGTTTTACCAAAGGGTGAGGGGAGCATGAGTGAAGAATATTTTTTATCAGCTAAATGTGTATAGCTTTGTAATTGCTTAATAATCAGATCTGGTTGACAATCTTTGATGCCTTCGATTCCTAGCACCGCCACGCTATGGGCATTTGCCAGGCTTGCACCATTAGCACTGGGGGGGCAAAGATACGTGGGTTTCAGAGTGCCCATGATGGTGGGAAGGCTGTTATTTTGTTGATTTGTGGGGAGCAGAGGCCAATGATTTTGCTGGCACAGAGTACCAAAAAATTGCAGGGCTTCGCGCACACTTTCGCGGCCCATGATGCGGTACGGATGTTCTGGAGGGAGAGCGGCAATGGAATCTAAAGGATCACCGCGTACAGTTTTGCCGTCCACATAGCCGAGCACATCAATGCATCCGCTACCAATGGATAAGGCCCCGGCTCCAGCCGTGAGCAGGGTAACGCTTTTCCCCGCCTGAGCCGCTACCAGTGCGGCGCTCAGTCCGGCCATGCCGGCACCTACAACGATAATATTAGCTGTTTTGTTCATGTTGTGCTCCATCAAGATTCAGCGTAGCGGCATAGATGGCTCTGCCCAATTCAATTTCCTGCAATTGCGTTCCCCATAGAGCCGGGCGTAGCCCACGCCAGCGTTCTTGCATGAAGCCACGCACGGTTGCCGTGGGCGACAGCGCCAAGGGCAATTTATGGGCGGTGAGTGCGCCCATGGCCCGCAAGGAACAAAAGGTACCCTGACAGGTGCCCATACCCAAACGGGTACGCAGGCGGATATCACTCAGATAGTGGGTGGTGGGGTCTGCGGCAACGTATTCTACTTCCGCCATGCTGACCATTTCGCATTCACAGAGTAATTCGTTGCTGGGGGCCAGAGCAGCTTTCTCCACCACCTGCTCAAAAGCTTGCCCCAAGCGTTCTGCCACAAGGTTGACCCCATGCAGGGGGAAATAGTGCGCCGCTTTGCGTAGGCTTTGGGGGCTTGGGGCGGGGACCAAATCTTCGTCGGCACTACGGCAGGGGCTGTTGTGCCGCAAATGGTGGCAGATCAGATCCGTCATTTTTTCCGCCATGAGCCGATAGGTGGTAAGCTTGCCGCCAAAGATACTTGCCATACCCTGTAAGCCTTCGGTATGATGATCAACAATATGGAAATTACGGCTGGCAGCTCGCCCTGCACCCGCCTGAGGAGAATAGAGGGGGCGTGTCCCCGCAAAAGCCCGCAGAATGCGATAACTTTCCAAATGCGGAAAAAGCGCTGTACCAAGCTTGAGCAGGCGCAACACTTCTTCAGTTGTGGGCGTGGTGTTGCTGGGGCTGTCCGTAGGGGTGGAGGTGGTTCCTAAAATGGTGATGGAGCCATGGGGCACAAAAATATCGCCGTCCGCACTTTTATGCAGGCGATTGATAACCCGTGAGGTAAAGCGATGGTTGAACACGACGAGAGTTCCGCGATCTGGGGCTACCTGTACTTCCAGCCCAGCCATGCGGGCAATAATGCCCGACCATGAACCCGCCGCATTGACGACAAATTCACAGGGAATAACAATATTTTCGCCATTGATCGTGTTGCGCGCGTGCACGCCACAGATAGCGCCGTTCTGCTGCTCAATGCCGGTAACGGTGTGATAGGTGCGTACCTCGCCCCCATAGCTACGGGCCGACATGGCGTTGTGCCAAACAAGCCGGAAGCCGTCCACACACGAATCGGGCACCCGGTACACACACGAAATATTGGGGGCAAGGTTGCGCTCCAGAGTGAGGGCTTCACGCACGGCAAGGGCTTCGGCGCTGATACCCGCTGTAGCACAACCTTTAAGCCATGCCGTCACATAGGCGGGATCATCGTGCGGGGTGAGGGCGAAAAAACCTTCTGTTGTTTCTACGCATTGCTTGCCGATACGGCGCAGAATGGTATTTTCTTCAAGACATTCGCGGGCGGCGGCGTTATCGCTTACTACATAACGGGCTCCGCTGTGCAGCAAGCCATGAAAGCGCGAACTGGTGCCGTGCGCTAACCCGCCCTGCTCAAGAAGCACAGCGGGAATGCCGCGCATGCTTAAATCGCGTAAAATGCCAATGCCTGTCGCGCCACCGCCGATGACGACTACTCTGGGAGCGTTCATATTTGCCTCCAACGAGGAAAAAAGATATAAATTTCGTTTCCGAAAAAAACTAGCAAAAAAACATACAATATGAAAGTTTTATTTCGGCGTACAAAAATATTTTGATTGTGTAATGTCTAGATATACATACAATTACAGATTGTGCGGAGGAAACATGTTGTTAGCTGAAAAAAAATGTTTTGTGCTCGATATGGACGGGACTGTCTACGTGGGGGATATTCCCATTCAGGGCACAATCAATTTTATTTGCCAACACTGGAACGACAAGGCTTTCTTTTTTTTGAGCAACAACACCTCAAAATCACCGGAAACTTATGTGAATAAACTCCGAAAAATGGGTATTCCGGTGGAGCTTTCTCAGATATTGTCCCCCGTGTCGCCCCTTGTGGCGTATTTACGCGCGCAGTGCATAAGCCGCGCGTACCTTGTGGGCAATACCGACTTTAAAGCCAATCTTGCCCAGTGCATGCCAACATTGCAGCACACCGAAGACAAAGCGCAAGCGGTGATTTTAGCGTATGATACGGAATTGACCTATGAAAAGCTCGCAAAGTCCGCCTTGTTACTGCAAAATCCGGAGGTGCTCTTTTTGGCAACGCATCCGGATTTGGTGTGCCCGTCGCCCGAGGGGCCTTTGCCCGATGTGGGAAGTTTTCTTGCTTTGTACGCCGTTGCTACCGGCCGTCGCCCGCAACGTATTTTCGGTAAACCGGATCCGGCGGTGCTGGCCCCTGTGCTCGCGCGCTATTCCAGAGAGTCTATGGTTATGGTGGGGGATCGCTTGTCTACGGACAAAAGTCTGGCAGAAAATGCGGGTATAGACTTCATTTTGGTGCTCAGCGGGGAAGCCCAGCGTAAAGATCTCCACGGGCACACTTTCTTGCCCGCCGCCGTGCTGGAGCACTTGGGGGAAGTGGAAAAAACGGCTTAAACACTTAAAGCATTTTTGATTCCAGACGCTCCCTCCGGCGCTTTACGGCGAAAATAAATTTCGCCTACGCCTACGGGGCGGGCGACGGTTCCCGTCGCCAGAGCATTTAGCTATTTTCAATAGCAAAATACTCTAGGCTGGTTTGTGCGTGCCCCAGAGGATTTTCCATTCATTGATAAGCTTGAAGGCCTGCAGAGGGGTAAGATTTTCGGGGTCAATATCGTGCAAAACGCTCACCAGAGGGTGTTCTGCCTCAGGGCTAACATGGGGTAGAGCCGGCGGCAGATCTTTAACCGTTTTGGCGGACGCGGGGACGATAATGCCCGGTAGCGTGGCGGCTTCCGCCTTGGATGGTGCTGTGGGCAGGGTAGAGTGCAGACGTTTTTGTTCCAATTGTCCCAAAAGTTCTCGGGCCCGCTGAACCACGGGGGCGGGCACCCCTGCCAGGCGCGCTACTTCAACCCCATAGCTGCGGTCAGAAGGGCCGGGGACAAGACGGTGTAAAAAAAGTATCTGCCCACCCACTTCACGAATGGCGATATTCATGGTGAATACTCCCGCAATTTGCCCTTCCAAGGCCGTTAATTCGTGATAATGGGTGGCAAATAGAGTGCGGATGCTGCCTCCAGCCCGACGCGATAATTCTTCCACCACGGCCCAAGCGAGGGCCAAGCCGTCATAGGTGCTGGTACCGCGGCCTATTTCGTCCAGAATAACCAAACTTTTACGGGTGGATTGGCGCAAAATACGTGCGGTTTCCATCATTTCCACCATAAAGGTACTTTGCCCTTGGGCGAGATTGTCCGTCGCCCCGACCCGTGAAAAAACTCTGTCCACAAGACCTACATGCGCTTTTTCGGCGGGTACAAACGAGCCCATCTGCGCCAAAATGGCAATGAGCGCTGTTTGGCGTAATATGGTGGATTTTCCCGCCATGTTGGGGCCGGTAATGATGCATTGCCGTCTTTGATCGTCGAGGCGCAAATCATTGGGCACAAAATTTGCGGAGCCAATAATAGCTTCCACCACAGGATGGCGCCCGTGAACAATGCTCAGGTGGTGTCCGCTGTCCAAGGTGGGGGCTACCCACCCATGACGGCGGGCCACTTCCGCTAAGGATTGCCAATAGTCAACGCTGGCAAGGATGTCGGCCATGAAGAGCAGCCGAGGGCGTAACGCGGCGATACTTTGACGTAATTCCTGAAATAATTGGTATTCTAAGGCCTTGCGCTTGTCAGCAGCGGACAGGATGCTTTCTTCTAATGTTTTTAAGGCTACCGTGGTAAAGCGTTCGGCATTGGCAAGTGTTTGACGGCGAATAAAATGGTCAGGAATAGTGGCATTGCCGTGCTGGGCGTGAGTGATTTCAAAAAAATACCCAAAAACTTTATTATAACCGAGCTTGAGTTTGGGGATGCCCGTATTGCTTTGCTCAAGGGCCAACATGGCTTGGATTTTTTGTTCGCCGTGTTCCACAAGATCCAATAAAGCGTCCAGTTCTGGATTGTAGCCCGCCTTAAAAATACCGCCGTCGGTCACCAGATTGGGCGGAGCGTCTACTAAAGCCGTGGTGAGCAGAGTGCTGTATTCCTCCAAATTATCCCAGTGCTGGACGAGCGTATATAAAGCTGCGGGTAAATGTTGCCCCGTGGCTTCAGGCTCAGTGGCATAGCCCAGGCCGAGCGGGGATAAAAGCTGCTGTCGCACTGCGGGCAGGCTAATAAGGGTGTGGCGCAAAGCAATAAAATCGCGTGGATTTGTTCGGTTAAGGCTGATTCGTGTGGAAATACGCTCGAGATCATTAATGTTTTTGAGTGCGTCACGCACCTTCTGGCGGAGGGCGTTTTGGGTGAACAAAAAGCCAACGGCTTCTTGGCTTTCCTGAATAGGCTTAAGATCGCGCCACGGATTTCGCAAGCGTTCTTGTAGCAGGCGTCCACCCATGGGGCTGAGGGTTTCGTCCATGACATGCCACAAGGTACCTTTGCCTTTACGCCCGTTGAGGCGGACGAAAATTTCCAAATTCCTTTCGGTCACTTCGTCAATAATTAAATGACGTGAAAAATCAAAGGGTACAAAAGGGGAAAGATGGTGCAATTCTTGCTTTTGGGTCTGAGTCAGGTAGGCCAATAAAGCGCCGCAGGCCTGCACCAGTTCGGGCATGGCGTTTAGCCCGAGGGCCGCCAATTCACGCACGCCCTGCGCTTCAAGGATGCGGCTTTCGGCCCGTTTGAGTTCAAAATGGCTGCGGCTGCCCACGCGTACCATTTGAATACCTTCAAGGAGAAAATCTGTGGGTAATTGGGCATCATCGGGGATGAGCAATTCACGGGGGGCCATTTTTTGTACCCATTGCCACAATTCCAACGGTTTTTTACTGTGAAAGCCCGACCAATTGCCCGTAGACACATCAACCCACGCAAAGCCGCCCACATTGTCATTTTTATTGATGAACAAGGCCCCCAAAAAATTATATTCCTTGCTGGGAAGGTTACCGTCTTCCACCATAGTGCCGGGCGTGAGCACCCGAGTAACCCCGCGCATGACAATGCCTTTGCTGGCCTTGGGGTCTTCCAATTGATCGCATAAAGCAATGGTGAAGCCTTTTTCCACCAATTGACTCGTGTAATTATACACGGCATGCCATGGCACCCCGCACATGGGCACGGGGTTTTCCGCATCGCGGTTGCGGCTGGTTAGGGCAATTTGTAATTCACGAGCGGCTATGACGGCATCGTCAAAAAAAAGCTCATAAAAATCTCCCATGCGGTAAAACAGCAAGGCATGTGGGTAATCTTTTTTGATCGCCAAATATTGTTCGAACATGGGGGTCAGTTTGGGAGCTTTTTCGGTCATGGGGTGGTGTTGGGCTAAAGGTGAACTAAAAAAGGCGCACCCAAGGGTACGCCTTTTTTCAGCTGTGCAGAGGCGTTAGTCTTTTTTATCAATGACAGGAGCCGCGGCAGGAGCCGCCGCAGGAGAAGGGGCAGGAGCCGTTTCAGGCTTTGCCACACTAGGGCTCTTCGGAGCGCGAGAGAAGAATTTACTCACCCCGCTGGGGACGGGCGCAATCTGCATCCGGGCTAAATCCTTTTCAAGGGCGCGTACTCGCCATGTGGCCTTCATCAGACGGGCAGACAGGTGAAATTTATCCCACACGAGCACACAAATGGTGAGCAGGGCACCCAGCAAAAAAGCTGCAAGAATGAGGAAGTAGAAAGGTAGAGGAATAGACACCATGGGATCTGAAAAGAACAGATGTAATTTTAGGGTCATTTCCTTGGAGAGGGCCTCCTGATTCTGAAAGAAGAAAACCATGCTCAGGAAGAACACCAGAACCAGCAGTAAAACTTTCACATAGCGCATGCGAGCCTCCTCAAAATAAGTGCAACTCTAAGGTTTAGGTATAGTATTCAAACTGTCAAAACATTGTTTCAAATGCAGATACGTAGCGCTCAGATGTTCTGGCACCATGCGAACTTCGTCCATCACCGCCATAAACGACGAATCACCGTTCCAACGGGGCACAAGATGAAAATGCAAATGTTCCCGAATGCCCGCACCGGCGGCTTCACCCAAATTGAGCCCAATATTTACGCCCTGACAGTGGAAATGCGCTTGCAGAATAGCCGTGGATTTTTGGAGTAAATCCATAAGCTCATAGGCTTCTTCCGAGGGTAAAGCCGCAAAATCCATACAATGTCGGTAGGGGGTGACCATAATATGCCCGTTATTATACGGGAATTTATTCATAATAACAAAAGCGTGGGTACCCCGATATAAAATAAGCCGTTCTGCATCTTCGCGCGTGTGCTTGGGAATACAGAAAACACAATCGTCAGGCTTGGGGCCCAAAATATACTTGATGCGCCACGGTGCCCAGATAATCTTCATGGCTGGTATAACTCCCACCCCAAAAATTTTAAATACAGTGTGGTATACTACACATTGAATGCCTACGGGGCAAGCGCTGATTCAAAGTGAACGCTAAAGCCACGATTGGCGCAAAGCGTTTGTAAACAGTACTAAATCATTGG
The DNA here is from genome assembly GCA_036655975.1 of Desulfovibrionaceae bacterium. Taxonomy (GTDB): domain Bacteria; phylum Desulfobacterota; class Desulfovibrionia; order Desulfovibrionales; family Desulfovibrionaceae; genus CASQEL01. The sequence goes on along the minus strand of JAVVPD010000006.1, from coordinate 11,589 downwards.
GGGTTCCCTGCACATAGTCTTCAGGATAAAGCAGGGCAGACATGTAAAAAACAGAATTCACCGCCAATGCGTTGGTAGCGCTGGCTGAAAAACGCCGCAAACCCGCGTTTAGCTTTGCCCGCAGGGCTTTGGGAAGTTCTTCGCAATATTTTTGACTCTTGCTGTCCAAGTGCGCCAGAAATTGTGCTTTTTGTAGCATCAGGGCGCGGTATTCGTCCACGTTTCCGGCAGTAAGTGCCTGTTGTGCGTTGCTTTCAAAGTGCTGCACTTGCTGACAGGCTTGCTCCAAATATTCCAACATATTTTGAGGGGACGGTGTGGTCATGGCATTTCCTTGATTATTAGCGCACTGGCACAGTGGAGACGGCGTTAAAAGGTGAACCATCGATAACTCTGCGGCTCAAAGCCAGATACACTAAGGTGGCGCGCTCTTTATCCCAAATTCTGGTCACGCGGGTGGCTTTGAAAAACAGTGAAGTGGATTCCTTAAACACATTAGACTTGCGCGGCAATTTGGACGGAATGACAATGGGGCCTGTTTGTGTGCACGAGATAGAAAAATTTGACGGATCTTCCGCCAAGCCCACTGAGCCTGAAAGCCCTCCGGTTTTAGCTTGGCTTATATAGCAGGTTACGCCTGAAATATCCGGATCAGTAAAAGCCGACACGCATACACCATGATTTTTACCCAATAATTTCCACTCTGTTGTCACACATTCAAGCTCACCGTCTTCAGCGGAAGCGTTGTGGAGTGGGAACAGCAACAGGCTGAACATACACACGAGGAATAGGGGAAAACGTGGGGACATACAGACTCCTTGGTCAGCGGTGAGCGTTAGTATTTTTCCATTCTTCAAGTGTTGCTTGAATAAAGTCACACACGCGGAGGTGTTCGACCTTGCCAGCTCCCTCTACCTGTATGGGCGCGCCAAAACGAAAATTAACTGGTTTATCTGGATATATTGACCCGAAATCTTTCATTATTTTCCCTTGCCCCCATGCCGCTGTCTGCAAGGCTAGGGGGATGATCGGTATACCGGTGCGTTTAGCAAGCTTAGTGGCAATACTGTTAAATTTTGCGGGATTAAAGGTGTTACTACGGGTGCTTTGCGGGAAAATGATGATCGAAATTCCGCGCTGTAAACGTTTTTCACCTTCTTCAAGAACCGTAACAAGATCCTGCCGCGCATTTTTGCGATCCAAAATAATAGGATCGCGTGAGCGCATCACAGGGCCGAATAGGGGCATAGTGGTCAGACTTCTTTTGACCACAAAGGTCACATTCCGGCGCGGTTGAATTATGCAGGGCAACACAAAGGTTTCCAAGGTGCTCATGTGGTTGGCGGCAAAAATACACGGGCCTTCCACAGTATTGATATTTTCTAGTCCTTCGGCGTGGAAAACACAGCCTGCGCGTTCAAGAGCGCGCAATACGTCCGAGCTGCTGCGAACCCAAGCGTAATTATCGGCTTTGCCAAATTTTGCCAGATGGCATAAGCGGGCCACGGGGGAAAACATGCGTAGGTAGAACATGAAGGACGGAAATTGACGTGTGCACCAGCCCAACGCATGGGGAGGACTGTGGTACAGGGATTCATCCCCAAAAGGATTGTCATAGGGCATAAGGGCAGTATTCACGCGTCTCCACTCATTTTACGGTTTTTCCATAGGCGTTTCCACCATTGGGTTAAGCGGGCCTCGTCGCCATTTTCACGGGCTTGATAAAAGCGGCGACCTTTCAATTCTGCGGGCAGATAGTCTTGTTCTACCCAGCCCTCGGGGAAATTATGCGGATATTTGTATTCCTTGCCATAGCCCCAGTCTTTTTGCAATTGGGTGGACGGATTACGCAAGTGTAAAGGCACGGCAAAGGTGCCGTTATTTTTTATTTCGCGCGCGGCATTGAGATAGGCGGCATAGGTGGAATTGCTTTTACGCGCAAGTGCTAAATGCACAACGGTTTGGGCTAAGGGTATAAAACCTTCTGGCATCCCCACAAATTCCACGGCTTGTTGGCAAGCCACCGCCAAGGGCAAGGCTTGGGGATCTGCAAGGCCCACATCTTCTGAAGCCGACAAAATCAGCCGGCGGCATACAAAACGGGGGTCTTCACCGCTTTCGAGCAGGCAGGCGAGATAATACAGGGCCGCATCTGGATCACTGCCCCGAATAGACTTTATCAAGGCCGAGGCTAATTCGTAATGATTGTCCCCGGCTTTGTCGTGACGCAGCAAAATTTCGGGGAGGCTGGCTTTAATTTTTTCGTAATGGCGTTGGTCTTCGGGCAGGGCAGAAATATATTCCACTAAGTTGAGCAGGGTGCGCGCGTCCCCGTGCGAAATACTGGCAAGTAATTCGCTAATTTCAGCGTTTATTTGGATGCCTTGTTGTTCTGCACCGCGCTGGACAAGATTAAGCAATTCAGGATGCCCCAATGGGCGCAGGCGCAACACGTGTAGACGCGACAACAATTGACGGGTCACGCTGAAAGAAGGATTTTCGGTGGTGGTGGCTAATAAGGTCAGCTCGCCGGATTCAATCAGGGGGAGAAAAAAATCCTGTTGTGCCTTGGAAAATCGGTGTAATTCGTCCAGTACCAGAATGTCCACTCCGGTGAGATTGCGACGCAAATGCTGCAAACCCGCCTCGGGCGCACTGAGACGCAAAACCTTTGTGCCTTTGGCGTGCGCCAGCAATAAGGCCAGCGTGGATTTGCCGCAACCCGGAGGCCCGAAAAGGAGTAGGCTGGGCAGATGCGGGGCTTGCATCAAACTTTGTAGGCGGTCGGTTAAATGACTTTGCCCCACAAACAGGGCCATGTCATCGGGGCGCAGGCGTTCGGGGAGGGGTTTATGTATAGTCATGCGTTTCTGCAATTATTTCTGGCTGCTGGGAAGCCCACCAGTGAATACCCAAACAGAGCATGGCGGCGGTTTCACAACGTAAAATGCGCTTACCAAGACTGGCAGCCTGAAAACCGCCACGCGGCAGGGCCGCCAGTTCGCGGGCGGAAAATCCCCCTTCTGGGCCGATAACGTAGACCGTTGTTCCTTGCTGGCCCGCTTCACGCGCGGAAAGCATGGGGATACCGTTCTGATGTTCGAGCAGAAGAATACGCCTGTCCACAGTGGCGGTGTGGGCTATCAATTGGTCAACCCCGCCGCTGAGTGTTTCCACATGTGGCACCCACGGGTTCTCACATTGTTTGGCACCGGCCACCATTTGCCCAAACCACGCCTCTTTGACTTCTGCCGGCATACGCCCTTGGCTGTGATCCGCATTCCATAGCCAGATACTGTGTACCCCCAGTTCCACGGCTTTTTCCATAAAAAATCCCCGCCGCACCGCCTTACTCCACGCTAAAGCCATAATGGCCTGCGCGGGCTGACGGGGAACGTGTATTTCGCTTTCCGGCTGTAGGGTTACGTGTTGTTTGTGCACGGTGGCAACCGTAAAAATGCCTACACGGCCTTCTCCGTCGAGCACACGAATTTTTTCACCCGTACTGAGGCGTAAGGCCTGCACCAGATGCCGTGCTTCTTGTGGGGGGAGGGTGTAGGGTTCTGTCCACGCCGCTGGGGGTAAATAAAAGGTGTGTTTAGGCATAGTAGCTAGGCTCTTCACATAAAATGGTGTGCGGAATACATAATAGAATCAGACCACATAGAAATTTTTGTCTGTACCTTTGCGTCCGCTTTCTGTGGTATAGCGCGATTTACGCACAGCTTTAAAAATATCTAGCAGAGAGATCAGGCGCCCATAATGTTTGCGTATCTCCGCGCCAGCCCTTGTAAGGCTGTCTTCAGCGGGGTCGATATAACTGTGCACCAGATACGTATCGGATAAAATATTTTCAATAGTATCTACAATAGCGTCAACCAGCGGGGGAAAATAGTCTACAATTTCAAAACGTAATTCATTGAGTAATTCCAAGCATTCCAGCATCATTTTACGATAACTGATGCGAACCCCTTTATACATTCTTTGTCCTAAATCTTCTAAAATGCGTACTTTGCGTGCTTGCTGGATATAGCTGAAACGGGTGCAGACTTCGCGGTGCAATTCACGATGTTGTTCAAAGTTTTCGTCATTTTCCGGCGCGTTAAGATACGAGGTGACGACCTTACTGACATTGGCAAAAAAATTATCGCTATAGCCAATAATGCGGCGCTGATGCTTGGAAAGCCACGTATACAGGAATTTAAGCCTTTTGTCTTCAGTGTCAGTATTTTCAATAATTTCAGTACGTTTATACAATATGCGCCCTGTGAATTCCCCACGGACAATGTCGTTAAGACGCAAGAACATGTTGGTGGTGTCCTTGATAATATTCAAGCCCCGTAAAACATCACCGGTATACGGGTGAATAATTTCTTGACTGGATACCGACAAGGCACGATCTTGTTGCACGTTGCTGCTATTAAACCCGTGCTGGCGGTAATGGATTCGGATAATCACCACCCGTTTTTTTGCATCCAAAAAAAAGCCTCCCGCGCGGATAGCGGTGAGGGCTTCTTCCTGATCAGGATCCACCTTAATGAGGGCAATTTTTTCTAAGTGCGGATATCGGCGGGCTTCTCCCGTGCTTATGTAGGTTGTGAGGGTGCGGTCTGACTGACCTAAAACCCGCAATAAAAAATGTTCGCCTATTTTATGCAGGCGGCGGGCGAAAAGAGCGCTGGAGGTGCGCCGTTCAGAAACGATGGGGAAGCCGTATAATTCCATAAGATATTGGTAGACAAACATCCGGTTGCGCTCGTACATTTCGTTATCGCCAAATTCAAATTTGCCAATACGCATGCCAAATCGCTTGAGTTCATTATCAATATCCGAGGGGAAGGACGCAAAAATTCCTGCCAGATGGAATTGTCCAAAACTGTCCAAAGCCAGCACCTGCCCCCGATCCATATTGAGTAAAAAAGGCAATAAGGCGGGATAATAGTCCAGAACGGCCGTATCTACTTTGTTGAATTTTGCGCGGAAGCTTTCATGCAAAAAGCGGGGCAAGCGGGCCGCCATTGTTTGCACATTTTGGGCAATGACCTGCCCCTCCAGAGGGCAAGATGCCCCTGTGGCGGTTGTCACCGAATTCATTATGGGATAGAGCATGTCGTACTGGAATATTTCGGAAAAATATTCCAAAGGGCGGGCAAAAGCAACTAAGGAAAAGCCGGGGAGATTCTTATATTCCCACATATCGCCCTCAAATGAAGGCAATAATTCACGGGCTTCTACAAGAGGATAGTTTTTTTCTTCAAAATAGGGTTTTACAAGACAATGCCTAATATGCACAAAATCCAAAAAATTCTTAAGCGTCTCAAGGGAATTAATGTCTATACTGTCAGCAAAACTATAGCCGTCTTTCCAGGGCCATTGACTTTTGCTGAAAATTTTTTCCCATTCGGTAGACATTGGGGTATCCCTTCAAGTGTCTCTTTAAGAATTATCGTTTTTTGAATATGCACATCTTGAGACGAGTATATATACGTATTGAAAAAATTTCCAGTGTAATCTTGCGGCTCATCTTCACACGAAAAACTCAAGTGGCTCTTCAAGAAAGAAGTTGCGAGTCGGGTTTGCCTTTGCTAAAGTTCTGAGTACGTTATAAAAAGCGCTTTTTGTATGTTGTTTAGTGTAAAAATATCTATAAAAACTTATAGTTCGGATAAAAAATAGAAAGACACAATTATTATGAAGACCAATCCTTGTCATAAGCATGTTTTGAGTATCGTGTGCAGCGTGTTTGATGCCTATTCGGCGGTGCTTTTTTTGCCGTCCGAACAAGGTGAACATTATGAAATGGTTGGAGCTTTTAGTTTAGGAGACAAAGTAGCGCCTGCCTCGTCCGTTTTACTCAGAAAAGGAATTGTAGGGTGGATTTTACGCAACAGACAGCCTCTGTTGCTTCCCAATTTTGATCAGCGGCGAAGCCACTTGGGCTATTATGAAGAGGGAGAAGAAGCCTCAATTAAGGCGTTTATGGGTTGGCCTATTCCCTCTGGGGGGGCTTTGTGCGTGGACAGCAAGCGGCAATATTCTTTTTCCGACAAAGATTATAAAATTTTACAGCTTTTTGCAGAATTAATCTCCAAGCAACAGGCCGGAGAAGGACGTGAAGCCTTAGCGGGGGATATCCCGCGATATTTTGCACAATTGGGGATTATCCAAGATTTGCGCTTTCACTATAAGCGCTGGCCCGCATTTTTGCAAAATTTTTTGCGTACACTGGCAGAGGCCACAAATTTTGAATATTGCGCCTTCGCTTCCATTGATGATAGCGGCGAAAATTACACCATTGAGGGTGAATCCGCCCGTTTGTTGTTGGACGGCACAGAAGCCCTAAACCTGCCCACCAGCAGTGGGATTGTGGGGTGGGTGTTCCGCGACGAGCAGCCGGTGTTTTCGGAAGGAACTGGGGGCAGCCCTGCCGCCTTGTTGTTTGGAAAAATTCCAAACATACCTAATTTTCAAGCGGTTATCTGCATGCCCGTGGTATTGAGCAAAAGTACGCGTGGCGTTTTGTGCCTTGCAAATACTCAATCGTGTGAAATGGATGAAGCTTTGCGTTCTTTTGTGCGCCAATGCGTTGATCATCTAGCGCTTTTTCTGGAAAACTTGTATCTCAAAAATAGATTACGTGGCATGCTGCCCAAAGCACAGGTGCATAGTCAAGGCTCGGTTCCGTACGATGCGGATAAGGACTTTCATTCCTTTAAGGAAGAATAATGTTACGTCACCTTCTGGGTTTTTTTGCCAAAGATCTCGCCATGGATCTGGGCACAGCCAATACACTTTTGTACACACGCAAAGACGGCATTATTGTCAACGAACCTTCTGTTGTTGCTATTGATGTACAAAAAAAGAAGGTGTTGGCTGTAGGGCGTGAAGCCAAGGAATTTCTTGGGCGTACACCGCAGCGGGTGCGAGCTATCAGACCCATGAAAGACGGTGTTATTGCCGACTTTGACGTAACCCGTGACATGATCGCGTACTTTATTCATAAAGCCATCAAGGGCGGGCGCCTTGTCAGGCCTAATATGGTTATTTGTGTGCCCTCGGGGATTACTCAGGTTGAAAAGCGCGCGGTGATTGATTCGGCTATACTTGCGGGTGCGCGGAGCATTTCTTTAATTGAGGAACCCATGGCCGCAGCCATCGGGGCCAATTTGCCCGTGCACGAACCTTTAGGTAATCTCGTGTTGGATATCGGCGGGGGCACCAGTGAGGTGGCCGTCATCAGCTTGTCGGCCATTGTGACATCGGCTTCGGTGCGGATAGCTGGGGATGCGATGAATACTGCCATCCAGCATTATCTTAAGGACGTGTTTCGGCTTGCCATTGGTGAAAATACGGCAGAAAAAGTAAAAGTGCTTATTGGTTCAGCCATGCCTATGGGGAACACACCGGTGCTGGAAGTCTCGGGAAAAGATATTTTATCGGGCATTCCCAAGGTGGTGCGTGTGTCTGAGGGGCATATCCGCGAGGCACTGCGTGAATGCGTGGGGGCTATTTTAAACACGGTGTTTACGGTGTTGGAAAAAACCCCGCCGGAACTTTCTGCCGATGTGTACCGTAACGGTATGCTGCTCGCAGGAGGGGGCGCATTATTGAAAGGACTGGATCAACTTATTGCCCGTGAAACCCGTTTGAAGGTTATTGTAGACGCTGACCCCCTGACCACAGTATTGCGCGGTACGGGGAAAACTTTGGAAGATCGCAAATTATATAGTTTAGTATATATTAATTAGCCCAGAGCATTTTGCTATTGAAAATAGCTAAATGCTCTGGCGACGGGAACCGTCGCCCACACCGTAGGCGTAGGCAAAATTTACTTTCGCCGTAAAGCGCCGGAGGGAGCGTCTGGAATCAAAAATGCTTTAAATTTTGGGCAGCACGTATTTTTATTCTGTTTTTGCGTGAGCCTTGGTGCGGGAAAATAAAGCACCGGAGGTGATTGCCCACAACAGGCCGGTGGAGAGCATGTCGGGAAAATGTTGAGCCATGCCTTCCAATTCGTCCTTGTCCAAAAACATGACCTCGGCATTTTGTTCAGGCTCAACCGTGCCGGGAGCGGTAGCGGACTCGGCAATAAATAAGGTAATATGCAATAGGTCAAAGGATGTTGTCCCCAAAATATGGGGCGCTTTGCCCGCCCCATATATCAATTGGGCGGTGTTGATGCCCGCATCAAAAGAAAGTGCCCGCAGGGCAGCGTCAATGCGCGATTCTCCAGCCCGCACGCGGGTGCTGGCGGAAAGCCCCCAAATACGGACGGGTTCGGTGTCAATGGTGGCACCTCGGTGAGTTACCAGAATGCGCCCTTCGCGGTTACGCAGGGCCACCATCACCACTCGGTGCGACAGGTTCTGGGCGAGAACTTCAGCCTTAGGCATAAGCAAAAAGGGCTTGTCGTGGGAATCAATAACTTCAATCAATCCTTCAGCGTGAGGAAGCTGTGAATACGTGCTGAACATGAATACTTTATCTCCTGCGGGTGTACAATTTTTGCGCTTAAGCGCGGCGGATATCACGGCGGCGGCGCAACTGGAACAGCTGTGTTTCAGCATGCCGTGGTCGGCGGAGCAATTTGGTAAAGCCTTTGCCCAAAAAAGCTTTGCAGCCTTCGGTTTATACGGTGAGCAAGGTCTTATGGCCTATATATCCATCTATCACGCCGCTGACGAGCTGGAAATATTAAATATTGCCGTTGATCCTGTCCACCGCAGACAAGGCCACGGAAAAAGTTTATTGACCCTTATGTTGCAAGTAGCCCATAAAATGGGCATACACAGAGCTGTGCTGGAAGTACGCCCCCATAATTGTGCGGCCTTAGCCTTGTATCAGGCCTTGGGCTTCACGCAGGTGGGGCTGCGTCCTAAATATTATGCTGATACTGGTGAAGACGCCTTGATTTATCAATATGTTTTTGAATAACAATCCTCGTGGAGGTTTCAATGCGTAAGCTCATGGCCGCAAACTGGAAAATGTACAAAACGGCTGCGGAAGCGGCTGCCACGGCTTGTGAATTAGCAACTCTGCTCAACAATAGCGCACCGGAAGGGCGTGAAGTGCTCATATTCCCTCCTTTTACGGCTATCAGCGCCACAGTGCAAGCCTTGCAAGGTGCTACGGGCATGGCGGTGGGGGGGCAGAATGTTTACCCCGCCACGGAGGGAGCCTTTACCGGAGAAATTTCCCCCGCCATGCTTTGTGAGGCGGGGGCAACATGGGTGCTGACCGGACATTCGGAACGCCGCCATATTCTGGGCGAAACAGACACGCAGGTGGGAGAAAAAACCGCATTTGCGCTGAACGCGGGCCTGAATGTGGTATTTTGCATTGGCGAAACGCTTGCGGAGCGCGAAGGCACGCAGCTGCATGCCGTATTGGAACGCCAAATTACCTTAGGCTTGTCCAAACTTTCAGCGGATGTTTCTGCAGAAAATATTGCTATTGCCTATGAACCCGTGTGGGCCATTGGCACCGGCAAAGTGGCGGGCCTACCAGAAATTTTGGAAACTCATGCCTTGGTACGAACCCTACTGGTAGCACGTTTTGGCAAAGTTCTGGGGCATCAAGTCCGTATTTTATACGGCGGAAGCGTCAAGCCGAACAATGCCTCAGCTATTATACAGCTTGACAATGTGGACGGAGTACTGGTAGGAGGTGCTTCTTTACAATCAGAAAGTTTCAAGCAGATTGTCTCTGCTTGAGGTGACGCCCGCCCCAAGGGTTTTGGCAGGCAGTGTGTAAAAATATACCGCCTGAATATATCTAACAGGTTTTGTTTTGTCTCATGAGGAGGATTTCGTGCAGACACTTATCTTAACGCTGCATATTATTGTATGCGTGTTGCTTGTAATTCTCGTTTTGCTGCAATCGGGCAAAGAAGGGATGGGCGTTATTTTTGGGGGAGGGAGTTCCTCAGTCTTTGGTGGTGGTGGTGCGGGCGGCATGCTTGCCAAGCTGACCGCTTTTATGGCTGTACTCTTTGTGATTACTTCCCTAAGCTACACCTATGTGACCAGCTCACGCCCCGTGGATCAGTCGGTCATTTTGGATGTTAAACTTGAGGAAACGCAGCCTCCTGTTGTTCCTGAGCCTATTAAGCCTCTTGCTGAACCTGCCCCAGCGGCCCCTGTGGCACCGGCAGGGCCTGCAACAAAATAAGTTTTCCCTGTGCCGGGGTGGTGGAACTGGTAGACACGCTATCTTGAGGTGGTAGTGGCAAATGCTGTGCGGGTTCAAGTCCCGCCCTCGGCACCATATATAAGTCCAGAATATAAGTTCAGATTTGAACAGAAAAGACCGAGATGCTTCATGAAAATGAACATCTCGGTCTTTTTTTTGTGTGTGCGTTGAAATATCAGCAACGCGTGAATATTTTTACAAGAATTTAAAACGCATATGTTAATACGAGATTGGCCTTCCACGCATCTTTGTAGCTCAGGCTATTCCCTGCGATGTTTTGGTAACGGCCCCACACGCTGTCATCCATCCACAGATGAATGTAGCCCAGTTCAAACACTACGTTGAAATTGTCGTATATTTTGTATTTGCTATCAAAGTTGAGTTCAAGACCCGTGTCCGCCGTTGTCATGTACACGCCCACGGGGGAGTTAAAGTCCGTGTTATTGCGATATATCGGACGGCCCGCATTATCCGTAGTCTTGCGACCAGTAATGTAGGAGGCCATCTTGGTGTTGTTAGTGCCGCCCAAATAGTGCACGCGAAAGACATGGCTTAAATTTTCCACAAAACTTAGATCCGCAACGCGTGCGCCCACGCCCCATACGCCGTCCGGCGCGCCGCCCAAGATACCCTTTCCGCCGCCAATACCCGCCGTACCGCGATAACCAAAGCTAGACAAGCAGTTGAAATAATTGTTGGCGGTGGATACTGTAGGCATGCGTTCAGATCCGTTATGCGGATCGCTGTCGTCCCCGCTATAATACCATCCGTAGAGGCCGGGGGTTCCCCAGTCTCCCTTGAATTCTGCTAGCAGTGTGCCGTACCACCCGGAACGCTTGAGGTAATCCCGATCGCTGTTCACCGTACCGTAGACAAAATCCCCCGCGAAACGCCATGGGGACAGCGTCGTCACGTCAAAACTGGCCCCTCCCCATCCCACGGACGTGTATTGATGGCTGAAAACACTGGATCGATCCTTGGAAGAACTGAAAGCTGCAGGTAGCATGCCTTCCTGCCAAAAAAGACCGTCCCCAGGCTGCCCAGACATATTAATGTTGACGGGACTCACGTCATGAGGCTTTTGAGGATTAAAAAAATCGTTATTATCGGCACGCCGCGCAACATTCGGCCCGTACGCTCCCGCCATAGCCCAAGGTGTTACCTTGACGCCTTCAAAACGCATGGGCAACACGAGGGAAAACAGGTCAAAGTTGTCCATATAGCCTGTAGGAGAACTAGTGCCGCTCCAATTGTCATTATACGGGCGCATCCAAGTGGCGGTGAGAGCCACTGTATCATTAAACGTGTAGCTGGCGGCGACGGCAGCCACATCTGTTTCAAACACCATATTGCTGAAGGCAAAAGCAGGCATAGCTATAGGCTGGATGCCCATACGCA
>JAVVPD010000005.1:36050-50574 GCA_036655975.1 Desulfovibrionaceae bacterium | reverse complement strand
AAACGCAACAGGGTGCCGTCCACGCGGCTGCGTACAAGAGACGTTTGGGAAGGGATAACCGTTCCTAATCCGTTCAAATACTCGGGGATATTTTGTACTTCCACTGGGGCAACGCGCACGGGTAAGGGCGCTGCTGGGGGACGTGTGGTGGTGGAATGCGGTCGGATGATAAAAAACAAACTCACAGCCGCCAACGCCAACACGACCCCAAGGCTCCATTGTTTTTTACGGCTATTTTTTATAACAGTGATAACGGACATAGCTTCCTTTACAAAATTCAGTGCTTCCAGAATTCCGGTACAAAAAGAATAAAAATGGCGTAAATCTCTAATCTTCCAATAAGCATACACAAAGTTAATACCCATTTTACGGGGTTTGGCAAGTGCCCGAAGTTTTCCACGGGGCCTACCGAACCCAGACCAGGCCCAACATTGGACAGACAGGTGAGAGTGGCGGTGAAGGCGGTGACTAAATCCAGCTCAAAAATGGTCAGTATAAAGGTGGATGCAAATAAAATACACAAATACAGGAGGATAAATCCTACTACTCCCGTAACCACCGTGGGAGCCAGCGTTTGCCCGCCCATTTTTAAATGCCGTACCGAATGCGGGTGTACTAAACGGAAAATTTCCTGATTGATCAATTCGTACAACACCCGAATACGCATCACCTTCATACCACCACTGGTGGAGCCCGCACAGCCGCCTAAAAACATCAAAAATAATAAGACGCATAAGGTTGCGGCGGGCCACAAGGCAAAGTTTTCGCTCACAAAACCTGTGGTAGTACAAATGGATACCGCTTGAAAATAGGCCGCGCGGACGGTGGCTTCTATGTTGGACAAAGTGTCAAAGGGCATTACCCCCCGCCAGACCAGCCCCAGCGTAATCAGTGCGCCGCCCAAAAAAATCAGCACGGTGTAGAGCACACATTCTCTGTCCAGACGGTATACTTTGAAATCGCCACGCAGCCATTTGTAGTGCAGGGCAAAGTTGATACCCGCCAGAAACATGAATACGATGAGAATCCATTGAATAACAGGGCTTGGAAAGGCCGCGATGGAAGTATTTTTGGTAGAAAAACCCCCGGTCGCCACCGTGGCAAAGGTGTGGTTTACCGCATCAAAAGTGTCCATGCCCGCGAGAATCAGTAGGATAATCTGCACAATAGTTAACAGGCCGTAGACCTTCCACAATAACATGGCGGTATCTTGCAAGCGTGGGGTCAATTTGTCGGGGGAAGGGCCTGGCACTTCGGCTTTATATAATTGCATACCGCCCATGCCGAACAGGGGCAGAATAGCCAGCGAAAGGAGAATGATCCCCATGCCGCCGAGCCAGTGCGTCAGCGAGCGCCACAGCAGTATGCCCTTGGGCATGCTCTCGACATCACTCAGAATAGACGCGCCCGTGGTGGTGAAGCCGGAAGCGCTTTCAAAGACCGCATCCGTAAAGGATATATGCCCGCCCAAAATATAGGGGAGACCCCCCGCCAGTGAGGCGGCTATCCAGCACAAGCCCACAATCGCCAGGCCTTCACGGTGCGACAAGAGCGTTTTTTCCCGATGCCGTGCGCCCCAAGTCAACACCGCCCCCACGCCCACAACGGTCAACAGGCTTAAACCCAAGGCCATGGTGGCCCCGTCCTGATAATATAGGGACACCAAGAGGGGAAATACCATGGTTAAACCTAGGCATATAATCAATACACCCATGATAAAAATAACCATTTTTGCTTGCAAAGAGCTAACCTCACTCTTGTATAAACACGTTTTTTATTCCATGGGGGCGATAGCTATGCGCTTTTGTAGGGTACATTCCCCCACCCTTTGGGGAGAAAAAAGTAAGCCCAGGGTGTTTTCACTATAATATTTATTATTATAAATGATTACAAATGTTTGCAGGTGTATTTACTGTGGGGTGAAGTATATCGCGTGCCCATATAACTGTCCACTTTTCATTTGCCCGTGCGCGCTTTGACGGGGCTAGTTATGCGTAAAGCTATGTATAATATGTTATTCTATATTTGTATCAAGGCATGTTGCGCGGTCGCCCCTGAGGTATCAGCGGGCTAGGGAACTGGAGAGCAGGCATGTATGCAGCTTTACTTACTGGAAGAATAGTCATATAGTGTTGTCGAGCAGGGCCTCGAACGAGAGCCTTGTTCTTCCCGTAGCGGTGTCAGATTCTCCCATCTTTGTATGGTGTGGCATATACTTGATTTGCAGTATCGTATATATCATGAGTAGCGTTTTTCGCTACGGGGGCGCGCATGCATATTCTTTTTATTCACCAGTCTTTTCCCGGGCAGTTTCAATATATTGCAAGATATTTTGGTGCATTGAAGCATACAAGTACCTTGTTTTTGGCAGAACGTCAGCGGCGGGAGGTAAAAATTGCGGGGGTACGTCCCCTGCTGGTGGGCTCCCCCAAAGCGGTGGAAAACGCCGATCCCGCAGAACGGGAAATGTTGTTGTCTTTACGCCGAGGGGCCTGCACGGCTAACGCCATGCTACGTATACAGCGACAGGGCTTTAAACCCGACATCGTGTGTGCGTCTTCTGGAGGGGGGCACGCGCTGTATGTGGGGGATATTTTTCCCGATGCTTTTCGCGCTGTCTATGCGGACTGGTTCTATACCAAGGGCGAGAACTATACTTTTTTTGCCGAGGGCAAGGCTCGTCCGCCGGCAGATTTCGCTCCCGCTAGGGCGCGTAACTGGTGTCAGTTTAACACGCTGTCTGACTGTGATTTTGCCTTCACTTTTACCCAGTGGCAAAAAGAACAATTTCCAGCCTGTTTGGCGAAATCCATTCACGTATTAGCACAAGGGGTGGATACGAAGTTTTTTTCACCTTCGCCGGAGCGTGAACCCCTCCGAGATTGCGACCTGCCCCCTCATGCAGAATTGGTCACCTTTGCGGGGCGCAGTCTGGAGGCTTTTCGCGGTTTTGGGCAATTTGTCAAAAGTATTCCGGCCATCCTTGCGGCTCGGCCCCAGTGCCATATTGTCATCATGGCGGGGGCCACAGATGCGGGCAAAGAAAAATCCCCTCTGCCCGAAGTTTTGCCTTCTTTGTCTGCTTTGACAAAGGAGGAACAAGCCCGCGTTCATTTTTTGGGTTTCCGGCCCTATGCGGAATATCGTGCTTTGCTACGTGCCTCGACGGTGCACGTGTACTTAACCGCGCCTTTTGCGCTGTCGTCCGGCTTGTTTGAGGCTATGAGTTGCGGCTGTCTGGTGGTGGGCTCTGATACAGATCCTGTGCGTGAAATTATCCGGCACGGGGAAAATGGTTTTTTGTGCGATTTTTGGGATGCGGATGCCCTCGCGCGCACGGTGAGTGGCTTGCTGGAAAGGGCAAGGTTGATGGAGCCTCTTTGTCAGGCTGCTCGGAACACTATTTTGAATCAATACGATATTCAGCAGCAGGGGCCCCAGCAAGTGCAAAGGCTGCTCAACAGCTATGAGCGTTGGAAGGCGGCCCGTTAAGGGTTATTGCAGGCAATATTTCCAATACGGATAGGCAATGCCCGCTATAAAGGGGGCAGCCACCAGCATGCGTAGCCCCATCACTTTGATGACGGTATTCAAAGAGACATAGCCTGTGGCGTAAAAGAACAGCAGCACGGGGTATTCGTAAGGAAAAAGATATTGATCCAGCCCGTAATTATAGGTGTAGAGCACGAGTAGCGGCGGCACCTGCAATTGGATGGCTATTTCTGTGAGCGCGGTGGTCAGTGAGGCGTATGCCGCCAAGGGGGTGAGCAAGGCGTTAAAGCCGATGCCCGCTACATAGGTTGCCATAACCGTGTAGAGTTCCGAACCGCTGAGTAGGGGTAATAAGCTGTCAGCCAGCACTTTATCCATGCCGCTTGCTTTAGCCGCCGCCCCGATGCTCATACAACCGGTAATAAAAAAAACTGCTGTAAAATTGAGCTTACCAAAATCCTGTTTATCCAAGAGGCCTATGCCGGGAAAAAAAGCCAGAGAGGGCAAAAGGAGCATGATCCAGCCCACGTTAACACCGTGCAGGCTGTCTGAAACCAAGAGGAGCAGTAGCAAACATAATAGGCCCATGCTCTTATATTCATTGCGGCTCATGGGGCCAAGGCTTGCCAATTGCGCGTTGATAATAGGGTAGACGGAGGCTTCAATTTTTGGGCGTAGCATCACAATAATACACAACATGCTTAAGATGCCGTAGAGCAGCGCAGGGAGAAAATTGTGGAGACTATATTGTAGCCAAGTGACCTGTACGCCGGTTACCTGTGCGCCCAGATTCATGGCCATGGCAATATCGGCACCGCCTGTCAGAAAGGCCAGTTTGGGAGCTGCCACCGCCACAAAGCCCGCCAGAATGACGGCGGACGCTTCACGGGAATATTTTTTTAAGTCCAGAGCTTGGCATACCCCGATACATACAACGGTTAGAATGGAACTGCGCCCGAGCACTGAGGGAATAAATGGGGCCATAATCAGCCCTGCCAGTAAAATACCCCACAGTAAACGGAGAAAAGAACCGCCCACCGCCTGAATACTGCGTAAGGCCAAACGTCGAGCGAGGCCTGTTTTCATCATAAACGCGCCGATCATCAGCCCGCCGAGAACCAACCAGCCGATGGAAAGGGTCCATGGCGACAGAATCTGTGCGGGTTTACCAACCCCAGTGACAATATATAAAATAGGAATAAGCACCGCCACCAGCGCATCGGGCAAGAGTTCCATGGCCCATAGGCACAAAGCCCATAGGGTGATTAGGGTAAACAGCACTAAGGGAACCCCCAGCCCGAGACTGTGCAGCCATACCGCCGCGCCACCGGGCAGGACAAGTGCCACAGCCCACCGTACGCGCGGGTCAGCGGTCCAAGAAGGGGTGGGGGAGGCAAGAGGTGTGGGCATGTTTTCTCCTGTCATGTGCGTAATACGGTTTTATATCAGGCTAAGGCACAAGGGTACCGTGAAGGCCATGGCGATACTCTGGGCAAAAATAAGGGTCAGCTTATGGCGTAAAGGGGTTTTGGAGCGGGCGGCCATGGTCCATAACAGCGCTGGCAGTGCCCACAACAATATGTGCAGTGCTTGAAAAATAGCCGCGTCCAGCAGGAAGGGGCTTTCGCCTTCCTGCCAGGTAAGGAATATATCCATGAGGCTGAAACTGAGCAAAATAAGCCACAGGAGCACCCAAGCATTGCGGGCCCATGTGGCGCACCATGGCAGGATGGTGTTGTAGTAATCACGCCCGTAATCGTCGCGTTTGCGGCGTAACAAAAGCCATAGGGTGCCCAAACCCGCCCCCAGCCCCACGGCCAGTGAAGGCAAATAGTATAAAATATTCCATAGGGGAGAGGGATAGTGGGGGACAAAGAGCGCCCACATATCGGGGGCGGCAGGTAAACCTTGGTCAATGCGGCATTCATTATCCAACAGGCTCAGGCCTGCATACAGTGCTATAGCGCCGCAGCAGCCTCCCACAAAAGCCAAATTTTGATGACACAAACGCCAGTTGCGTAGGGTTTTCCACAGCGTATAGTGCAGGCTCAGGCACAAGGTAGCGGTGATGATACAGGCATACCATACCACATAGCCCTGCACCACCGCAGGGTAGCGCGCTGCGGTGTCCAGCCGTGACCAGACGAGCAGCCCTCCCCCAAGGGTAAACAGCCAGCCGAGCAGTGCGGCCAAAGCCGCCAACTGGCGCGCACCTTTATCATAAAATGCGCGCTGCCGCAGCTGTCCTAGAACCTCCGCCGTGAGCGAGATGAAGGGGAGGCCTGCCAGTGCGGACAGGGCGGTCAGGGGTAGAATGACGGTCAATATATCAAGAGCCAATTGAATCCCAGGGCTTGCAATACCAAGAGGCTGCAAAAAACTCTGGAATATTCCTAGGTCTATATTCATGGCAACGAACTCCCTTAACAACTGTCCCCGTGGTTTTGCCTTAAAATTTCTATTGGTGCAAGAGCCTTGAAATTCGTATCTATCTCCCGTAGGGTACGAAGTGTCTATAAAGTGCTGCATGCTGTGAGGGAAACTATGCGCTGGATACAAAAAATTTTGGTGTTGGGTATCATTATGCTCTGCGCGGCCTGTGCTAACCGTAAACTTGAAAATAGGGTGGTAGAAGCAGAGCATGACGCTGTGGCGACACGTACGGATATGCAAGAATTGGAACAAAGTGTCCGCGCGTTGGACAAACGCATTGACGAGCTTTCCACAGAAGTGACAAGTCTTGAAGTAAAAACGCTGAGGGGTAAAAAAACTCAATATATGGTTGTGCCCACGGTTAAGGCGGGGAGCTACAAGCCGCTGGAAGCCGCACCTTCCGGGGGGCTTGCCTCCACAAAGAGCGCGCCTGCCCCTGTGGCTTCTGCCGTTCCCGCTTCCTCAGCTACGGTGACAAGGGCCGCGCCTTCCCCTTCTTCTTCTCCAGCGCCCGTGGCACCGCCCACGCCTGCTCCGCCAGCCTCTCCACAGGCCCCCTCCGATACTTTTTTGGCTCTGCCGCCAACGGCGGCTTCGGCACCTAGCGCAAAGCCTGCCCCTGTGCCCAACCTTAGCGCGTCCGCTCCGTCAGCCTCCGCACCCGTTGCGGCAGCGACAAGCCCGCCCACAACGCCCGTTCCTGTGCAATCGGCGGTGTCACTGGCTTTGCCGCCGGAAAAGCCCACTGCAGGGCACGAGCCGTCCGCCACGGCCCTTGCCACCACTGCGCTAACACCAGCGCCTGTGAGCCCTCCCGTGGCGGCGGCGCGGGGAGCAGCCGAGGCTCCATTGGCCCCCAAGATGAAGGGTGAAGAAAGCGCGTATTCTGCCGCTTTGGCTTTGGCCCGTGGCGGTCAGTCGGCGGAGGCCATTAAGCGTTTCAACGCTTTTTTGCAGGAATTTCCTTCAGGACGCTATGCCCCCAACGCCTATTATTGGATCGGCGAATGTCTATACGCGCAGCGCAACTATGCGGACGCGCTGTTGCAATTCAAAGAAGTGGCAAGCCGCTACCCTCGGCATCATAAAAGCGCCGATGCCCTGCTGAAGGCGGGCATGACCTATACTCGTTTGGGAGATAAGGACAATGCCGTGCTGCAATACAAAGCCGTGTTGGCGGATTTTCCTGCCTCAGAAGCGGCACGTTATGTGAAGGGGCGCGGTCTGGCCCGTTGACTATGAAGGCATTGCCTTGGACTGTTTTTGATGAGCAAGCGCGCACCCAATTTTGGGCGAGTCTGGCTTTGCGTCATACACACGGCATGGGGCCGCGCTCGTGTGCGCGCTTGCTGCAAACCTTTGGGTCGGCCTATGCCGCCATGCAGTGTATGGAGCGTTGGGGCGAGGCCGGCATCAGTGCTGCAAAAAAAGCTCAGGTGCAGTCCGGCTCGTGGCGCACTACGGCACGTTTGGAGTGGGACAGCGCTCAAAGTTTGGACGCGCATATTATTTTGTGGCACGACGCTATGTACCCACCCCTTTTACGGCAATTACCCGATGCTCCGGTTCTGCTGTATTGCAAGGGTGACCTTTCACTGTTACGCGCCCCTGCGGTGGCGGTGGTAGGTTCGCGTTCGTGCACGCCGGAAGGGCTGCGGGTGTCTTCCAATATTGCGCGGCGCTTGTCGGCATGCGGTATCACCATTGTTTCGGGTATGGCGTTGGGGATTGACAGTGCCGCTCACACCCATGCCCTGTGCGAAGTGGGGAAATCTGTTGCCGTGCTCGGTACCGGTATTGATGTGATTTATCCGCCCAACAACGCACAGGCTTACGCGGTACTGGCGCAGGAAGGGCTGCTCGTGTCGGAATTCGCGGCCGGCACCATGCCCATGGGCCGTAATTTTCCGGTTCGTAACCGAATTATCAGCGGTCTGTCACTGGGGGTATTGGTGGTGGAAGCGGCCTTGCGGAGCGGTAGCCTGATCACCGCGCGTCTGGCTTTGGAGCAAAACCGTGAGGTGTATGCCATTCCCGGCCCTGTGTTCAGTAAACAGTCAGAAGGGTGTCAGGATTTGATTCGCCAAGGCGCACATGTGGTTTTTTCGGCAGAAGATATTATGCGCGATCTTGCCGTGTCTCTTGAAAATTATGGCATTAGCGGCGATGCATTGGGGCCGGATTATGGAGCTTCCTCTGATTCTTGGACTGCCGGGGAGAGCCCCCCTTTGCCCTCTCCACGGCCCGTGCCTTCACCCGCCGTGCCCGTGCAGGGTGTCAAGCCGCGCACAGCCCGTCCCTTGCCGGAAGGGGATGCGGGATCTTTAGTGGCCTATGTACGCCAGCACGGTAGCACACATGTGGATACCTTGTGTGTTGCGTTGAATTTGCCTGTAGCGCGGGTGAACAGCTTACTTATAGAATTGGAAATAGCAAAACAGCTCACGCGGCTGTCGGGAGCATGGTACTGTGAGTGTCTTGAGCAATAGCCTCTTGTTCTGCACGGTTTACATGTATGATGGCTTCGTGTAGTAACTAGTACAATATGTTGGATAAGGCATGAAAGGTTGGGTGGATGCAAAAAATTCCTTTGGATAGTTTAAAAACTGGCATGGTTATTGGGGATGACGTGATAAATCCCCAAGGAATATTACTCGCCTATGCTAACAGCACTGT
The DNA here is from genome assembly GCA_036655975.1 of Desulfovibrionaceae bacterium. Taxonomy (GTDB): domain Bacteria; phylum Desulfobacterota; class Desulfovibrionia; order Desulfovibrionales; family Desulfovibrionaceae; genus CASQEL01. Next base: position 41,973 of record JAVVPD010000005.1, on the reverse strand, counting down.
GGATGAAGCTATGGTGCGCCGTTTTTTTATGGCAGGTGTTGACGAGGTTATTGTCATGGGAAAACACGTCCCTGGCTTTGATATAGGGTATGATGCTCAAGCTGTGTACGATAGACTGCCCCAACTTTTTGAAAAATATAGGGAAGATCCTTTTATGTTGTCCATGTATGCCATACTTTTGAAACATTTTAAAGTACGCATCTAGTCAGCATAAGCAGGGGTATGTAGTATGGTTAATGCCGAGAAGGAACAATTTTTTAAAAAAAAGATTATGGCTTCAAGGAATCTTCCCACGCTTCCCACTGTGCTTGAAGAAGCCATGGAGCTTATGGAAAGTAAAAAGGCGAATATGACCCAAGTTGCCGCCATTATCGGCAGGGATCAAGTGCTGACGACCAAGTTGCTGAAAATGGTCAATTCTGCCCTGTATGGTTTTCCGGGGCGTATTGCTTCCATTCAAAACGCCGTGGCCTTGCTGGGGATGAATGTAGTTAAAGGCCTGATTATTTCTACCGTTGCCATGGACTATATGCTGAAGCATCAATCGCTTCTGCGCGAACACAGTATAGCCTGTTCTACTGCGGCGCGTGAGGTGGCAATTCATTTGCGTTTGCCGGGGCTGGAGGATTTTATTACTGCCGGTTTGTTGCACGATTTTGGCAAAGTTATTATTACTACCCAGTTGCCAGAACAATGTGCAGAAATTTCTACGCTTATGTATGCCAGCACCATGACTGCCAAAGAAGCGGAAACAGCTGTTTTGGGTTTCAGCCATGAGCAGGTAAGCGCATGGCTGGCGAACCTGTGGCATTTGCCCGCCCAATTGACCGCAGCCATGCAGTACCACCATGCCCCCCTGCAAGCGGAGGCGCACACCACACTGGCGTGCGGGGTGCACCTTGCCAACTTTTTTGCCCATCTTTTTGACCGTGCCGCCAGTGAAAATAAAACTATCAGCCGTCTTGACGGTTTTGCCCTGAAGCATTTGGGTATTCGACAAAGAGTGTTCGAATGCTTGTTGGACAAATTGGGGGAAAAACTTCTTCCTCGGGTCAACGTGCGCTGATTTTTTATGTTTTGATTTTACAACTTTTCGTATAGTATGCCCGCTTGCGCTTACGCACAGGTATACAGCAGGCAACTTCAGGCATGTGTCGCCATGTGTCCGTGAAGTCTCAGGGCTTTTTTGCGTATATATATTCTACCTGAAGGGGAAAAACATGAAAAGACTTCAATGTATGTTGGCCTTTTGCCTCTTGTGCTTATGGGGAGGCCCGCTCGTGGGGCAGGTGCTGGCCGCTGAGGTAAAGATCGGCCTGATGTGCCCGCTGACGGGAAAATGGGCTGCTGAAGGCCAAGATATGAAGAACATTGTTTCGCTTCTGGTGGATGAAACCAATAAAGCGGGCGGCATTAAGGGCAATACCCTGTCCTTGGTGGTGGAAGATGATGCGGGTGACCCGCGTACTGCGGCGCTTGCAGCCCAGAAATTGGCTTCAGCGGGAGTTGTGGCGGTGATCGGCACCTACGGTTCGGCAGTGACAGAGGCCAGCCAAAATATTTTAGACGAGGCGGGCCTTGTGCAAATTGCTACAGGCTCCACCAGTGTGCGCTTGACCGAAAAAGGTTTGAAGCATTTTTTCCGCGTGTGCCCGCGTGACGACCAGCAGGGGGCTGTTGCCGCTAAGGTTATTGCCGCAGGTGGCTACAAAAATGTAGCCTTGCTGCACGATAATTCTTCCTATTCCAAAGGCTTAGCTCAGGAAACCCGTGACGATCTGAAAAAAATGGGCCTGAAAGTAGGCTTTTACGACGCCTTGACCCCCGGTGAGCGCGACTATACCGCTATTTTGACAAAATTGAAGGCCGCACAGCCAGACTTGGTATTTTTTACCGGATATTACCCAGAAACGGGGATGTTATTGCGGCAAAAAGCTGAAATGGGGTGGAGCGTTCCCATGATGGGGGGCGACGCTGCCAATCACCAAGATTTGGTGAAAATTGCGGGCGCGGATGCCGCCAAGGGCTATTTTTTCATCAGCCCCCCCCTGCCGCAGGATCTGGACAGCGCTACCTCTAAAGAATTTTTGAAAGCCTTCCAATCTGCTTACAAAACACTGCCCGTTTCGGTGTGGGCGGTATTAGCGGGGGATGCTTTCAAGGTTATTGTGGCCGCGCTTGAAGAGGGAAAAATGACGCCTGAGGCCATTGCCACCTATCTGAAAGCAGCCCCCAAACCGCTGAACGCCATTTCGGGTGAAATTGTGTTCGACAAAAAAGGCGATCGGGTGAGTGAATTGTATCGTACATATATAGTTAATGATAAGGGCGTATTCATACTGCAAGCCCAAAAGTAATCATACTGCGGGGCTGCACACTTTCCATACGCAGGGGGGCGGAAGCGCCTCCCTGCTGATGAGTTTTGGGGAGGCAAAGCCTGCCCCACGTATCGTGGAATAGGAAATATGGAAGAATTTTTTCAGCAATTGATCAATGGCCTGGCTGTGGGAGGCATTTATGCTTTGGTAGCCTTGGGCTATACCATGGTTTATGGTGTGCTCAAGCTTATCAATTTTGCCCACGGCGATTTGTTCACTATTGGCGCTTATTTAGGTATGACGCTGCTGGTGTCCAGCAATATGGCGGGCATGATGCCTCCGGTATTGGCAATTCTACTGGTTTTTGTCATGGTAGCCTTTTTGGTAGCCCTTGTGGGGGGCCTGCTGGAGCGGGCGGCGTATCGGCCTTTGCGTAATGCAAGCCGTCTTTCGGCTGTGGTGTCAGCGCTCGGGGCGTCCATATTTTTTCAAAATGCCATCATGCTCATCTATGGGGCGCGTTTTTATGTCTATCCTAACGATTTACGCCCCACTTTCTCTGTAAATTTGTTTGGTCTTGACGTACCGGGAATACGCATTCTGGTCATTGTCACTACGGTGGCGCTGATGTTTGCCCTGCATACTTTTATTCACCGTACCAAGACGGGCACGGCTATCCGCGCTGTGGCGATTGACCAAGGCGCGGCCCGACTCATGGGCATCAATGTGGACAGGGTTATCTCGCTGGTTTTTTTGATCGGGCCGGGCCTTGGCGGTGCGGCGGGCATGTTGGTGGGCCTGTACTATGGGCAGATAGACTTTACCATGGGCTGGTCGTACGGGTTAAAGGCTTTTACGGCGGCTATTCTTGGCGGAATCGGCAATATTCCTGGCGCGATGCTGGGCGGGCTGTTGCTCGGGGTTATTGAAGCCATGAGTGCTGCCTATATTGCCATTGCGTGGAAAGACGCCATTGCCTTCTTTGTGCTGATACTCATTTTGATTATCCGGCCTACAGGTATTTTGGGCGAGAGGGTAGCGGACAAATTATGAATATCAGACGCTGTTGCACGGTGGGGCTTGCGCCGGTGCTGCTGGTGTTGCCCCTTGTTCTGGACGCATACTGGATTGACGTGTGCGTGAGTGTGGGCTTGTATGCTTTGTTGGCTTTGTCGCTGAACGTCATTCTGGGACAGGCGGGCATATTCCATATGGGGCATGCGGCTTTTTACGCTGTGGGCGCGTACGTGACGGCTATTTTGAATACCCAATTTGGGGTGCCCATTTTCTGGCTTTTGCCGGTGGCGGGGGCGGCGGCGGCGCTGTTTGCGCTGCTGGTGGCGCGGCCGATTATTCATCTGCGGGGCGATTATCTGTTGATCGCGACCATCGGGATTGTGGAAATTGTGCGTATTGCCCTGATTAATGACGTAGGCGGGTTGACAGGCGGGGCCAACGGGATTTTTGGAGTGAGCCGTCCTGAAATTTTTGGCTATAAAATCAGCAAGGGAATCCAATTTTATTATTTAGTGTGGGGTATTGTAGGGGCCAGTGTGTTGTTGTTTGCGCGGCTTGCCCGTTCGCGTTTTGGGCGGGCTTTGAACTATATTAAAGAGGATGAAACCGCTGCAGCGGGTTCGGGGATCAATATCGCGCAGTACAAACTTATGGCCTTTGTGCTGGGGGCTTTCTGGGCGGGTATGGCGGGTACGCTGTATGCGGCTAAAATGACGATTATTGCTCCAGAGTCATTCAGTTTTTTAGAATCTGTAGTGGTGTTCGCCGTGGTTATTTTGAGTGGCGGTAGTCAGGTTGGCGTGCTCATTAGTTCTTTTTTGTTTATTGGTCTGCCGGAGGTGCTGCGTGAGCTTTCGGGCGCGCGAATGCTGGTTTTTGGTCTTGCCATGATGGTGATGATGGTGTGGCGGCCCCAAGGTTTGTTTCCTCCCTTGCCACGCCGTTACGATGTGCGCCGCTTGCCTTATTGTGCCGGGAAAAAAGCGCCTGCCCCCGAGGAGGGTGACGCATGAGTGCGCCCGTGACAAAAGTTCCCCTGCTGGACTTACAAGAAGTAACTAAAATTTTTGGCGGCCTCGTGGCGGTGAATGACGTATCGTTTTCCGTAGAAGCGGAAAGTATTGTGGGACTTATCGGCCCGAACGGTGCGGGAAAAACGACGGTTTTCAATTGCATTACCGGGAATTATGTACCGGAAAACGGTGATATTTGTTTTGAGGGTTTGTCTTTGAAAGGACGTAAGCCCCATGTGGTGGTGGAAATGGGGGTTGCCCGCACTTTCCAAACGATCCGTTTGTTTCAGCAATTGCCGGTGGTGGAAAATGTATTGGCGGGACGGCATTGCCGTTTGCGCTCGGGATTGCTCGCCTCCATGCTGCAATTACCCGCCCAAAAGCGCGAAGAAAAAGCCGCTCTGGAACGCGCCATGTATGAATTGGATTTTGTGGGTTTGGCCGACAAATATGCGGAAAATGCGGGTTCGCTGTCGTACGGTAGCCAGCGTTTGCTGGAGATTGCGCGCGCCTTGGTGACAGATCCGCGCCTGCTTATTTTAGACGAACCAGCAGGGGGCATGAATGATCAAGAAACAAAGGCACTTATTGGTACTATTCGCGCCATCCGTGACCGTGGCATTACCGTGTTGCTGATTGAACACGACATGCGCTTGGTTATGCAGGTATGTGAAAAATTAGTGGTGCTGGAACACGGCGTGAAAATTGCCGAGAATGTGCCCGATGTGGTACGCCGTGACCCTGCGGTGATTGAAGCCTATCTTGGGGTGGACGACAACCGGATATGAGTTGAGCATGGCATTATTGGAATTACACGATTTGCACGTTAAATACGGCAATGTTGAAGCGTTGCACGGTATAAATATGCGGGTAGAGGACGGCGAAATTGTCACAATTCTCGGGGCTAACGGCGCGGGGAAAAGTACAACGCTGTTGAGCATCAGTGGTTTGGTGCGCCCGAGCGCGGGCGAGGTGTTGTTTGCGGGGGAGGCCCTCCATTTGCTGCCCAGCCATGAGGTGGTGCGCCGGGGGATTACCCAATCGCCGGAAGGGCGGCGGGTTTTTGGAACCCTGAGTGTGAAAGAAAATTTACGCCTTGGGGCTTTTACCATAGATGACAAAGATCTGTCGGCCCGTACCTTGCGTTGGATTTATGACTTGTTTCCGCGTCTGTCAGAGCGGCGGGAACAAATGGCGGGAACACTTTCCGGCGGGGAACAGCAAATGCTGGCTATCGGGCGGGCGCTTATGGGGCAGCCCAAGGTGTTGCTGCTGGACGAGCCTTCGTTGGGGCTGGCCCCCTTGCTGGTGCGGTCTATTTTTGAAACGGTGCGGGCCATTAATAATAGCGGGGTAACCGTAGTGCTGGTGGAACAGAATGCCCGCGCGGCGCTTAAACTGGCAACCCGTGGCTATGTGCTTGAAGTGGGGCATGTGGTTATGGAAGATACGGCGGACAAATTGCTGGCGGATCCAAGCATTCGCGAAGCCTATTTGGGCGGACAAGACTAAAGCATTTCTGATTCCAGACGCTCCCTCGAGTGTTGCGAATGACCGTGAGGCAGGGGGGAAGTT